>CAZAPD010000034.1:0-4714 GCA_964487115.1 uncultured Thermococci archaeon | reverse complement strand
TAACTAGAAACTTCGCTGACTATGAAAGAGTAAAAGTAGCTTATGGTTATGTTAGATACCATGCAGCTGACTATGGCGGTGAATGGCCAGCCTACTACTATGGATTAACATTAGCTTTCAAAGCATATGGGATACCGACTATACTAAACTCATATGATGAGCGAACTGAATATTCAGCTATATACATATATCCGGTTCCATTTGGACAACCAGGCAGCGAATTCATGTTTCCATTACCAAAAGAAATAAGGGATTTGCTGAAAGAGAAATATGGTGATAGCATAGTTTTTACTCCAGAAGGGGGTTTTGGTATGTATAGCTTGAAAGGTGGGTTAGAGAAAGATGGTATCGAGGAAATCGGGATCAGTATATACAGGATTACTCATGACATAAACGTCATATATCCAAAGAAGTACAAAATAATACTTTGGAAGAAATGATTTTTATCTATCTAGAAAACGGATTGTTGTTAGCTAGCTTAAATAACAAAGAGCTTTCTAATACCCACTCTGGTCTATCACATAGATAAATGCCCTTATAACCGCAACATTCTCCTCCTTCAATCATTATTGGAAATAGTGTCCTATCAAACTACCCCAAAATTCCTAAATATGTCTATTATGATAGTACAAATGGTGAAAAAGTTGAGCCTTGAAGAGGTCATCGTTGAGCTCCATAAGCTCAGCATTTCAGAGGTAAAGGAGCAGGAGCTCATGTTGTCCGCCGATTTGAACAAAACCCTCGTGGTTTACGGTCTCATAAGGACTGGAAAGACTTACCTGTTGTATCAAATGGCCCTTGAGCTCATGAAAAAGAATCTGCCGATAGAAAGGCTCTTCTACATTAACTTCCGGGATGAAAGGCTCTACGGTTGAGGTGGGAGCATGAAAGCTGAAAAGAGAATGAGGATCGCCCGGCGATTTACGGAGAGGCTTCTGAAAAAGCACCGCAGGTTTGTGGTGTCGGTTGTCCTCATCGGTTCCTCTGCAAGAGAGGATTTTGGGCTGGAAAGCGATATCGACTTGCTAATATTAATAGATGATACTCATCAAGATTTCACACCGGATACAAAAAAAGAAATAGGGTAGGAGATAGCCAGAATCAGCATGTCGATTCCGGACGCCCGAAAAGAAGTCATGAATCCGATAACCGGAAAAAAGGTGAGCACCACAATTATAGACGCTTCCAACATCTTTCTCCTTACAGAATTCTGGGACTATGCAAGAACGGGAGATCCCATAGTGTGCACCTATCTCAAAGATGGGGTTCCACTGTATGATACTGGAGTTTTTAAGGCACTGCAGGGGCTTCTCAGGAGAGGGAAAATATACGCTACAAGAGAAGCAACTGAAAAACAGCTGGAAGAAGTAAGGGAGAGAGTCGAGAGAGCGAAGGTTATAACTCTCCTCATAGTAACCTCAGACTGCTATGTTGCCATTACAGCCTCTGCCTTGGCCCTCTTAACTTTCATGGGGCAAGAGCCAGTCCCGCCCTCAAAGCTTCCAGGGGAAGTCAAGACTACACTGGTTGATACTGAAATGCTCGATGAGAAGTATCTGAAGTGGCTTGAAGAGATAATCGAGCTGAGGAAAAAGGCAGAACGCAGAGAAATATCATTCCTCGATGGAAAAACCGTTGATCTGTGGCTCAACCGTGCGGAGGAGTTTGTTAGCGAGATGTTCAGACTCCTGGGAAAGCTGGAAACTAAAAAAGCAGAGCTGATAATCCTGAGAACCGCCCAAACATTTTACTCTGCCCTGATAAGCTCGCTCCTTGAGGTCAGTCCCGAAAGTGTTCCCTCAGACGTCAGCATGGAAGAGATTGATACTCCCCAGACCTTTCTCCTACTGATGGACAGCTTAAAACGCTCCAAGGAAAAGTTGATGTCAGCCTTTGTTAGGTTTTTTGTAAAGCCCGGTCTCATCGATCCAGCGTACCTCAACGTATGGGACGAAGTTGACAGAGTTCTCGACTTGCTCAGAAATGGTAAAGTTGAGGAGATTACCCTCTCTAAAGCCGAGACTCTAAGGGAGGCTGTCAGGCTCTTTGTTAGGGATTTGAAGCGTGTAATGAAAAACTTTTAATTTTTTAAATTCTAAATACTCTTCATGGAGTCTTGGCTTGAACTTGAAAAAGAGTTGGCCAAGGAAGAGCTTACCATAGTTAAGGAACGTGGATTGGAGGATTTAATACCTCACTTATTCGAGAGTGAGAAGAGGTTATACGCCCTCGCTTTTGCAATGGAAGAACTGAAAGAGAAAAATGATTTCGAAAGGCTCCAGAGCATCGAGAGAGAAATCATCATAAGAAATTCTGATTACCTTCATTATAAGACAATCGCTGAAGCCCTTCGTGAATGCGGTGAATCTACCATGACTCAAACCCTTGAGCGGATTATAAAGCCTGCTGCCAGAATTGCCATAATGGGCCTGCTGATAGGAGCAACCGTTTATGCCAGCGGTTGCTTAGCTAACGATAATGCCAATACAACCACTGGCCATAACGACACAAGCAGCACGATAACACACCAAACAAACGAAGTTTATGATTATTTATCGGAAAAAAACGCTACTGAGTACTATAGCTTATTCAAACCATTAGAGAATAAACTGGATTCTAATGAAAAAGATCTCATAAATGAGTTTCTTGAGTTGCCGAGGGATGTTAGAGAAAACCGAATGGTAATACAAAAAATAAGTCAGATTGTGGATGATTCTGTAGTTACTGATAATGAACTAAAAAGCTTTGCAGATTTGGATAATGATGGATTTAACAACATTTTTGAGATTGAAAATGGGCTAAATCCCCTGATCAAAAATCCTAACGTGGTTTATGTTTACGAGAAAACTAAGGATATCAACTTAGCCAAATTCGTTTTACCCCTGGATGGTGATGGGATTCAAGATGATAACGAAAAACTGTTTGATGATGTGCTAATAAAAGACTCCAACCTGCTTCCCGTGGCAAGCTACAGGGAATACTTACTAAAAATAATGGAGGATGGTAAAGTCACCGATGCAGAAATCGACAAATTAGACAATTCTTCCGAGTTAGTAAATATTCTGTACAATGCAACAATGAACGATAGCGAAATTTCAAATAAGATAGATTCAACATCATTATCATTCGAGATTCTGAGCGAGCTGAATAAATATAACTTAACAAACGAGCAAATAGCATACATAACAAAACTCTCTGGTTACAACATAGATAATCACAAAGACATTTACGAAAAGTTTTCTCTTAGCGATATAAACAATACTCTCTATTTGATTGAAAAGTATCCTATAATCTATACCGGTGCCAGCAAGAAATTGATGCTTAATGGCCTTGGTTCTTATGCGCTAACATATCTGATAAAACTTAATTACAGTGAAAGTGAACAGATGCCTTATGTAACTTGGGCGTTAGCAGAGAAAACATCAATAATTACTGAGATGTTAAATAACGAAAAAATAAGTCTTGGTTATGTTTCTAGAAGGGACATTCATCTTGAGATCGATAAGAAATATGACACAAATAGCACATTCATAGAGCTCGTTGAGAAAAGAAGAAAACAAATATTAAAAGCACATGAAGAAGATTTATGGTTAATTGGTTTGACACCAGAAGAGATTATGAAAAATGTTGGCAACTCCACAATAAATGCTGACATAGCGATATTACATGTAACATTACCATTTTCATTGATGAGTGGAGATAGTCTATTAGCAAAAGATATATACCCAACTATATAGAACAACTAAATACAAATCCTGAGGGATTGGTTCTATTCATTTTCAATAGAAATTTGGATGTCTCCAAAATTGGTTATCAAATATTCAAAGATTATAGAGATGGCAAACTTGATAATATCGATGGTTACATACTAAATAATGTTATAAAAAATCATGAACGACTAAATTACGAGGTAGCTAGAGATATAAAATTCTTGTATGAAAATGGTTCAAATATTTTCAAGTATGGATATATAGCAAAGATCCTAGCACCTAAATCATCCATAATAGCACCTGGCTATGGGTTACCAGAAATACCAGCAGAAGATGAAGAAAATAGAGTATCTGTTTCTATAGTTATAGCTTCATCTGTGGGAGTACCTGTTTATGGTGGAACTTTATTTACTGTAACAGATGTGCCACATGGATTAGCTTACCCAATAATAACACCTTATGATGAAATAAAACTACTCAGCATAGATAATTCTACAATTATTTATGATAAATACACAAGAGCAATAAGTATTGGTATAACAAGAGAGAATGCCAACTATTTCAAGTTTCTCAATGGAAAAATTTTAGAACCTTATATGAAGGCATCGGAGGTTAGTTGTTTTCCGATACCAAAAATAATAGCCGAGAGAGATGGTTTACAATTCAATGATTATTATGCACCGCAGTTCAAATACTCCAGCTCCAGAATTTTTTGGAGATTGAATAATTCATGACATAATGAAAGGGTTTTCGCCAGCTAACCTGAACAACAAAGAGCTTTCTAATTTTTAGAAACCTACCAGATACGTTCAAAACTTGAGGGATAATTTGGTGGGTTGCATGAAGTGCCAGTATAAATATAGTTCTAACCCCAACAAGCAATGCCCCCATGAAGCGGTGGAAGGTTCTGAATACTGTATTTTTCATTTAAGGAAAGAACTTAAGGATTTTCGGGGAGCAGACTTGGATAAGATGGACTTGGAGGAAGCGTATCTGGTAAAGGC
>CAZAPD010000033.1:0-38356 GCA_964487115.1 uncultured Thermococci archaeon | reverse complement strand
TGAACTTGGGGTATATTTTTGATATTCCCACGTACTGTTCCAATTTTCTGGCTCTTATGAGTGGTGTCTCACTATCGGAGCTTTCTTTGTCCTCCATATCTCCCACCAAATCCCCTAATTCTAATATTACTACCGCCATATTGCTCTAATCTTGGTTTGCTATGGCCTGATTCTTTAAGATCTGAAGTAACCCAATTTACGGTAAGCTATGGGTATATAAACCTTTCTCCTGGATAGGACTTTTATTTTGTTTTAACTTTGTTAATTCACCCTAAAATTTTTAGTTCTCGGCTGAGAACCAACATTATCCAGCAAAAAGTTTATAAACCCAAGTTTTACCAATATTGATGCCCCTCAGGGGTGGGAGGTGTCTCAAATGCAACCTCCAAAGAGAAAGAAGAAAGTTGAGGAATACGAAGAGGAGCCGGTAGAAGAGGAAATTGAGGAAGAAGAATTTGAAGAGGAAAGCTGGGAAGAAGACGAGGACTTTGAAGAAGAAAGTTGGGATGAGTCCGAAGATTGGGATATTGATGAAGAAGATGAAGACTGGTAACTATTTCTTCTTAATCTTTTTTATCAAGCTACAATGACCTTTTCTGGGATAGAAAAGGACTAAAAAGCTTATAATATCTACCTCGAATTTTAAACATGATGGAGTTGAGATATCGAAGAGTTTCCTCATGGGAGTTCGACTTAATTTTGAGAGAAGCAGAAAAATATGGAGAGCTTAAGCATGAGTTTTTTGCGGTCGTCGAGGGTAAGTTCAGGGATGTGTATGCTGTCAATGAAGAGGTTTGGAGGGAAATCGAGAATCTCAGAATGAAGCCATACTCCTATGGAACGTTTGTAGGAACCATAAAGGTCGATAAAAATCTCGTTGAAAAATTTTATCCCAATGTTGAGTTTTTCTACTTCGTTAATGTCATCAAGAATTACGCTGTTTTAACGCCAAAAGCGGGTTTTCTATTCACAACTGGCAAGGATGTGCCCAGAAGCGGTGTGAGAAGATATGTATGGCAGGGGACGAAGAAGCTGGTGGTATTCGATGAAAATGGAGTTATCCTTGGAATAGGGAGGATAAATCCTGAAAGCCGGAGGAAATTTATACTGAATGTTACTGATATTGGAGAGTTTATACGAAGGGTTCGGTGAGCAATACATCGTAAGTTTTATAAGTCATGCCTATTAAATAACTATTGGTAACTAAAAATGCCCGGAGGTGATGCCCGATGATGAAGAGAGTGCGAACGGGCATCCCCGGATTGGACGAAGTTCTCCACGGTGGAATTCCTGAGAGGAACGTGGTTCTGCTCAGCGGCGGCCCTGGAACGGGCAAGTCTATCTTTAGCCAGCAGTTCCTCTGGAACGGCTTACAAAACGGCGAGCCTGGAATATATGTGGCGCTTGAAGAACATCCCGTCCAGGTCAGGCAGAACATGGCCCAGTTTGGCTGGGACGTCAAGAAGCATGAGGAGGGAGGTCTTTTTGCCATGGTTGACGCATTCACAACCGGAATCGGCAAGAGCAAGGAGTATGAGAAATACATCGTCCACGACCTTACCGACATCCGCGAGTTTATAGACGTCCTTAGAACAGCCATCAAGGACATCGGTGCCAAGAGGGTCGTTATAGACTCGGTTACAACCCTCTACATCAACAAACCTGCCATGGCGAGGAGCGTAGTCATGCAGCTCAAGAGGGTTTTGGCCGGCCTTGGGGTTACCAGCATACTGGTGAGCCAGATAAGTGTCGGTGAGCGCGGCTTCGGTGGGCCTGGTGTTGAGCACGGCGTTGATGGAATAATTCGCCTTGACCTTGATGAGATAGATGGCGAGCTGAAGCGTTCGCTTATAGTCTGGAAGATGCGCGGGACGAGTCATTCCATGCGGAGGCATCCCTTTGAGATAACCGATAAGGGAATAGTCGTTTATCCTGATAAGGTTCTCAGGAGAAAGGGGTAGTTGAGGGTGAGTGAAAAACTGGGGGGTGAGAGTATGGAGGTGCCACTGAATCCGCTTGGAAGGAGTGAGATACACCAGCTTGAAAGCATTCTGTTGTTTGCATCCCTTTTCAGGCCAGAGGTAGTGGAAATGATAAAGAACCCGGAGGAAAGACTCACATGGGTCGACAGCTTGGCAGTTGCCGCCGGTGCTATTGCGAGAGAAAAGGCTGGAATGACAGTTGGAGAAATTGCAGAAGAGCTTGGTAGAACTGAGCACACTATTAGAAAACATCTAAAAGGCGAGACCAAGGCCGGCCAAATTGTCAGAGAAACATACGAACTCATCAAAAAGGGCAAGCTCGACGAGCTTGTGAGAACCATAGAGCTCATAGAGAGAGGGGAATTCATAAGCAAAGAAGAATACGAGAGACTTAAAGCTGAAAATGATAAGCTCAGGAGGAAGGTTGATGAGCTTGAGGCATATAAAATTAAATTCGAAGAACTCCGGCAAAAGATTGAGAAGTTAAAAGATGAGATAGAGAGGCTCTTGGAGTGAACTATCCCTTTCCATTTTTCCTGTCGAGTTTCTCCTCCCATGTAAGTATCATGTGGGTAAATGTGTTGTCATCCTCCTCTATACCCCGCTTGATCTCAGAGACATGGGCGTATTCAGCTTTGATAGCATCGAGTATGTAATCTACAGCCTTTTCAGGATCAGCCGTCTCGCCGCATGTATAAACATCTATCGCGGCGTATCTCTTCTCGGGCCATGTGTGAATTGATATATGGGATTCAGCAACTATAACCATGCCACTCACACCGGTTGGGGAGAATTTAAAAAAGTAGCTTGCTTTAACTTCCATGTTGCCGATTTTAGCAGCCTCAAGAAAAATCTGTCGGATTTTGTCAGCATTCTGAAGGAGTTCCTCATCACAGCCCGCTGCCTCGACAACATAGTGAAATCCTATTGTCTCCATGGCTCTCACCTATTCCCCACTTTCCACATTTGCCTTTTAAACTTAAGCCCATGCTTTTGGAATAATGATAGCCTGCACAATTACCAAACAGTAACTTAAGCTTGACCATTAATTTTAAAACTCATTATCCCCAACTATCGAGCACAGAGAAATTCAGAGTTATGTAAAATCTTAAGAGGGGTGTGATTATGGCAAAAGCCAAGACTAAAGCTAATAAAAAAAAGCCACAATCTGCTACAGATAATATATGGCAGAAGAAACAAAAAAAGCTGGGATTTCTAGTGAGAATGAATCATAAAAGCATGATAATGATACCACTGGCGATTTTTATTATTGCCGCTCTGTTGCTTACAGTTCATTTTCCAACACTTGGAATCGATCTTCAAGGTGGTGTTGTTGTAACAGCATATGGTGTTAATGCGAATCCTGATGATTTAGCCAAGTATGTAAGTAGAGAAATTGGTACTCAGGTTAGGGTTGAGAGTTTTTCTGGCATCAGCCAGAAAGGTGTTAGGATATACGCTCCAGTGGGAACCGATCCAACTACAATAATAAAGATCATGAGGGTGAAGTATCCTAATGCAGAATACACTCACAGTGAGGTGCAACCTACCTTTGGTAAAATCGCCCAGCAGCAGGGTATTAAAGCTATAATCTTTGCCTTCCTTGGAATGGCTGTTGTAGTCTTCCTTTTCTTCAGAAATCCAGTGTCTTCAAGCGCCATAGTTTTTTCAGCTTTATCAGATATGACAATAGCTCTGGCTTTGATGTCCGTGTTCGGAATTCAGCTAACAACAGCCACAATTGCAGCATTACTGATGCTTATTGGTTATACCGTTGATAGCAACATCCTACTAACAACCCGTTTACTGAAGCGGAAGGAGGATACCGTAGAGGATGCATATCTCTCAGCGGTTTCAACAGGTTTCACCATGAGTACGACAACTCTTGGTGCTCTTGTAGTGCTTCTCTTGGTCTCAACATCCCAAGTTATAGACAGTATTGCTGTAGTTCTGATATTCGGTCTCTTAGCGGATTTCATGAACACATGGATATTCAACGCAGGGGTACTGAGGTGGTATATCCTCCGCAAGGATGCAGGGAGGGTTAAAAAATGAGAAAGAGGAAAAAAAGCCTGCTTAAAAACTGGAGGATCATATTTTTAACCTTAGTGTTGATAGGTTCAATTGCTACTCTCGTGGTTAGGCCTTTAACATATGGAATAGATATCAGTGGTGGGGTCGCTCTCATAGTAGAAACAGAAAAGCCTGTTACAACAGATGTCATGAACACAGTTGTTCTCTCTCTCCAAAACAGACTCAACACTTTTGGTGTTAAGGATATAACAGTGGAAGCTCAGGGAAACCAGATAATCCTTGTTAAAGTTGCTAATGTGAGCACTGCAGAGCAAGCTCAGGGGATAAAACAGGTAATCGAGCAACAAGGTGTATTCTATATGGAATTTTTAGGCACGGTATTTGCAACAGGTAAGGATGTTGAACAGGTGTTTCCATACAAGATTCAGGATAATAAATGGGAAGTTCCGTTCAGAATATCAAAAACTGCTGCTGAAAAGTTTGCAGAACTCGCCAAAGGGAAGGCGGGATACCCTGTCGATTTCTTCCTTGACGTTCCAGAGAATTCGCTCATGGTAATGCCGAAGAACATCTATGATAAAATGAACAGCACTGACTTCAATTCTAAGGTTCCAACAGCTCCTACTCTGATGGAGAGGGTTAAAAAAGCGTTTCACATAACTCCGGTTGTATACAACAATCAAAGTGCGGATGAGATAATTAAAATGGCTAAGCAATTGAAAAAGGAAAGGATAGTCCTAATCAATGTGAATAGCAATGTTGCGAAGCAGGTGGAAGAGAAAGCCACCGCTGAGAACCTTACAGTTAGAACTGTAACTCAGGCTAAAGGTGAAAGTGAAAATGCCTTGATAACCAGAGTTCTCGGTTTATATGGCCCTTATGCAGTTGGTTCCGGTTTGGCTGAAGGTATTCCAAGACAGGATGTTCAGATAGAGGGTTCGGCTCCTGACAGGATTAGTGCAATGCAGGAGGCGCATACGATAGCTACAGTTCTTCAAACAGGCTCCTTACCAGTTAAGCTCAAAGTTGTTGGTATGGAGTTCATATCCCCGAGATTGGGTGAAAACTTTAAGAATCAGGCTGTTTATGCCGGGATAGGAGCACTAATTGCCGTACTTTTAATAGTTTACCTCCACTACAGGAATTTTAAGATAGCGATTCCCATAGCTTCAACAAGTCTCTTTGAGGTTATAATAATACTTGGAGTGGCGTCGCTTATAAAGTGGAACCTTGATTTGCCGAGTATAGCTGGTATAATCGCGGCCATAGGAACTGGTGTTGATCAGCAGATAGTTATAACTGATGAGCTCCTCGGAGGAAAGAGAGCCGGTAGAATCTCCAAGAGACTCGGCATGCTGAGAAGGATGGGTAGGGCATTCTTCGTCATCTTAGCTTCAGCAACGACAACTGTAGTTGCAATGTCCTTCCTGTTGGTGTATTTCGTCGGAAGCCTCAAAGGTTTTGCTGTAACCACAATACTCGGTGTTCTCATAGGAATAGGGATAACCAGACCTGCATATGCCGAAATTGCCAAGTACCTACTCGCGGGTGAGAAATGATGTTCGTAATCATAATGGGGGCTGGCAGGGTAGGTTATCTCGTGGCTAAGATGCTTGAAAATGAGGGACATGATGTCACCATAATCGAGATGAGCAAGGAGAGGGCTAAAGAACTCTCCTTCCTCCTCAACGGTCTCGTTATAGAGGGCGATGCTACAGATCAGAAAATCCTTGAGGAGGCTAATATAAAGCAGGCAGCAGCTTTTGCGGCTTTGACAGGAAAAGATGATGCCAATTTGCTTGCCTGTATCCTTGCCAAGCACCTTAATCCAAAAATTAAAACTGTACTGAGAATAAGTAATCCTAAAAACAAAGCTCTGTTTGAGGAAATTGAAGACTTCCGCAGATATTTTGATTTTATTATCTCGCCAGAAGAGATAGCCGCAGAGTACATCTTCAGGAACATAATAACCCCGGGATTCAATCGCGTACTCTTCCCGCGTGAAGGCGCTGAGATAGTCGAATTCAGAATAGATGATAAAAAAGAAATAGCAGGAAAAGTTGTTAGAGATCTTAATCTTCCGAGGGATTCTTTGATAATAGCTGTTTATGATGAGAAGGGTAATCTAACCATACCCTCGGGAGATACTAAATTACCCAGTAAGGGACAGATAATAGTCTTTGCAAAAAACAATGCATTGAATGAAATTAAATCCATACTTGAAAGAAAGAAAAAAGAGGAACACGAGTGAGAATTCACTCTGCTTTTTATTCTTACTTTTGTTCATATTCTCAGGATGTTTGCTCACAACAGGTCTTTATTGCTATTGGGGGGCATTATCTAAGGAATACTGCAACTTTCCCTGTGCCCCATGCTTTACCATAAACTATTTAAGGTGATTAAGGAAGCCAAAGTTGGTGTATCTATTTTCACATTCATTGGGGGGCTCATCATGGAGGATGTCATCAAACAGATTGTTGAGGCTGAAAAGGCAGCTGAAGAGAGAATTGAGAAAGCCAAAGAAGATGCTAAGCAGATTATCTTGAGGGCTAAAGAAGATGCAAAGATTCTCGAAAAACAGATTCTTGAAAACGCAGAGAAAGAGGGCACTCTTCTGATTGAGAAAAAGAGACAGGAAGGTGAAAAAGAGGCTCAAATGATTCTCAGACAAAGTGATGAGGAGCTTGAACAGCTAAGAGTCAAGGCAGTTGAAAACTTTGAGAAGGCCATTATTGTTGGAATAAAGCTCATAAGAGGGAGTTAAAATGTTTAAACCTGAAGAAATGGCTAAAATTGAACTCATTAGCCTTGGTCGATATAAAGATAAACTCCTGACTTATCTCCATGAGAAGGGTGCAGTTGAGATTAGGGAAGTTGATGTTAAACTTGCTCAAAAAGATGTGCCCAATGAATTCTACAGGAAGGCCGCCTCTTATAGTATAAGCATTTCACGTCTCGTTGATTTTCTCAAAGCACACAAAAAAGAGAAAGGTGGGGGAATTAAAGAATTTTTCTTTCCTCCAGAGAAGAAAAAGAGAGTATATAAATACAGGGGCATTGAAGAACTGATAAAGGATGTGGAAACATTTCTGGAAAAAGTTGAGCCAGAAATAAAGGCAGTTGAGGGGAAATTAAACGCAACCCAAACAGAGATAGAAAGGATAAAGAGCGACATTGCGATATTGGAGCTCCTTTCAACCCTAAACATTGAGGTTGAGTATCTTAAATCAACGGACATGCTGGAAATTGTTGTTGGCCTTGTTGAAAGGGATAAATACAAACCTCTTATGGCAGACTTAAAGGAAGCTCTTGACACGAAATTTGTAAGTATTTCAAAAGAACTCAAAGATAAATATCTCACAGTTTTTGTATTCCTTAAGGAGGATTATGAGAAGGCCAATCCAATCTTGGCAAAGCATTCCTTAGAACGTCTTGAGATTCCTGAAGGCAAAGGCACTCCGAGGGAGTTAATAAACAGATACAGCACGAGACTTAAAGAGAAGGAAAAAGAGCTTGAAAAAACTAAAAAAGAAGCAGAATGGCTTTCTGAACAGTATTATGAGGAAATCCTCTTCTACCATGAGTTAATGGAGAATGAAAGAGACAAGGCCACGATATTAAACAATTTGGCAAGAACGAACATGACATTTGCTCTAACAGGATGGCTTCCAAAGAAAAATGTTCCCGACGTTGTTAATGGAATAAAACAGATAACTGAAAACAAGGCATATATAAACATTAAAGATCCGGAGCCTGAGGAACTTGATGAAATTCCCATAAAACTCAAAAATCCGAAGTTCATAGAGCCCTTTGAGATGCTCACAGAGATGTTCGGCGTTCCGAAGTATAATGAGTTTGACCCGACACCGATAATGGCCTTTACATATTCGTTCTTTTTTGGATTTATGCTCACAGACTTCATGTATGGCCTCATAATAGGCATCGTCGCTGCGCTCTTGATCAAGGGGCATAAACACCTCAGGGATGGCACGTGGAGATTTGCAAACATATTGTTATTCAGTTCGTTTTTCACGATGTCCCTTGGGATAATGTTTGGGAGTTACTTTGGGAATGCACTTGATTTAGCTGGATTTCATGTTCCACGGCTTTTAGACACTATGAGAGAGGCTCTCACAGTTCTTGAAATAGCACTTGCAATTGGTCTTGTACACATGTTCATAGGATACACCCTTGGGTTCATAGTCAAGCTCAAGAACGGTGAAGTGAAGGACGCAATTTTAGATCAGCTCTCATGGATGCTCATCATAATTGCAGTAGTTCTGTTTGTAATTTCATCACGTTATCCAGAACTTATGATACTGTCCAAGGGCATCTTCGGTGCAGGTTTTGTACTCTTTGTGCTCAGTGAGCTCAAGAACGGTGGTCTGGCAGCACTACTTGTTATCTCTGACTTCTTTGGATTTGTGGGTAACTGGCTCAGCTATGCCCGTTTAATGGCATTGGCTTTGGCCACTTCGGGAATAGCAATGGTTGTTAACATCCTTGTTCAAATGATATGGGGCGTTAAAATAGGATCAGTTCCCATAGGGATTGCAATTGGAATCGTATTGTTCATTGGTGGTCAGTTCTTTTCAACTGCAATAAATGCCCTTGGAGCTTTCGTTCATGCTCTCCGTCTGCATTATGTTGAATTTTTTGGAACGTTTTACTCAGGTGAAGGTAGAAGGTTTGAGCCTTTCCGGGCTAAGAGAGAAGTCTCAAAATTGGAGTTAGAATTAAAACTTGAAGCTTAAGGAGGTGTTAAAAAATGGATCCGATAGTTTATGTATCTTTGGGTGCAGCTCTGGCTGCTGGAATAGCTGGAGCAGCGTCTTCCTTTGGTGTTGGAATAGCAGGTGCTGCTGCCGCTGGAGCGGTTGCGGAGGACGAAAAGAACTTCAAAAATGCCCTGATACTTGAGGGTCTTCCAATGACCCAGAGTATCTACGGCCTCATAACATTATTCCTGATACTGATGGTTTCAGGAATCCTCGGAGGCAGTTTCAAATTTTCTGATCCGAACAATATTACCAACATCATAAAAAGTGCTATACTGCTCGGTGCGGGCCTTACAGTTGGCCTTACAGGTCTTTCGGCTATACCACAGGGAATAATTGCCTCAGCGGGTATAGGTGCTGTTGCTAAGAATCCCAAAACATTCACACAGGGCATCATATTTGCTGCAATGGCTGAGACAATGGCTATCTTTGGTCTTGTCGGAGCTCTGATAATGATAGTTACGGGAGTTGGGTTCTGACCCAGCTCTCCTTTAATCCATAATGGGAGGAGAAACAATGGAAGGTGCAAAGCTCATCATTGAGGAGATCAACAGGGAAGCAGAGCAGAAGATAAACTATATCCTGAATCAAGCTAAGGAGGAAGCTGAAAAAATTAAAGCTGAGGCTAAGAAGAGAGCAAACGCTAAAGCAGACTGGATACTTAGAAAAGCTCAGACACAGGCAGAGATTGAGAAACAGAGAATTATTGCAAATGCTCGCCTTGAAGCAAGAAAGAAAAAACTCGCTCTCCAAGAAGAAATGATTACGGAGGTTCTTAAGGCTCTTAAAGAGAGACTCTCAAATCTCTCCAAGGAAGAGTATTACCCCATATTGATTGATCTGGCTGTACAGGGGATCAGAGAAATTAATGAGACTGAAGTTCTCATAAGCTCTAACAGAGCTACTCTGGAACTCATTAGAGAAAACTTTGAAGATTTCAGGAGCAAAATCATAGAAAAAATCGGTAGGGACGTTGAGATAAAACTTGGTGATGAGATAGCCACAATAGGTGGAATCCTAATCCAAAATTCTGATAGAACTGTTAGGGTGGATAACAGGTTTGAAGCAAGGATGGACAGACTTAGGAGTGAACTTAGGACTGAAATTGCTAACGTTCTATTTAGGTGATCAAGATGGAAGTAACTGCTGTGACTGGAATCCTTGATACTACTCTTGCTCTGGTATTTGCATGGGTGGGATATAAAACGACCAGAATCCTCTGGAAATATACTCCCTACTCTTATCCAAACGCCAGGATTAGGGCTATGGAGGCGAGACTTTTCAATGAACAGAAGTTCAACGAGCTTGCAGAATCCAAAACACTGAACAATTTCATAATAAATCTTGAGGATAGTGATTATAAAGACTATTTAGCGAATCTTCCTTCTTATGACGCTGAATCAATAGAAAGAGCTCTGGATACAGCCTTTGCAGACATTTACAGTTTGATGTTTAAAATCTTACCTAAACGGGTTAATCCCTTCTTTAAACTGCTCCTGCAGGAATGGGATATCAGGAACATTTCGAGTATTGTTAAGGCTAAAATCAGTGGGGAGCCGGCTGTTAATTATATAACAGAGCTTGGTACTATGGTTCCTAAGATAAAGGCAATGGCAGATGCCAAAAGCATGGAAGAAATTTTAGTTATCCTTGAGGGGACCGAATACGAGGAGATCTATCAAAGGCTCCTCCTTGGAGAGATAAGTGTCGATGAGTTTGAGACCCAGCTTTACAGAATGCATTATATGAAACTCCTCGATTATGCAAGCTCCAGGAAGGATGAAGAGAAAATAATCCTTGAAGAATTTGTTAATCTCAGAATAGACAAACTTAATATCCTTACAATTTTAAGAGCCAAAGCTCATAATTTAAAAGCTGATGTTGTTAAGTCCTTCTTGATTCCTGGAGGGACTATAAATAAGAAGATTCTTGAAACCCTGCTTAATGTGGAAGATCTCAGTATGGCATTAGCTGAGTTAGATTCAACGAAATATGGTGGCATAATAAAGAATGTCCGAGAAGAAATTGAAACTGATCTATCAGTTCTCGGTAGAGAGTTTGATAGATATATAAGGGACAGGCTAAAGGAATTAACCAGATTCTATCCATTAAGTGTGGCCATACCGTTGAACTTCATACTCCAAAAGGAAGTTGAAATTAAAAAGCTCAAAGCTATTGCAAAGCTTATTGAAGATGATATATTCCCTGAGAAGATAAAAGAAATTATAGGTGAGCTGGCATGAAAATTGTTGTCATGGGTGACAAGGACACTGCATTGGGTTTTAAACTTGCGGGTGCTCATGAGGTCTATGCGTTTGGAGAAAGTGAGCTTGACACGGAGAGAGCTAAGAACAAGATTAATGAGCTCGTTGACAGGCAGGACGTCGGTATCATACTTATAACAGAAAAATTAGCCCGGAGGATTGAAATTCCTGCAGTTGCATTTCCGATAATCCTTCAAATCCCTGATAAAACTGGCTCACGCTTCGGTGAGGAACAGCTTAGGGAAATTGTAAGAAAAGCCATAGGTGTTGAGTTAAAGAGGTGAAGGAAAATGGGGAAGATAATTAGGGTTACGGGGCCTTTGGTTGTTGCGGATGATATGAAAGGTTCCAAGATGTATGAGGTTGTTAAAGTCGGTGAAATGGGCCTTATTGGGGAAATCATCAGGCTTGAGGGAGATAAAGCTGTCATTCAGGTCTATGAAGAAACAGCAGGTATAAAACCCGGAGAGCCTGTTATTGGAACAGGTGCTTCTCTGAGTGTTGAACTTGGACCCGGACTGCTAACATCGATCTATGATGGTATTCAGAGACCTCTTGAGATTCTCAGGAAAAAGAGCGGTGACTTTATAGCCAGAGGACTTACTGCTCCTGCACTGCCGAGGGACAAGAAGTGGCACTTCACTCCAAGGATCAATGCTGGGGATAGGGTTGTTAGCGGTGATATACTCGGTGTGGTTCCAGAGACCAGCATAATAGAGCACAAAATCCTCGTTCCGCCGGGGATTGAAGGTGAGGTAGTTGAAATAGCTGATGAGGATGAATACACAATTGAAGAGACTATAGCGAAGATCAGAACTCCAACAGGGGAAACTCAGGAGGTTAAGATGTACCAGAGGTGGCCAGTTAGAAAGAAAAGGCCATACAAGAGCAAACTTCCACCAGAGGTCCCGCTTATAACAGGCCAGAGAACGATAGACACATTTTTTGCTCAGGCAAAGGGTGGAACTGCAGCTATTCCGGGCCCCTTTGGTTCGGGAAAGACGGTTACCCAGCACCAGCTGGCTAAGTGGAGTGATGCTCAGGTTGTGGTTTACATCGGTTGCGGTGAGCGCGGAAACGAGATGACGGATGTGCTTGAGGAGTTCCCGAAACTCAAGGATCCGAAGACAGGGAAACCTCTTATGGAGAGAACTGTTTTGATAGCTAACACCTCAAACATGCCGGTCGCAGCAAGAGAAGCTTCAATCTACACTGGCATTACAATAGCCGAATATTTCCGTGACATGGGTTACGATGTTGCTCTGATGGCAGACTCAACCAGCAGATGGGCTGAGGCATTGCGTGAAATCTCTGGCCGTCTCGAAGAGATGCCCGGTGAAGAGGGTTATCCTGCTTACCTTGCGAGCAAAATAGCCGAGTTCTATGAGAGAGCTGGAAGGGTTAAGACACTTGGAAGTGACGAGAGAATAGGGAGTGTTTCCGTTATCGGAGCAGTTTCACCCCCGGGTGGGGATTTCAGTGAGCCAGTAGTTCAGAACACGTTGAGGGTTGTCAAAGTCTTCTGGGCTCTTGACGCTGATTTAGCCAGAAGGAGGCATTTCCCGGCCATCAACTGGCTTACAAGTTACTCCCTCTACATAGATGCCATTAAGGACTGGTGGCATCAGAACGTCGACCCCGAATGGAAGGCCATGAGAGACAGGGCTATGGGGTTACTCCAGAAGGAGGCGGAACTCCAGGAAATCGTGAGGATAGTCGGGCCGGATGCGTTGCCTGAGAAGGAAAGGGCTGTGCTTATTGTCACGAGGATGATACGTGAAGACTACCTCCAGCAGGATGCTTTCGATGAAGTCGACACATACTGTCCGCCAAAGAAGCAGGTCACAATGATGAGGATTTTGCTCAACTTCTATGATAAGACCATGGAAGCCGTGGACAAGGGAGTTCCTGTTGAAGAAATAGCAAAACTTCCTGTAAGGGAAAAGATAGGAAGAATGAAGTTTGAGCCTGATATTGAGAAGATCGCTGCTCTCATAGAGGAGACAAACGAACAGTTTGAAGAACTTCTCAGGAAGTATGGAGCGTGATGCTGATGCCGGGAATGGAGTATTCAACCGTTAGCAAGATTTACGGGCCGCTCATGATCGTGCAGGGTGTTAAAGGCGTCGCTTATGGTGAAGTCGTTGAGATAGAAACCGAAGGTGGAGAGAAGAGAAAGGGACAAGTTCTTGAAGCCAGAGAAGACATGGCGATAGTTCAGGTCTTCGAGGGAACTCGTGATTTAGATGTTAAAACAACCCGCGTGCGCTTCACAGGTGAGACCCTCAAGGTTCCTGTTTCAATGGACATGCTTGGAAGAGTCTTCAATGGGACAGGAAGGCCTATAGATGGTGGGCCTGAGATAATCCCTGAGGACAGAAGGGATGTGCATGGTGCCCCTCTCAATCCAGTTGCAAGAGCTTATCCGAGGGACTTCATTCAGACAGGTGTTTCGGCCATAGATGGCATGAACACTCTCGTCAGAGGACAGAAGCTACCAATCTTCAGTGGCTCAGGTTTGCCTCACAACATGCTCGCAGCACAGATTGCAAGGCAAGCTAAGGTTTTAGGTGAGGAGGAGCAGTTTGCGGTCGTCTTTGCTGCAATGGGTATAACGTATGAGGAAGCAAACTTCTTCAAAAAGAGCTTTGAGGAAACGGGAGCAATTGAAAGGGCTGTGCTTTTCCTGAATTTGGCGGACGACCCAGCCATCGAGCGTATAATTACGCCGAGAATGGCACTGACAGTTGCTGAATATTTGGCGTTCGACTACGATATGCAAGTCTTAGTTATACTCACCGACATGACTAACTATTGTGAGGCTTTAAGAGAAATTTCAGCAGCGAGAGAAGAGGTTCCGGGGAGAAGAGGTTATCCGGGCTACCTCTATACAGACCTTGCGACAATCTATGAGAGGGCAGGTAGAGTTAGAGGAAAGAATGGGAGCATCACTCAAATGCCCATCCTGACGATGCCCGACGATGATATAACACATCCGATTCCCGATTTAACTGGCTACATCACAGAGGGCCAGATAGTTCTCAGCAGAGATCTGCATAGAAAGGGTATCTATCCGCCGATTGATGTCTTGCCATCACTCTCAAGACTAATGAAGGATGGTATAGGGAAGGGGAGGACGAGGGAAGAGCATCCACAGCTTGCCCAGCAGCTCTATGCGGCTTATGCTGAGGGACGTTCTCTGAGAGACCTCGTTGCAGTCGTCGGTGAAGAAGCTCTGAGCGAGACCGACAGGAAGTATCTCAAGTTCGCAGATAGATTCGAGAAAGAATTCGTTGCTCAGGCGTATGATGAGGACAGGAGTATCGAGGAAACCCTCGACCTCGGCTGGGAACTTTTAGCAACACTTCCTGAGAGCGAGCTCAAGCGTGTCAGGAAGGAGTATATACTCAAATATCACCCGAAGTACAGGAAGAGGGAGCACTGAGCTCCTTTAGGTGATCCCAATGCCAAACATACTAAACGTCAAACCTACTCGTATGGAACTCCTAAAACTCAGGAAGAGAATCCAGTTAGCTAAAAAAGGCCACAAGCTCCTAAAGGATAAACAGGATGCCCTGATCATGGAGTTCTTCACAATTTATGATGAAGCCTTAAACCTAAGAAAGGAATTGAACAACAAGATGGTGGAGGCCTTTGACATACTGCGTTTGGCAGAGATTGATGTTGGCATTTTAAAGCTTAGAGAGATCGGTCTGAGTATCAAGCCGAACAAAGAAGTCGAGATAAAGAGAAGAAACATAATGGGAGTGCCTGTTCCTCTCATAGAGGCTGAGAGCTTTCAGAGAAGACCGGATGAGAGGGGATATGCGTTTGTTTCCAGCTCTCCACGGGTTGATTCAGCAGCAGAAAAATTTGAGGAAGTACTTGAGCTTGCAGTACGTCTTGCGGAGGTCGAGGAGACACTGAAGAGGCTTGCAAACGAAATTGAGAAGACCAAAAGAAGGGTTAATGCACTGGAATATATCATAATTCCGAGGATGGAGGAAACAGTTAAGTTCATAAAACAGCGCCTTGATGAAATGGAAAGAGAAAACTTCTTCAGGCTAAAGAGGGTTAAAGCTTTAATTGAAGCCAGAGCAGAGGCATGAACCTTCTTCTTTCTTTTCAGGATTTTAGGATTTCAGAATATCGAGGTGTTCATTTATGCTCATCTATAAAGGCATTAAACTCAAACTTCATCCCCAAGTATATGAGCCGGCTGAGGATACTTTTCTCCTCGCTGAGAATCTGGATGTTAAAAAAGGGGATATTGCCCTTGATATGGGAACGGGGACTGGAATAATTGCACTTCTAATGGCACGGAAAGCGAAATCCGTCCTTGGAGTTGATATAAACCCCATAGCTGTCAAACTGGCAAGGGAAAATGCACGGCTAAACGGGATGGGGAATGTGGAATTCCGTCTGAGTGATCTTTTTAACAACATAAACAGGAAATTTAATTTAATAACATTCAACGCCCCTTATCTTCCGGGTGAGCCTGAAGAGCTGATTGATGCGGCTCTGGTGGGTGGAAAAAGGGGCAGGGAAGTTCTTGACAGATTCATTACTCAGGCAAAACAATACTTAAAATCCGGGGGGAGGATTCAGATTGTCCAGAGCTCGATAACAGGGGTTGAGGAGACACTACAGAAACTCGGAAATTTGGGGTTCAGGGCTAAAGTTGTGGCAAGAAAACACATGTTCTTCGAAGATATAGTTCTTATAACCGCTCAGGCCAAATGAACTCTCTTAACTTCCTGAAGAAACCTAACCCTCGGCTTTTCCGGAGTTTCGTACTCCTCTTCCGGGATATTAAATTTAAATTCGCGGTGTTTGATGCTTATTGCTGGTTTTACATGTAACATGGATATGCATATTCAACAACCCTTTTTAAACTTTTTGGCGATTGCCGAAATATTTTTCGGCGATAAAATATCATTCATAGTTACTCCAAAAAATTTAAAAATAAAAATACTAAATACCGTAAAAATGGGGGTGATTCGAATGAGAAAAATGGTTGTTTTCATCTGCATTCTTCTGATGACACTTTCCTTTTCCACACAGACAAAGGCAGTGAATTCTCCAGCAATAAATGTTTTTATTGATAATTACGATTCAAATTCTGTCATTTATTCCCTGGAAATAGAGATTCCTACAGATTCGTACATATTCAAGGATATCAAGATACAGGTTAACGGCACTGGATTCAATAACTTCGTATTGAGCCAACCTGAACTCTTAAACGGGAACTCCTCGGACCATACCTTGAGAATATGGGAAATTACAAGTTCAAAAATCAATGATGTTGATAGGGATGGCCTTGTCCATGTTGCCGGTATTGTCTCTGCCCAGTATAGAACATGCACTGATACTTCATTCCTGTATTGCTCTGCTATACATAGACTAAAGCTTAATTATGGCAGAGATATACTTCTTCCCGTTGAATTTAGCAACAGGAGAATAACATTCTCCGTCAGGAGCAATAAGACCATCTATGAGGGGAAGAATTTAGCAGTGAGGATAATTGTGGGTAATGCTAACTCAATTTCTGCTCTTGTGCATTATAAGTTTGATGCGGCGATAGGAAATACCTACGGTTCCATTCATAGGCACGGGAAGATTATTATACCACCCCATTCCGAAAAAGAACTTATGTTCAAAGTCTGGTATCCCGTATCGGGGACGTATGGTTATTCTGTTGATATTTCAGCCTCTCGGGTTGGTGAAAGTGGGCTATGGAGTGTTGGACATCAGAATAGTTATGTGATGGTCTTAAAAAAACCACAGCCGGTTGTCAAATCACAGAGTTATCCAAAAATTGGTGCGTTTCATTATAGGTCTATATTTCCACGTTAATTTTTAATTTCAACACTACATTCCTTTTCTTTTTAAGCTCACGCTGTTTAATGTGGAATCGGCAAGCCAACATATTTTTAAATAGTCTACAAGACACTCAATTAGGTGAGTCTAATGGCGATTGAAGTTGTCGCTGATCCAAACATGCCGGAAGAGATTGCGAGACTGTTTCAAAAACAGCATTACGCTTTCGTTGGTCATCACAGCTCTGTTAAACTCTGTCATTGGCTCAAGGAAAGCATAAAGAGAAACAGGTTCTGCTATAAGCAGAAGTTTTACGGGATACAGAGTCACCGGTGTCTCCAAATGACACCGGTTACTGCATGGTGCACCCATAACTGCATATTCTGCTGGCGTCCGATGGAGGGCTTCCTTGGAACGGAACTACCTGAACCATGGGATGATCCTGCTTTCATCGTTGATGGGAGCATTAAAGCTCAGAGAAAGCTTATAGTGGGTTATAAGGGCATGCCAGGGATTAATATGAAAAAATTTGAGGAAGCATGGAATCCGAAACATGCAGCCATAAGCCTTTCCGGCGAGCCAATGCTCTATCCATACATGGGAGATCTCGTGGAAGAGTTTCATAAGAGAGGTTTCACCACCTTCATAGTTACCAATGGTACGGTCCCTGAGAGACTCGAAGAAATGATAAAAGAGGACAAGCTTCCAACTCAGTTATACGTATCACTCACTGCACCCGATATTGAAACCTATAATCGCGTCAACGTTCCCATGATCCCCAAAGGTTGGGAGAGAATACGGGAGTTCCTAAAACTGATGAACGGGTTCTCCACAAGAACGGTGGTCAGGTTAACACTGGTTAAAGGGGAAAATATGCACGGTGCAAGGGAATATGCGGAATTGATTAAACTTGCCAATCCTATGTTCGTGGAAGCGAAGGCATATATGTTCGTGGGATACTCACGGAACAGACTCACTATAAACAACATGCCAAATCATGAGGATATCAAAATCTTTGCGGAAGAACTTCTCAGACATCTTCCCGGATACCATTTGGAGGATGAATATGAACCGAGCAGGGTTGTACTTATAATGCGGGACGATGTTCCAAAAGAAGAGCGCTTTATAAAACATTGAATGTCGATAAAGGTTTTTCTCTTTCCCCACTTGGAAAAAGTTTATTTATTCTAAAGCCGCATCACTATGGTAGAGGTGTGTACAATGAAAAGGAAAAGAGTAATTGTCTTTATAATCGTAGCAATCATGATTATCCCTTATGTAAATGTAGGAGCAGTTCCTCTTCTTGAAGGCTCAGCAAAGTTTTTAGCCATGAACTCAGATAAAATCTCAAGAATCCAAGAATTAAGTTTGACTTTAATGGCCCTAAATTCTGTCAAAGACAAAACAGAAATTGATCTGAAACCTGTGTTGGACGAACTTACCCAAAAACTTCTTCAAGACCAAAACTCTGATGGAGGTTGGGGGTATTATCCGCGGAGTCCCAGCAATGTTGTCGATACTGCGTATGCTCTCATAGCTCTGGCTAAAATAAAGGGTTCATACATGTATCAACAGAACATATATTCTAAAATATTAGATGCTATTGAAAAGGGAAAGATGTTTCTGTTAAATAGTAAGGGTGAAGTTGGATGGGGATATGTTTCAAACACAAAAGAGGAATGCTACCCAACCATAATGGCAGTGTGGGCATTGGGAGAGCTTGGATATACATGGTATAATTCCGTTATAGAGAACTCGGTTGGATATTTGAATAATATTTCCTCCTGTGAATTACCAGAGAATGAAGCATTTGGTTTAAAACTTATTGCATATAAAAGCATTGATTACCCTGTTGATAATAGAACCATTCAAAGATTAAAAGAAAAATTATTCAATGAAACTCTCACCACCCGTGCAAGAGCGATTTTGACCTATGCTTTAACACTGTATGAACCCTTTGATTTTGATATGGCTAAGGCCCTGCTTCTCTTAGAAAATGAGAAAAAAGGTAACAGTTTGTTTTTCTGGAACACTCAGACGTGGATGTTTTCTTCTCCTGACACCATTACAACATCCGCTTATGCGTTAATGGCACTATCTATCACAGGATCCTTCTTAAACCCCGAAGAACGACCCCAGACTCCGTATTCAAGCCTTTGCGTGTATCTAAAGGTAATTCAAAATTCTGATGGGGGATGGGGTTATCCAACACTCCATGGGTCTGACCCTAAGAGCACATATTACGCCTTAAAAGGTCTTCAGAGCTGTTATTTAAAAACCTCTAACATATTAAAAGGTCTAAATTGGACGAAAAATGCTTTTAATGAGGAAACCCTGAGACTTAGGGAACTACATACGGCAACTGAATCATACTACTATCTAATAAAAACTCTTGTGGAGTTTAATGCTCTCACTGATAAGGAGAGGAAAGAAGCTATTGATGCGATAAAAAGTGTGAAGCTGCAATCCGGTCTATGGGGAAGTGAGGTTATAGGACCTCAACCCATTAATACCGCATTTGCTGTTGCTACACTCTTAGAACTTGGTGTTCCTGCAAACGATTCAGATATTCAAAGAGCAAAATCATGGCTTCTCTCTTTATCAAAACATGGTTGGGGAACTTACATATCAGGTTATTTCTACTCCTACATGACAATACCAGACGTGATAACAACAATGAACGTGCTAAATGCTTTGTATCCAATATCTTCCAAGAAGGAGTTACAGCCTTATATCAAATGGATTATCTCCCAGCGTAATCCGGATGGTAGTTGGAGTTATCGGAAGGGTTATAATAACATGAAGATTGAAACAACAGTGCGGATAACGAATCTACTTCAGAAGTTTGGTTATGATTTCACTTCTGACACAACGAACCTGCTTTTGAACTGGACCCTTGAGGACAAGCTTGAATTGGATAATCCAGTTGATATTGGCCTTGCTGTTCCATATCTAATAAAACTCAAGTTTATTCCCCATGTAAGTTTGTATGATCTGATTATTGCTTTGTCCAAGGAGGAGTTTAAGATAATAGCTCCAAATAATGATAGTGCCACTGCTGAGGTTGTAACACAGGCAATTCATGAATTTTTTGGTACAAACGCTACTATTTCCAATGAAAGTACTGTTGGAGAGGGAAACTATATTGCGTTGGGCACGTTTAATACATTCAACATAGATGCATACAACCCCTATATCTCCTACGAAGTTAACGGGAGCTATATAAGCATTGAGGGTAGAAAGTACAGCACGGAATATACCATTGTCATTATACCTGGAGTAACTGAAAAAGGCCACGTGTTGTTCGTCCTTTATAGTGGTGCCTTGGGCACAAGTGCCGTTAGAACTCTGTTTGAGTCTGGATTTATACGCTATCTTCACAACGACTATTTAGTAATAAAATATTCTGATAAAAATAGGGATGGGAAGGTAGAGCTTCGGGAAATGGAGGCTATGTTGGTGGGGTGATTAAATAAATGAGGGCACTGATAATAGGAATAGGACAGAGTGGAACTAAAATAGCTGATATATTTGCACTGGTCGACTTTGAGGCACTGGCAGTAAACACATCCCGAGGGGATCTCGAATATCTAAAGCACATACCGCATGAAAGAAGAATATTGATAGGAGAATCCCTAACTGGAGGTAAAGGAGTAAACGCTAATCCTGTGCTTGGAAGAGAAGCTATGAAAAGGGACCTGCCGCTTGTCATGAGAAAGATAAACTCCCTGATTGGTTATGAGGATGTTGACATTTTCTTCTTAACATTTGGCTTTGGTGGAGGTACAGGAGCTGGTGGAACGCCTGTTTTAGCTGAGGCGTTAAAGGAAGAGTATCCAGAATCCCTCGTCGTTGCCATCGGTGCACTGCCACTCAGGGAGGAGGGGATAAGACCTACAATAAATGCAGCGATAACTATAGACAAGCTCTCCAAAGTTGCAGACTCCATAATAGCTATAGACAACAACAAGCTCAAGGAAAGCGGGGAGGATATAACAAGGGCATATGAAAAGATAAACTACACTATTGTGGAGAGAATAGCCTCGCTTCTGGCTCTTATTGATATTCCCGGAGAACAAACTCTTGATGCCAGCGATTTGAAGTTTGTTCTCAAAGCATTTGGAAGCTTTGCCACAGTGGGTTATGCAAAAGCTGATGCCAGCAGGATAAGAAATCTATCCAAACTCATAATAAAATCATTTGAATCTGAAGGGCTTTATCTGGAAGCTAACATTGAATCTGCCCTCTATGGACTTGTTGCAATTCATGGACCGCCTGAGGTTCTTAAGGCGAGTGAGATATTCGAAGCTCTCGATTATCTGACAAAGAAGATAAGAGGAAAGCAAATTTTCCGTGGATTCTATCCAGACCCAAGGGAAAGGGATATAGAAGTAGTTACTCTGCTGAGCGGGATTTATGAAAGTAAGAGCATAGAGAACATTGTAATAACTGCCAAGAAGTATGCTCAGTCGTTTATGGAAGCGAAGAAGGAGGCTGAAATAAGAAAAACCGAACTCCTTGAAGGTTTGCCGGACTTTGATGATATATATCCAGGTGAGGTAGATGGCTGAGCAGGTGAGGGATTCAGTGGAGGTTGCTTTGGATCTTGATGAGAAGGGGGTCTACTCTCATATTGCTCATGAAAGCGCCGAGGATATAATAAGGATTATATCTTCCCTGGATGCGGAGAGAGCGAGGAATAAAGGGGAGGTTATTTACTACGAGGATGATTGGGATGAGCTTATCAGGCAACGAATTGCAAAGGGAAAAAGGCACACGGCTTTTGACTTCTATAACCCCATGCTTCTTGACATATGGGAGAACAAGGTCTATGAGGCTAAAAAGATAAAAAGAATTGTTAAGATTGCCTATTTTGTCTTTGGAATAATAATTCTTATTACTGGCATCGGAACATTAGCTACCGGAATCCCATGGATCATTATAGGGGTAGCATATTTACCTTTGCTGTTTTATATGAAAGATTACCAGAAGAATAGACTTGATTTGATATATTACGAGCTTTCTCAGTTTTTTATAGATGAAATGGGAGAACTTGTTAAGAGGTATGCACTTAATCCAACCGGCTATAAATTTAAGATATTCAATTATGACTACTTTGGTATCTCAACTAAAAAGATCAGGAATCAGAGGTATGCGATTGTTTCTTTGGATGGAGAGAGGCAACTGTTAAATATGACCTCTTCTAATCATTCAATAGAGGGTTAGAAGATGTATGGGCGTAGAGGTCAAGTTTCCCTTGAATTTATGCTGGTCTTTGCGATTCTTGTTGTAATGTTAGTGTATTCTATCAATAACATTTCGTTCAGTAATAATTCTGCTTCTCAACAGACGCTTATAATTCAAATAAGCCTTGAAGAGAAGAACTTTGCTAATATTATATCGAACACAATTTCTCAAGTTTATGCTCAGGGACCCGGATCAAAGGCTACTGCATATGTTAAACTGACTTATCTCAAGGATGCAGGAATGCTCAGAAAGGCATATGGATTAAATAGTCCTTATATCTTTGTAACGTATGATAGAGGAGTAAATATAACGGTTATTAATTCTACAACTCCAGTCTTAAATTTCAATGGACCTGATAAAAATGTGTTTTGGTCTCCTTCGTTATATCCAGCTGTCTTGTATAACAATTCAAATATCTGGGATGCGACATTTGGGAGTTCTATCCTAATAAATGGAACAACAGTTTATGGTTTGAGAATACCACCCTCCGACCTCAACTCAACCATGCGGGTTATAGTTGAGTGGAATCCTGACTCAGGCGAAATCTGGAGCTTTAATTCTACTGTGGGATATTTGTATATAAACATCAACCCGGGTGGTTGAGATGAAACGTGGGCAGCTTAGCTTAGATTTATTATTCGCTGTAACTCTCATAGCTATAACAATGTTAAATATAATATACACTGCTGATGAGCAGATTACCTACACACAGACTCTTGATGTAACAGCTCGACTGAAGATTTTCTCGATTGATTTAAGGGACACTGTTATAAAAGCCTATTCAATTGGGGAGGGATATTCTTTAAGGAAGCAAGTACCATTTACCTTGAATGCGGGAGATAACATAATTGTAACGTTAAACTCCACACTAAATGTTCTTCAGATCAATGCTACTATAGATAATGTTCGATATTATGTTGTTCAGAATATCACCGTTCCGATTTATGTTGATTCTCGTGTTGTATTAAATAGTACTGTCACATCATTTTGGATTGAAGTTAATAGAACGGGGGATGTCATCTATGTTACCTTTAGGACATAGAAAAGCGCAGACTTCACTGGAACTTTTGTTAATACTAAGCATAATACTGTTTGGGGTAGCGGTTGTAATCCCAAATTATCTCAGTAGTAATATTAGTACTTCGATTATATCCCTGATTCGTTCCTCTGCTGACATTGCGTGTGACTATCTCAACATGGGTGTTGTTGTAAAAGATACTAATGATACCTACTTTTATTTAAATCCACTGCTGACTTCAGGAATGAAATATAATCTTTATTTAAAGAATGTGCAGTATTCAGAAGTCAATGGCACAATTTATATTAGAGTCAATATAATGAGCTCTGGGTTTGTACAGAATGAACAGGCCGTTAGTAATGGGATATTAAATTTTATCAGAGCATACGTTGTCCAGCACTCCTCTGCTAAGATTGATGCTTATAATAATTTAATTTATAACGGCAAAAAGGTTATTATAATTGTGGAAGTGAAGATACAATGAGAAGGGCTCAAATATTTTCATTAGATGCTCTGTTATCAATGGTCTTGGTTATAATGGTGCTTGGAGTAGTTTTAAATACAAGCGAGACGATAACAACGGAGATAACAGATCTTGTTGGATGGTACAATAGAGCTAATTTGGCTAATAACATGTTAGACGTGCTCACGAAGAGTCCTGGAGAACCTGAAAATTGGGAGCTTAATGTTTCAACCTTGAAATCTATTGGATTGCGGAGCAATGAATATGCTTATGCTGATGATTACATAAAATTAATAACACTTGTGAAGAATATCAATTCATCTAATATAAGAAGTAGTCTTCTCAACTTAAGCTCTCACAGGAATTTTCAACTAAATATATATTTAACAAACATCAGTGTCGACCTCAATGTTATCTCTACTTCACCTCTCAATGTTCAGGTGGTGAATGTGTCGTATGTATATGCCTCAAACTTGTCTAAGCCCACATTTAATATAACTTTTATAAACGGATCTTTAGTGACCAACGAAGGTATTATAAACAGTTCAAAATCAAATGCAAGATGGATATTATATCAGCATAAAAACATAATCCTTGCGAGAAGGGTATATTATGCTCAGGTCAACATATCACAACATCATGAGATTCTTTCTGGGATATTGAAAAATAATGTGCCCCCATATTCGATGTTTGAGATAGATGTGCCTTTGAATGAAGCGGGGCATATTATATTTTCCGTGTTGGATGGGAATCAGGGAAAAGCCTTGGTAATTCAGAAAAAATCTGCGACTTCTAATGTAAATGCCACAATTATTACAGAGAATAATAGTGTTATTTCCTATGTAGGTAATCTCACCACTGTGGCAATTCCGTGGAGTTCTCTATTTGAGGAGTTTAATTCTGAAAACACAATTAAAATCGTTAATATATGGGTATATGAGAATACCTTTACAGGGACCGTAATAATGCGTGATTTAAATGGATTAGGTGTGATTCTTGGTCCAAGACTTGAACCGGCCATATTAAAATTGTGGATGTGGGAGCCATGAGGAGGAAAGGATTTGTATTTACATTGGATGCTCTCCTATCTCTGGTTTTAGTTGTTATATTTGTCACTAGCATTATATCCATCCAATCCCAGAGTATAAATGTTTATTCCACATATATACGCTCTCAAAATGCTTATACTGCTCAAAATGTATTAGAACTACTGAGAACAACTCCGTTAGAGAATTTGGTGCCATCCCAAAAAATAGAAGATTGGATTAGTAATGGAATATTAAATTCAAGCCTTGTAAATCCTACAATGTCACCCCTTGAAATCGCTGCAACATACTGGGCCGCTTCTCCAGTCTATCCTTCTGCAAACCTGACAAATAAGGCTGAAATAATTCTTGGATATATACTTAATAACACATTAAAAGGGTATAACTATCAGCTAATTATCAATAACTATACCAGCCCATATCTTTCAAAAATAGGTGCGAACTATGTGGAAGCCCGTGATGTATCAGCTTCTACGATATCTTTAACTGGATATGCATACAATCAGACGCCGAGAGGATACATGGCACGGGCATATTTAACAAAACTTGGGAGTAAGGAGAATCTCTATATCCTAAGGGGCGGATATATTGAATCAGCAGCCCCCAGTAGTTCTGAATATGTTGTCATTAAATATATAATTCCACGAGGCGATATTCCATCAGATGCTCAGATCCAAGAAATAAAGTGGTTTATCGAGCCTGCATGGACTGATTCTTACTATCGGCTTTTTATTAATGGTAATCCAGTTACATGTAATGGATATTATACATGGAACTATGTACAATACAATGACGAGATCATAGATACCCCAACAGATACAACTTGTAACTTAATAGAAAACTTTGATCCAAATAGGGAAAATATATTTGAGGTCTGGGTTTACAATCCGTATTATGGCTATAGTTGGTATTCTGGGGGTTATGTGAATAGAGGAGGAGAAGATGGAGCTCAACGTATAATAATAAACTACACAACAACACAACCTACGACATTGCAGTTAAAAAAGAAAGTTTATTTGGAAGATGTTTCCTCATATTATGGAATTGAACTGTGGAAATTCCTATTTGTCCCGGGCAAGTTAAACTCTATGGAAATTCAGGTTGCAGCGGGAAATGTGTCAAGTACCATGCCAATAAGTCTAAGGTTCATGCTTGGTACGAGCGCTGATGGTATTCTTATAAATCCAACTTCATGTTCTTATGACAGCGTTAATAGAATTAAAACATGTTATTGGGATAATTCGACTCTTTCAACCGCTATTGAAAACAGTGGTTATGATTATAGATATATTTCAGCAAAAACAACGGTTGTAAAAGTCTTTATTGGAGACAAGGATACTTATTATAATGGTTATCGGGTACATTTGATAGGCTCCCAATCATACATCAATTTGGATTATGTGTCCAACATACTTCTCAGCCAGTATTCAGTTGACATAACAAAACCCTTAACAAATTATGTTGCTACAAATTGTAATTCATATGGGTATTGTAGCAATATTGAATGGACGTTTGATATCCCAAATGGAACACAGCCTCTCTGGGCATTTATTCAAAATCCATGGTTATATTATACCGGAACCGATCCATATCAAAAAATTGAAGTGGATAGTCAGAATATAACTCCAACATATATACATTGTTACGGTGACAGCTGTGTCCCTTCGAGTCCGTTTATCCATCTGGCACAAATTGGATACATGGCTGATACATTTGACTGGAACTCTCAACCATTGAACAATGCGATTTCAACTGGAACAAATACTCTCTCAGTTGACTTGGGATATGGTTACTATCTCCAACCTAGTAATGGTCAAGGTGAATTCACGTATTTAATACAAGCTTATGCTGGTTATGGAAAGGTTTTCCCAAAGTTACTACGCGGGGGATGTAATGGTTATAATATAACATATTATTGGGTTGGGGATACAAACCCCCATTATATCTATGCGGGTACTTCACCATATTGTAATGTAACAGCTGCAGATTTATTACAAGGAAGAACTACTTATGCTGTGGATGATGCAATTATAAGGTTGTTTAACAATCTTGGAGGAGATGGAACGTCTACAGACCCAATTCAAGTGGAGCTACCTTCTACAGTAAATATCGAATTCGCTAATATGGGTAACATTCCTAGTGGATTGTTTACACCAGTCCAGATGACATTAAGGGTCTGGAGGGAGCGTTGATGAAAAGGAGAGCCTTTTTAATAAATTCAACTGTTATTTTGCTTTTAATACCTCTTATGTTACTGTTAGCTACGTATGAGGATGTGTCCTATCAGATAATCCATGCCCAAAGTGAGCGGATGCAATTTGAGAGTACTTTTGACATGGTGTCTTATTTGGAACTGGATTTTCAACGAGCGTTAGAAATTTCAGGTAAGAGGGCTATTGTTGCTGTTGTTGATTATGTTGCAGTAAGTGGGAATTTTATTGATTCAACATATAAAGTTAATAATACTATCAGAGATTTGATAATAAACAGTACCTCCCCTTCAATACAGAATTATCCAAGGTTATCCACACTTATGGCAGGTCAAGATATTAAAAGTTGGATATCTAATATAAGTTTAGTGCTCAAGAGACAGGGATTTCTTATACAACCCAATTCTTCAACAATTGCGGACCATGTAGAGATAATAGTGGCACCGTTAGACTCGTTTAGAATTGTTATAAAAGCCAGAATATTAAATGTTACCATACGCAGTGAAGACGGTAATGTAGTTTATTCTGGAACAATACCAAGAAGTGGATGGACCTATTCCATAATTGACATTCGGAATCTTGAAGATCCTATGTTCTCAGCATATACCGGAGGAAAATATCAAAGATCTATAAAAGCGTGTCAGTTTGCGTTTCCCCAGCTATTTAACAAACCCTTAAAAATATTAGATGGAAATGGGAGTAGTACTCAATCTCCGGTCATTGGGGAACTTTCTACAACTATAGCCAGCAACAAGATTTATTTCGGTGATAGCTATCCCGGTACCGGTGCCGAAGCTTATGTTCTTGCAAATGAAACCACTAATGCAACTGCTCCAGTTATTTTTAACACAACTCTGGAAGGAAGGAGGACATCTCCAAGTGATGTGTTTAATGATGGTGATATGGGCGTTCTGGTCTTTGGAAGTGTAAGTAGCAGTGCCTACTCCAGCTGGTGCTATCCTTCTCTTGGATATAGGTTTAATGTCACAATCCAAAATAATCTAGCTACAAATTTAGTAAATTTCCAAGTTCCAATATATATTGATAGCTCTCATGTTACAAATCTAACTCTACTAAATGAATTTTTCACTACTGCAGACAGCGATGGGGATAATATTCCCATTATATACATAACATATGATACTTGTGTTCCAGTTAATTTCTGGGTTGAAAAATGGGATACTCTTAATAGAGAAGCAATAATATGGGTTAATGTGACAATTCCAGCCGCTTCTTCAATAACCATTGAGATTTATTTTGACTCAACAGGAACGGAAACATTGGGAGATCCAAATAAGGTGTTTGACTTCTATGATGATTTCAGTGGTACATCATTGAACACAACAAAATGGATAACTAACACAAACCAATATGCTGTTTCGAATGGATATATTGAGATGTGGGGCAATTGGAATAATAGATACTATATAAATACAATCAGGTCCTTTTCTCCGAATGTAATAATTGAAGGTGTTTGGCGGTTGGGAGGCTACTATTATTACGATACTGATTTGACTATTGGACTTGTACCTACAAACATTACGCCTTGGCTTAGCAATTCTGCTCTGTATGCTTGGTATGATGGATATGGAGGATTTTGGTATTATACTGCATACGATGCCAAGTCTCTCAGAATATATGGTTCATATCCTGCAGTGGGAAGTCCGATATACTCTACAGCTTGGCAGGAATTTGAGATTATATACACTGGATCCCAGATACAATTCTGGGATTCCTATACTGATTCGTGGCTTACAGCAGCAGTTTCTCCGTCTCTCAATCCATTCTATCTTCAAATTGCAGCAGATACAGATTCAACTACAAGATATGGATACATTGACTGGATACGTGTCCGCAAATATGCCTCAATTCCGCCAACAACCACAATATCCAATCAAATAGAACAAAGACCTGTTCAGACCGTTATAACAGTGGGCCCTGCCAGAGCCTACGATATTCAGCCCTTCATAAACTGCATACTGGATAACCGTTACTTTGGGGTATATGGGGGATGGTCATTCTTCGAGCGTTTAGAAGGAACCGATGTAAACCATAATGCCTATGTACTACTTGCAGATCAATTGCAGGATGAATTGGGTGTTAAATACGGAAGCCAGTACTATCCCATAGGGCTGATAAGCTTTATGGTCCCGGGGCCTAATCCATATGACCAGAATCTCCTTAATTTGTTGGCTACTATTGGTGTTTCAGGAACGGATTTAAGCTCCAATAAAGAAAGCAGTGTGGATTACTACTTCTTGCAGAAGTACTTTGGAAGTGCATCAACTGTCTTAGGATATAGAGTTTATGGAATTTCCGATACGCCGGATAGATCCGATGTGTATCTATTCCTAGATAACCAAACTGCCATTGCTATATTTGGAACACAAGGAGCCCAAGATTTGCTTCAGAGGTGAAATCATGAACATAGTAGATTTTTTTTATATAATCGGTGAGCGAGTGGAATCAATTACAATGAAACTAATCTTGTTGTTAAAAGAGCTGCTCTTTCCAGTTCCCAAAAAAGCGCCGCCAAAGTTTAGATTTTTAAGGAAAATAATAAGAAAAAACGTGACTATTCACGAGTTTTTAAGTTTAAAGCTTCAGCTTGCATTTTTGTGCTATTTATTTGTTGATTTTCTTATTGTACTGTTTATTCAGGATAAGTTTATGTGGTTGTTCGTAGTTTCAGTTATATACTTCCTTTATATCCGCAAAATTTTACTGAATAATCAGTATTTCTTCTTGGATTTCAGACCCTACAGATACTTTTATTATGGAATTTCGGTTATAGCATTTTTGGCTTTTGAAGGATATGTCATACTTAAACTAATGACAAAAGTTGCTTACTATTATTATGCATACCTGATAGTAGTTTTTATACTTGTTTTTATGTTTCGACAGTTCTTTAAAGAAAAATACGGCCGTGATTGGACATATGGGGTTGTAGAGGAGATAAAAGGTGACGTTGTCAAAGTGTATGTTCATGATGATATTGCAGCAAATGTGAAACCGGGTTATTATTGGGTGGACAAAGTTGGGGACTTGGAAAAGGGCAGAATTGTGAAACTCCTCATAGAGGAGAGAATGTTAAAAGGTGCAGTGCCGAAGAGGATAATAGAGGTTTTCTTTGATACTCAATCCTCTGAGATACCAACTGAGCCAAATAAAGCGAGAGAATAGAGAATCAGCCTGTAGAGTGAGGTATATGGTTCGAGTCCGTATGTCTTTACAGAGCTTTTCCCTTTTTTCCTTATTATGAGGGGTTCAACTTTTTGAAACTGAGGTTGCACTATAATCTCGTCCTCTCGAACTTCGATATCAAATCCGATGTTGTGGCAGATCTCTACCAGAAACCCTTTCAGTTCATTCCATTTGGATACTTCTGTCTTGAAATATATGGTGTAACCCATAGTCGCACCTCCATACGATAAAAATTAGTAATATACAAAACGTTAAAAAGTTTTCTATTTTACATGTCGAGATTGTAAAAAGGGGAGTAGAAAAGAATTACTCAAGCTCGCCGCAGAGCATTGCAAAATTTTTGTAGATTTCGCTCCCTCTTTCGGTATGTGCAACCTCTGGGTGGAACTGTATTCCATAAATCGGCAGTTCTCTGTGTTTCATAGCCTCAATTGGGCAAAATTCACTCTTGGCCAAAAGTTCAAAGTCTCTGGGAAGTGTTTTAACCTCATCCATGTGACTCTCCCAGACTTTGAGATGCTTTGGAAGGCCCTTAAATATGTCATCTTCGTCCAAGATTTCCACCTCAACGAGGCTGTATTCCGCCTTTTCACCACGTCCAACATTGCCTCCAAAGTGCTTGGCTATGAGCTGATGGCCGAGGCAGATGCCCAAAATAGGTACGTTGAACTCATCATAATGCTCCAAGATTGCCCTGCAGTTTCCAGTTCTTTCTATGTCAGGTCCGCCTGAGAAGATTATACCCTTTGGCTCCATGGCTTTAATTTCCTCTAAGGGTGTGGTGTTTGGGATTATCTTCGCCTCAACTCCCAAATACCTCAAAGTGCGCCAAATCCTGTGCACATATTGTCCGTGGTTGTCCATTATGATTATCATTCTGCCACCTCCAGCGATTCGAAAAACTCTTCGAATTCCTCAAGAATGTAAAAAGCTTTGACATCAGACTTTTTTGCATTTTCTGCCATTTTTCTATCATTGGTTAAAAGAATGGCATTCAGAATTTTTGAGGTTGATATATAGTAAGAATCCGCCGCGCGAGAATGAATTTTGAAGGAAAGTTCCAGAGCATCTTCAAAGAATTCTGACTCGCCCACAAGGGTGATGAAGTCGAACACGTTCATGAATCGTCGAACCTTCTCTTCTGGTGTAAAACGCCTGAGAACACTCACAAACTCAACTTGGCATAGCTTCGGTGCATACAGCTCGTGAGCCTTAATTGCATCAAAAACCCTTAGAGAGAGCTCTCTTCGGGATTTATCAAAGAGCGAAAATGAATCAATGAGCAGAGATGCATCAATCACGAACTTCATATTACTCCCTCACATCGGCAAGTATTTCAAGCGGATCTTTCTGTGGTCTTTCGATTTCCCCCCCAAGACTCCTGATGAAGTCTGCTATGTTGTCAGTGATTATTTTAATTTTGAGTTTCTCACCCTCTTTAAGGTTGAGCTTTTTCAGGGGTTTGAGAACGCCGTTTTCATACACGACTTCTATAACCTCCACCTCTTTCACCCCAATGGTATCTCACTTTAAAAATTGATAAAAGTATCGAAATTCACTCAAACTCAATCGTCGCTGGAGGCTTGTTTGTTATGTCGTAGAGCACCCTTCCAACCTCGGGGATCTCGCTCGTTATCCTGAAGGCAATCTTCTGTAGCACTTCAAAAGGCACATTCATAGCGTTGGCAGTCATTCCGTCAAGGCTCTCCACTACGCGAACGGCTATTGTTTCCTTGTAAGCCCTTATGTCTCCCTGCACGCCGACGGTCTTAACCCCTAAGAGGACGGCAAAGGCCTGCCACGGCTTTAGCTTAGCCTTCTCAATTTCCTCCTCAACTATAGCGTTGGCCTCTCTAACGATCGCAACCTTCTCGGGCGTGACCTCACCAAGCACGCGCACAGCCAAGCCCGGCCCCGGGAACGGCATCCTGCTGTATATTCTCTCTGGAAGGCCAAGTTCTTTAGCAACTTCCCTAACCTCATCTTTATATAAATCCCTCAGCGGCTCAATTAACTCCAAGTTTAGTCTCTCAGGCAGACCACCAACGTTGTGGTGGCTCTTTATCTTTCCTTGGCTTTCAATCCAGTCCGGAGCTATGGTGCCTTGAATTAGGAAGTCAGCATTTATTTCATTGGCAACCTCTTCAAAGACGTCTATGAAAACTTTCCCGATTATCTTGCGCTTCTCCTCCGGGTCTGTCACTCCCTTCAACGCTTCAAAGAAGCGCTCCTGAGCGTCGACGTAGATGAGGTTTATGCCAAACTCGTTCCTGAATGTCTCTATGACGAATTCCGGCTCTCCCTTCCTCAAGAAGCCTGTATTAACGAAGACGGCATAGAGCTTATCACCGATAGCTTTGTGGGCCAAAACTGCACACGTTGAGCTGTCAACCCCTCCTGATAAAGCTATAATCGCCTTTCCATCCCCAACCTTTTCCTTAACTTCATTTACCTTTTCATCTATGAATCTCTCCCACATGCCAATCACCTTTACTTTCTTTTGCATAAAATTTAACCATTTATAAGCATGTTCATGTCAAAACGTCCTCCAACCTATCCTCTTCTATAGCTTGCCTTATCTCCCTCGCAATTCTCCGCCCAGTACTCATTGGAAAATTATAGCGGAGCCAAGTGTATGGCGAACCGTTAATAAATGGATTCGTCCCCGCGACTATTCTGGCCGAAATCTCGAAGACGACAAACTCCATTTCGTCTGTAAGCATGGTTTCTAAGCAAAATGGGCCCCAAAGGCCGCCCATAATCTTTTCAGCCGCTTTAACGGTCTTCTCTCCCATCTTCATAACTTCCATAAGAAGGCTCTCCCTCAGGACTATGGGGATGTTACCAACTACAACGTACGAGTTTTCAAAGTCAAGCTCAAGCTGATCTTTGGCTGAAATTCTACCGATGCCATCTACATTGGTCTCATAGCGCCTGTCAACGCTCATCAGCTCAAGCTCGCCATTAAGCTTTGAATAAAAGTAGTGCGGATAAACCGGAACGCCAAGGATATACTCCTGAATCTGCACATCTTTGAGGTCATCCTTGCTGTTAATGCCCGCCTTTTGAGCCTTCCTCCAGAAATCCCCTGAATCTCTGGCCAGGAAGTAGCCCTTGCCGCCTTTGGCACCGTGAAACTTCACTATAACAGGTTTGTCTATGTCATCAGGATCTTCATAAACCCTTGGAACTTTGAGGCTTGCTTTTTGGAGCCATTTTCTCTCTAACTGCCTGTCGCTCTCCCATCTGAGGACAGCCTTGTTGCCGTAATACGGAACTTTCATGGACTCAACCCTTCTAATGCCCAGATAGGCCACGAATGAGCCTGTTGGGATTACTATGACCTCCTTTTCTAAAAGCTCTCTCTCAGGATATTCACCGACTAAAAATTCATCCGCAACAGGGAAGTATTTTGTGTAAAGCGGCCTAACCCTTTCCCTTCCAAAGGCCACTGTTTTGAAGCCTTCATCCTTAGCTCCTTTAAGAATCTGAAGAGCAGAGTGGGAGGCATAGGTTCCTATTCTCATTCTTCATCACCTATGAGCGTTTGAAGTGAATTGTAGATCTCCTGGACCTTTTCCAGGCGTAATCTTACCAGTTCTTTTTTCCTGTTTCTAAAAAGCAGTGTCTTTCCTCTCACTTCTCCTATCACAGCAAATTCGTCAAACATCTCTCTGAGCTCTTTGAGGTTTTCTTCCTTAAAGCCGACTATAAAGCGAGCTTGACTTTCCGAAAAGAGCACTTCCACAGGAGAGAGCTTCCCTTCCACTGGAACTTTACTTATATCAACTTCAAAGCCCATCCCTCCAGTGAGGGCCATCTCCATCAGTGCTACTCCTATTCCGCCCCTGCTCACATCATGAACCGTTTTCACCAGATCGAGTTCTATTGCCTTTAAAATGCTCTCTGCGTTTTTTTTCTCCCTCTTAAGCTCAACCCTTGGAGCAATACCTCTATCAATGCCAAGAACGCGGTAGAGCTCACTCCCACCGAGTTCCTTCTTCGTTATTCCAACTATCCCTATCATCTCCCCCCTGCTCTTGAAGTCCATTGTCGTCACGTGCTCAAGCTTGACCTTTCCTAAAGCCGCAACTACTGGAGTTGGCTTTACCGCTTTATTACCAACTTCATTGTAAAAGCTCACGTTACCGCTGACATAAGCTAAGCCAAAAGCATTTGCCGCATCTCTAAGCCCCTTAATCGTCTCGATAAAACTCCAGTAGACTTCAGGTTTCTCTGGGGAAGCAAAGTTTAAGTTGTCAACTAAAGCTAACGGCTTAGCACCAACCGAGGCTAAATTCCTGACGGCTTCAACAACAGAACTCATTGCTCCATGATATGGATTTAGGTAGCAGTAGCTTGGATTTCCGTCACTCACAAAAGCTAAGCCATATTCATTGTTTATTTTCAGCACAGCGGCATCCAGACCGGGCTTTAGAACTGTCCTTCCTTGAACTTCATGGTCATACTGCCTGTAAACCCACTCTTTGCTTAATATGTTTGGGCTTGAGAGAACTTTAAGAAATGCCTCCTCAACGCTTATTTCAGGTGTTTTAACATCTTTTTCAACACTATACGGCTTAGCCTCCCACTCTATTATCGGAACTTCTGTGAGCAGATCAGTTGGCAAATCAGCGACTTTTTCACCATTCCAGTAAACAATGTATCTTGGCTCGTCTATTATCTCCCCAACATCTGTCCACTCAAGTTCATATTTTTCAAAAATCCTTGTTATCTCTTTCAAATCCTCCTCTCTAATAGCGAAGAGCATTCTCTCCTGACTCTCGGAAATCATGACTTCCATTGCATTCATATTCGGCTCTCTCTGTGGCACTCTATCTGCATAAATGACCGCACCAAAGCCTTTCTTTCCAGCCATTTCCGAGGATGCACAAGTTAAGCCTCCTCCACCTAAATCTTTAAGGGCTTTAACTTTACCAGTCTTTACTGCCTCAAGGGTTGCTTCAATTAAAAGTTTTTCAGTGAAAGGATCTGGAATTTGGACTGCTGAGCGATCCTCTTCTTCGGCATTTTCACTCAGCTCTTCGCTTGCAAAAGTCACTCCATGAATGCCATCTCTTCCAGTTTTGTTGCCAACTAAAACTAAAAGCAGACCGCTCTCGGTTACATAGCTGTGGACTAACTCATTGGGACGCATTATGCCAATGCATGCAACATTCACTAATGTATAGCTGTCCAAACTCTCATCAAACTCCGTTTCACCGCCAACAGTAGGAACGCCTATCCTGTTCCCATAATCAGCTATTCCCTTGACAACATACTCAAAAAGATATCTATTGCGTTCCTTCTCTAAAGGTCCAAAACGAATTGGATCGAGTAAAGCTATTGGTCTAGCTCCCATGCAGAGGATGTCTCTCACAATTCCGCCAACACCTGTCGCTGCTCCACTATAAGGCTCAACAGCGCTTGGATGGTTGTGACTCTCTATTCCAACAACTATTGCTGTATTTTCATCAAACTCTACAACGCCTGCGTCTTCTCCAGGGCCCAAAATGACGTATTCGTTTTTAGTTGGTAAAAGCTTGAGCCATTTGCGGCTTGACTTATATGAAGCATGCTCACTCCACATAACCTCAAGCATCGCCCATTCCAATTCATTAGGCTCTCTTCCGAGCTTTTTGCGAATGAATTTTTCCTCATTAGGGAACATGAAAACACCTCCTTTATTACCAGAAAAATGTAAAAATTTAAAGTTTTTAAGGTTTATCTTAACAGAAAAATGTTAAATCAAAAACAGTAGTAGGCTTCAAGAAAGGCAGAGTTCGGAATGATTGGATGAAATGGAAAAACTAGAGGTTTAAGGCAACCCTGTGCTCGCTGTCAAATTCTGGAAGAGTCCTTTAACTGGCTTTCCTGAGTTCTTTTCTAATATTGCCACAAAATCGTTTAAATCTCCCTCTCTGAATCTGTATTTTTCAAAGAACTCTCTGAGAGACTGGAGGAATACCCTCTCACCCACATACCCTTCAAGTTTTTCAAGGACTAATGCTCCTTTGTAAGCACCAACGGCATAGTAGAGGTTGATATCTGTTCTCCATACTTTCCATATTTCTGTTAATGGAACGTCTTTTTCTCCGTATTTTGTTGCTTTGTGGTATCTCGAAATTCCATAGTTCCTTAATTCACGATAACTCTCCTGTGAAATGGCTTGGGAATATTTTAGAGAATAATACCATGGAAATGCGAGATTGAACCAGAATTGACTCATGTTTGCGTCAAATGTCACTGTTCCGGGAACCCACCAGTGTGCTATCTCATAGGCATAGCCGTATCTGTACTTCAGTGGATTATGGGAGTATGCAAGTGTGTCGAGCATTACGCTTGATATGCTTATTTCCTCAGGATAAAACAACTTTAACTTTACCATATCCTGGCTTTCCAAATGCTGTATTCCAAACTTCAGGATTTCTGCAGTGAGGTTGGCGTATTTCTTTGCGATTTCGTCATCGATATCCATGTAATACACCGTTAAGTAACCATTCATTAGCTCCATCTTTTTGAATTCTCCAGCGAATACCGGGATTACTCCGGTAAAGCCATGAGGGAATGAAATTCTCCAGACAAACATTCCATTGGAGGAAATTAATTCACCCGGAGCTACAACTATTCCCCAATCTGTCTTAGCCCTAACTTCGATGACATTGAACAGCTCAACAGAGTTCAGCATAGGACGCAGAAATGTGCCTCTTAAAAATGCAATATTCTCCTTAATTTGCCCCTCTATGTATCCCCTTTTAGGTGCTATTTTCTCGATTTTTGAATAGTCTCCGCTGTATTTGATTTCGATGTTCCCCTTTTTGAAGTTCTTCATGGAGATAACCAGTGTAAAGCTCTGGATAAAGTCAACATTTTCACCATTTACTTTAATTTCTTTAATGTTAATTCTCGGTGTTCTCCTGAAGTATATGTACGGCTGTGAGGTAACGTTGCTGTAAATTACGGCGCCCTCAAAGTTCTTCTGCTTCATTGTGATGTTCAGAGTTATTGTCGTTTTTTCTATGTTGCCTGTCTCATGTTCTTCCACTTCCAAAAATTTCCAGAATTCTTTTTCATTGACACTCGGGATATTTTCATCTCTTAGTGCTTCTATTAGGGCTTGAGGACCGTAAACATCTGCAATGTATTTTAACAAATCCCCTGCTTCAGCATATAAGGTTTCATTGTATTCTTCTCTCAGCTTCAATGACTTTAACTGCTTTATGCTCACATACTTGATAGTTTTTTCTTGGGTGCTCATTGGTATCCTGAAGTCCAGCACTCCAAATCCAACGGCAAGAACATCTGGAAGCCTTTTGCCAGCTGCGAATTCCAAGAGTGCTGAAGCGATTTCAAAAGATGCATACATTCCACTTTCTTCAATCAGAGCAACATGTATCTCCTTTTTCTGATAATTCACAAACCATAAGGTGCTTCTCCCGGTGATGTTTTCGAGCTCTTCTTTTGAGGAGTAAAGATAAATTTTTGCTTTCTGTGGTTCGGTTCCAAAAATCTTGGAATAGCTTTCATAAGTGCTGTCTGCTCCAAGAATGAGCATGTTGAGCTTTGATTGTAATATTGGGTTTTCATAGACTTCTTTTGGATAATAAATTTCAAAGTACCTTGTGGAGTTGTAGAGCCAGTCTTTGTAAGCATCTGCATTAATGTGTTGCAAGCTTTCTGAAGTCTGAATATTTTCTACAGTGGAAGTCGGTGACGTATGTTTGCCTGAAATGCAGCCAAACGAAATTCCTATAATGAGAAAAACTAAGAGGCATGAAAATATTATACCTCTCATTGTTGTGCCCTCACTATATGTTTTAATTGTATCGTTGTGAAAAATATTTTGCCTCAATAATATTTTGGTTTGTTGTTACTCAATTGTTACCAGTATACCCTCAACTTTCAGCTCTTTGTTTTCATTCACCATCCATTCGTTTGGGTCAAGGATTATTTTTGTGGGTTTATCATTTAATTCAAAACTTACCTTTGCTTTTCCTTTAATCCAAACCCTTTTGACAAGTTTTTCTTTTGGTGTTATTACTTCAACTTCGAGGGGCATTGTGAAGTTATTCTTGTCAATAATTTCAAAAGTTAGGGAATATTTACTGTCTTTCTGCATTAGGGTTAGGTTTTTTACTTCATAATCGGGCACTCTTGCAGTATAAAACCATTCTTTGAAGAACCAGTTCAAATCTTGATTACTAACCCTCTCAAAGATATTCTGAACGTCAGTTAAATTGCATTCTCTGCCATGACACTCTCTTAAAAGCTCCCTCAAGCCCTTAAAGAA
>CAZAPD010000032.1:0-4232 GCA_964487115.1 uncultured Thermococci archaeon | reverse complement strand
TCAACCCTTGCTCCAATCGCCAAGAGCAACATTGACACAGCCAGCCAAATTATCTCAAAAATCCCGAGCTCCGTTGATGTTGGAGATGCCAAAACAATGCTCGACGAAGCTCAGAAAGCTTATGAGAATGGTGACTATGAGCTGGCTAAAAAGTTCGCCGAAACCGCTCAGGCACTGGCCGTTAAGGCATACTACGACAAACTCAAAGCAGACATGCAGGTAAAGGAAAGTCAGGGCTACGACGTGAGCAAAGCATCAAATCTACTCCAGCAGGCCTATGATGCATACAACAGAAAAGACTACACGAAAGCCTTAGAAATCCTAGTAAGAGCCGATATGGCTATTCAAGGAGTTGTCCCAGTCAAAAAACCTAACTATGCTCTTTATGGTGCTTTAGCCTTGGTTTTATTTGGTGGTATCATTGTCCTTATGAGGAGTCAGAAGAGCAAAAGGGAAAAGCTTACAGCTGAATTCACATCCCTCATAAACTCGGGCGACAACATAGTCGGGAAAGACCAGTTCGGTGCCTTGGAGTACTATTCAAAGGCCTTCCAGATAGCCAAGCAGCTCAAGGATTCAAAACTCATTGCAAAAGCTCAGGAAAAGCTGAACACAGTCAAAGGAACCGTGATAGCTGAAATAAACTCCCTCATAGCCAAAGGAAACGATGCGCTGGACAAAAGCGATTATGACAAAGCCTTGGCATACTACAGGCAGTCGCTCAGCTTGGCTGAGAAGCTCAACGATGAGGAGAAGATTAGGGAAGCCAACACCAAGGTTGAGAGCGTTAATAAAGTCAGAAAGATAAAGGAGCTTCTCTCAGAGGGAGACGTTTTAATGGAAGGGGAGAAGTACTCTCGGGCCCTCGGCAGGTACAAAGAGGCGTTAGAAATTGCCAAAGCGGTTGGAGACAGTTACTTTGTGGAGCTCCTCAAGGGCAGGATGTCGAAGGCAAATGAAATTGTTGAAAAACTTAACACCGAGGTATCTTCCCTCGTTGGTCAGGCAAGCAGGGAACTTATGGAGGAAAACTATGAAAGTGCGATAGAGAAACTTTCACAAGCCCTCGTCCTTGCGGAGAAAATTGGAGGGACAGTGAGCGTTGAGGATATAAAGGCCAAGCTTGAGGAGGCAAAGAAGAGGAAAGAGCTCAGAGACAAGCTCAGGGAAGCAAAATCGGCTAAGAAGTACACCCGAGCGTTGACACTCCTTGAAGAGGCCCTCACTATTGCTGAGGAGCTGGGTGACGAGAGAACGGCTACCCGGATAAAGCATGAAATCGAAGAGGTTAAGAAGGCTCAGATTCTTGAAACACTGAAGAATAGCATAATCTTGACTCTTCCGAAAGAATTGTCCTATGGTAGAGAGGTTACGCTGAGTATAAATGTTGAGAACAATTTTGATGAAAGCATTGAAAGCCTCATTATTGACCTATCAGAACTTTCTCCATACTTCACACTGAGTGAAGAGAAGGTAGTATTTCCACCAATAAAATCTGGCAGAAAGCTGGGAAAGGATATCATCATAAAACCCCAGTTTAAAGGGGATTTTGACTTCAACATTAAGATTTCATCAAACTTGGGAGAAACTGTAAAGACCCTCAAAGTTAAGGTTGGCGACTACTACACCCCGGCCCATTTCACGCCCAAGCCTCTAACCCCAAAGGCCGCCCCCGAAGAGCTTGAGGCATTCTACGAGAACTTCCAGTACATCGGTGAGGGCGGCTTTGCCAGAGTCTTCAAGGCCAAGCGCAAGAAGGACGGTAAGATCGTTGCCGTGAAGATTCCGAAGACGCTTGACCCTGCCACCGGAAAGGCTTTTGTCAGGGAAATAAGTAACTGGCTTCATCTGAAGCACCCGAACATCGTTGAGCTTCACGATGTCAATGTGATTCCAATTCCGTATCTGGAGATGGAGTACTGCGAGGGCTCGCTGGCAAAGCTCGGAAAACCAATGGACGTCGAGCAGGCGGCGCACATCGTCTTCAACATCGCGGAAGGCCTGAAGTACGCACATTCGAAAAAGATTGTGCACAGGGATTTAAAGCCGAGCAACGTCCTCCTAAAGGCGGGAATCCCGAAGATAAGCGACTGGGGACTCAGCAAGCTCATGAGCGAGAGCCGCTCGTCAACGCTGTCGAGCTTCACTCCCTACTACGCCGCTCCGGAACAGCTCTCCCCGAGGCGTTTTGGCCACACCGACGGAAGAACCGACATCTGGCAGCTGGGCGTTCTATTTTATGAGCTCGTAACCGGAAAGCTACCATTCGAGGGGAGCGATTTGGGGGAAGTCACCTTCGCAATAATAAACGAGGATCCGGTTCAGCCGAGCAAAATTAACCCCGAGGCGAAGCTTGTGGAACATATAATTATGAAAATGCTGGCGAAGAAAAAGGAGGAGAGGTATCAGAGTATTGAGGAGGTTCAGCGCGATCTTGCTAAGGTCCTCAACATGACTTATGTCGAGGGGCTGAAGAAGAGCAGGGATTTGAAGAGAACCCTTTTCTATATCGGGGATCTGGCGCTGATAAATCTCAAGGCTGGAGATCTCAAGGAAGCGCTGAAGTACCTGCTGGAACTGCGGGAATATGCTGGAAAGTACAGGGAGGACTTGGACTGGCTCATAAGCCAAGTAAAGCTCGCGATGGAGGAGGGAGTCAAGCTCGGAGAGGAGGCTGTGATGAAGGCTGACGTGATAGTGCACCAGATAAAAATGGGGAGATAAAAATGCCAAAACGAAGACATGATATGACCGGAGACTTCATTCGGAGGCTATTTATTTCTCTCTTCTTGATTTATCTATTGAAGAGCTTTGGAATTTTAATTGCGCTCTTCATTTTTATGCCTTTAATCATTGAACTGCTCAGGGAGTTTGAATCTAAACCCGCTCCTCCAGCACCCCGTCCCATCCCTCCAGATTTGCCCCGGCAGGATATAAGGGAAGTTCTTAGAAGAGGGCTAATCTTTGATCCCCCCACTGAATTCTACCTGAACACCGAGAGCAGAATTAAGGTTGGTTTTAAAAACACTTCATCTAAGAGACTTGTTGTAAATATCCTTTTTGACGATTTGGAAAGATATGGAGAGATTTCCCCTAACAGACTCCGTTTCTCCTTGAAAGAAGGCGAGGCCAGATATACGTTTGTAAAATTTGTTCCAAGAAAAGCCGGAAGGATTAAAGCCGAAATAAAAGCCAAATCCAGCATATTCCTGGTGAGGATTCCAGTTGAGTTTAAGGTTCTTGAACCCCTGAGAGAAGGTGTTGAGGTTGTTGTTTCTGAAAGTGAGGTTGAAAAAGGTAAAATTAACGTCACTTCAAGCCTGAAAGCTCTTTTTTCTCGTTATGAAGAGGTCGAGCCAATTGGAGAGGGTGGCTTTGCAAGGGTGTATAAAGCCAGACGTAATGACGGCAAAATCGTGGCACTCAAAATTCCCTATCATCTCACGGAACAGGCAGGGAAGATTTTTCTCAGGGAGGTCTCGGTGTGGAGCCAGTTGAGGCACAAAAACATCGTCGAGCTCTATGATGCAAACATAGTGCCTGTGCCATATATTGAGATGGAGTTCTGCGGGGGCTCTTTGGCAAAGCTCAGCAAACCATTGCACTGGGAAAAAATCGCCAAGCTGATTTTTGAGGTGTGTGAAGGGCTAAAGTATGCCCACTCAAAGGACATAATCCACCGCGATCTTAAGCCCTCAAACATCCTTCTTAAGGACGATGTCCCAAAAATCAGCGACTGGGGGCTGAGTAAAGTCGTCACCGAAAGCCGCTCGACAACCACAAGCTTTACGCCGCTTTATGCAGCACCTGAGCAGATAAGCAGATCAAGATTCGGTCAAACTGATGAGAGAACCGATATCTGGCAGCTGGGCGTTCTAATGTATGAGCTTGCAACGGGAAGGGTGCCTTTTGAAGGAGAAGACTTCGTTGAAATTGCCGGAAAGATAACAATGGAGAAGCCAGTTTCAGCGAGCGCTATTAATCCTGATGCAAAGCCCCTTGAACCTATAATAATGAAATGCCTCGCGAAAAGAAAGGAGGAGAGGTACCAATCAGTTAAAGAGCTCCAGAGGGATTTAGCTGAACTGCTCGGCGGAAGGTATCGGCAAGAACTTGGGAGAAGCGTTGATTTCTCACGTTCTGCTTATTATGCCGGTCAGTTACTTCTCCTCTATCTCCGATTGGGGGATGCGAAGGAGGCATACAAGTATGCACTGGACTTAAGGAGATAC
>CAZAPD010000031.1:0-9913 GCA_964487115.1 uncultured Thermococci archaeon | reverse complement strand
GAAAGTGTCAAACAGGCCGAATGCTTTTATCAGCGCGAGGGCTCCTAGGAAGTAAAATACCAGCGCAGTCTTTCCCCTGACCAGCGCGCCGATTACAATGAGTATTAAGCCAAGGGCGATGTAGGGGTGGGCGCCTGCGAGTTGTTGGAATTGTGTAATGACCTCGTTAGCGTCCATAGTTTCCACCTCCTCTTAGTGCCAGAGCACCGAGTATCGCGGCGACTGAAAAGCTCACAACGCCCTTGACGAGCTCATAGGCGGTCGCTTCAGGGTCTGAAGTCATTGCGAGCATGATGATGCTGCCGATGATGAGGAAGCCTGCCGCGTCCCAAAGACCCCAACTGTCCAAATCTGCGATTCTATAGACGGCGAGGCCGATCAGGGCGCTTGGTATGAAGAGGGCCCAAAAGCCGCTAAGCCCGAAGAGCTGACCTACTGAAGTCATGGCGTTACTGAAATGGAAAATGCAGAGGATGTAAGCGATGAGGGCCGCTGCAATCCTGCCGAGCATTTTGGATCACCCGGCGGTTATGGCATTAAATATCTGGAAAAGGGAGCGGGGATCTATTGAGGTCATTAAGTATGCTCCTCCTGTTGCTACTTGTGCGATTCCCCACAGCCAGAATATGAGTTCGTCATCTCCTGTTTCTGGCATGACTATGTAGAGAGCACATGTTGCTGCCGCAAGTATAACTCCTGGTTTATAAGCTCCAAAACTCATGCTTATAGTTCCGGCCATGATGTAAAGAACGACAAAAAATGCTCCAGCTCCAATAAGAATTCCGCCAAGCCAACCGTATTTAGTGTCTTTCTTGTACATTGCTTGGAACATACTGACGTAATCAAATCTGTCACTGATTTTGTCGAGGAGCTCAATTCCAATGATGACAACTATGTTGATTTTTGCTATTGCAGTCATATAATCATTAACTGTAGCATTTTGTGAGATTGCCCATTTCACGATGAATCCTCCAATTGCAACCACAAGGAGTGTTTTTATCCAGTAATCTTTCTGACTAAGATGTTTTAGATCCTTCATTTATCAAACACCCCCGAGGAGTGCCACAACGGCCATCTGGAAGAGCGAGATGGCCGGGAATATTGTTAGGTGCGCGCCACCAGTGACGATGGTTTCCGCAATCCAGAGCCAGAGAAGCCACTCACTGGTTCCGGTATTCGGCAGGAGGACTATGAGTGCCACGAGGGCTGAAGCGACGAGAGTCGCCGGAGTAACTGCGGCAAGGTTCAGCGTGATCGTTCCTGCCAGGAGCCAGGTGAACATCAGGAAGAAGACGAAGACTGCGCCGAACGCAAAGACTAGCTTTGAGAGCCCTCTCCTGCCCCTACCGAGCATTCTATTGTAGAGTTTTCCCGTGTCGAGGCCGTAGTCGAAGAGCAGGGCAAGGAATATGCCAGCCAGCGGAATGCTTGCGTAGGCGGCGTTGAATTCTGCTATTGTGACGCTCTTTTCTTGCGCGTACCATGCGATTAGCGCCATCATGCCGGTTGTTGCTACTCTAAAGCCTACTTTGTTGAGGAAAAAGTTGCCAGCCCGGTCTCCGAATCCAGGCCGGTTTTCATTCTTATCTGCATTGGCCATTTTCATCACCTCACCAAAACTTGAGCTTGTCAAAAATGCTTCCAAACATTTTATCTGCAGCAAATCCAACTATTCTGCCGCCAAACCATGCAACGAGTATTAGAATTGATGCTAAGTAGCCTATTGGCCCCAAGAACATTTTTCCGATAAATGCTGCAAGAGCTGCTAGGGCGAGGACTATTAAATCTGTCATTGTAAGCCCAAACGGTAGGTTGCCGTTGAGAATACCTTTAATATTCAAGTGTGGTTTGTATTCTTTTGCAATGCCTTTAATGTTCTCTGCTTGTGTTGCATCGTATTTTGCTTGTTCCTTGTCTCCATTCAGAGCGTTTTGTGCTGCATTCAAATAGAAATCACCGGCATCTTCCATTTTCCTTGCAACATTCAGCCAGTTCAGTGCATACTTATTGTTTCCTTTCACCGCATTCAGATATTTGTTTAAAGCTTCCTCAGCATCCTTGTAAGCAGAAATCGCACTCTTTGCATAAGATTCTGCATCTGCATCGTTTAGGTGCTCTGCTTTCGTCTTTAAGCTTTCTGCAGTTACAATTTTTTCATTTAATCCTTGTTTGATTGTTTCAACAAGTGATTCTGCTTCTTTAATATCAGCTTGAGTACGTGTTGATTTGTTTGCAATTTTTACAAGTGGAGTAGTACGCGTGTCACTTGTTGCAACATAATGATTTCTCTGTACAGAGACTTTTGGAAGTACGAGGAACCAGATTGGAATGTTTTTCCCGTCATCTCTCTTTAATGTAACATAAAAGAGTCCAATTGGCCTGAAGTTTATTGTATCATTTGTGGATGTATATGTTACTGGTAAACTTTTGTCATAAATCTTGTTTAGGGTTCCAAGATGTCCTGATTTTGTATCTGCAACTTCCCATTTATCTCCACTTAGTATTCTGATAATTGTCAAACGATATTCGTCAGAGAAGTTCACTGTTCCTATAATTGACTTAATCGGGTTGAAATAATCTGGAACTGCTTGGAAGTGAAACATCCAGTTAGCTGTAGAATCCATGACATGAACTAATGTTGAATAGGAAACTATTTCAAAATTTGATAATGCTCCATACACTTCCTCTTGAAATGGCGTCCATTTTGTTGAAACTTCTTCATTTGTTGCTAGACTAAGTGGAGCACTTGCTACTGTCCCATTACGGATAACAAAAACATCTACTCCTGAAGGTACGTGTGAATAAGCACTCAGCGTTTGCTCATGCAGAGAAATATCCTTCATGCCATCAAATATATAACAAATTTGATTATTGCTATCATACACATGCTTTTTGCTTCCAGCCAACTTATCACAATCTTCTTTTGAAGACACACTGCTGGTTTCCCACTGTTCTCTCTGTCCTGTAATATCAACCCCAATCTCAAATTTTTGCACTGCTGCCCTTCTCAGTTTTTCTATAAGCTCTTTTGTAATGATTCCTGAATCAATTGCATCTCTAACTGTGTATTTATACGGATCCGGAACCTTTAAGATAGTTCCAAGCGTAAAATCCTCCCCATTAAGTAGAGGAGTATTATTTCCAGACCACTCCCATGTTCTTGTCCAAAATGTAGATCCATTGCTAATTACATACACAGAAACTCTCTGCAAATGTATGTACTCAAATGGAATCGGGCTCTTTTTGGTCTTTATTCTTATCTGAACTGGAAATGCAGAAAAGCCGTGTATCTTGTCCGGAGCATAGATGCTCGCCTGAAAATCTCCCGTAGAACTTGTCTTGCTCGAATCTATATCATATGCGACAAAATCGCTCATTAATTCTTGAGTGTATTTTGCAAGCTCTTTATATGCAGCTTGAGCTTCATCTTGAGTTGCATGCAAGTACTTAAGATAATCCTCCCCTTTCACATCACTGTTTGTTGCATTTTTATTTACCGTTTCTAAATTCGTTGAACTCTTTGTTTCAGATGATGAAGTAATACCACGATAAAACCCATGAGCAAAACCAACTGCAAATCCTAAAGCAGCACCTCCAGTTGAAGTGATCTCAGCAAACGGCCCACCTACTAAACCAAGTGTTGCACCTGCCATAGCAAAACCTATTCCCTCTTTTATCCCCTCTTCCACTCCTCTTGTAATTTTAGAAATTGCATCAACTATTGTCTTTGCCCCCTCCCAATTCCAATTCGGTTTAGGCCACGAAAATGCAGCTGCAGGTTCTGCATATACGGAGACTAAAAGCATGAGCATTAATGCAGCGCTTGCCAAAGCCTTCCTACGTTCTCTCCTTTGCTTTTTTTCCTTCATCTCTTCTTCACATTCGTCTTTTCCCTTTTTCAGAAAACCAAAGAAGGAGAGCACGATCTTCACCTCCTCAGTATTAGAATTGCACCTCCAAGGACAAGGAGACCGAGCAGAGCGTAAACCCACGTAGAAATGTTGGATCCACCACCGAAGAGCGTGAACCCTGAATCCTCAGAAATGCTTACAGCAACCTTATCGCTGAAGACCGTCGCGTTGCCCTGGTAGACTGCTACATTCAGCTCGTAGGCGTCATAAGTCAAATCTTCAGGCACAGCGAAAGCTATGCTGACGTCTTTTTCAGTCAAAGGAGCAACTGAAAGACTTTGATTAATCTCCCTCGGTAAGAAGCCGCCGGAAACCTTTATCGTGTAGTACTGCACGCTGGAGCTCGGATTCTTGAAGCGGATGACAATAGTCCCCTCGCCGCCCTCGGAGACGGTAAGGGTCTTTGTCTCGAGCGTGATGGCTGGATTCACAGTGATGTCATAGACGGCCGTCTGGCCGTTCCACTGCAATTCTAGCGTGTAAGAGCCCTCAGCTGGAACATTGACCGTGAAAGTGTGCGCCTCGTACGGGCTGAAGGCATAAGAATCGCTCCAGACTTCATTGCCCTGGCTGTCCTTGAGAACCGCGGTGATTAGGTAGCTCTGGCCGCTTGATTCTGAAATCCTCAGCTCGTTTGTGCCTACCTGCCACTCACTCGGCATCTGAACCGAGAAGGGGAGCGGCTCGACCTGGTAGGTTACCTGCTTCGTCGTCGTGTAGGTCTTGCTCATGATTGCATCATTGCTCGTGAGGGTGAGAGTGAAGCCGTGAGTGCCAACAGAGCCTGCCTTGAACTTGATAGAAACCTGCGTGTCGCCCGAAATATCGCCGAGGTAGTACTTTCCTGATTCGGGAGAGATGAGAGAGCCGTCTTTTCTTACTTCGAGAACGTCAGAGAGGCCGCTCAGGCTCAGGTAAGTGTTGTAAGTCGCGGAAGTGTCAATCGGGCTTAGGGTGAAGGTGAGGGTGTAGATAGTGTTTTCAGGAATGCTAATGTCAGCCGGGAAGTTTTCGAGCTTGAAGGCGGCTGAAGAGGGGTACATCTCGACTGAAACGGTCATATCATCCTCAACGTCAATCATCTCCGTGACGCTCCAGTAGCCGCTCTTTTCAAACGTGAGCGTATGCTGTCCCTTTGTGAGTTCTAATCTCCCGCCGTCGTCGAGAGTGCCCAAAACCTGTCCGTTTTCTTCGACAGTGACATCAGTGAGCGAAGAACCCGAAAGGGTGTCTTTAAAGTCAAAAGTTATTGTGTGTGTTTCTGGATGTATATTTTTCACATATAAATTCACACTTGATGAAAAAGCAGACAAAGAAACAAACACTTGAACACTTGCGACATCATTAGCAGATATATTTACACCTTGCTCCTGCAAATCTGAAACCGCATCAACTGTTAAGTTCACCCAACCATTATATGCATCGAGGCCTGAAATTGTAAAACTCTGATCAGCGAATGACGCTGGAATCCCACCGTACTTGTTTGATGACTTATACTGCAACCCATACTTAATGCCCTCTTTTGTGATAACAATAACCCCAACCGAAACACCCGTATACTTCCCATTTCCTCCAGTAGCAAATACTTCAAACTGCAAATCAGCAGTCGTGAATGTCACATTACAAATATAAAACGCATATGATGCATGCTCACCCCCGCCATCACTCCACGCAAACTTTAACGCATTCTTTGTACTATCCCAAGAGACCGAACCAGACCCATCACCATCAGCATCACTTTCATATGACTTCTTCCAATTCGCCAAATTTGTCACATCATTAGCACTCACAGAGCCCAACGCCGTGAGCAACACTAACACAATTAACAAAACGCCAAGTTTCTTCACTTAGACCACCTCCTGCTTCTTTCACGCGCCCACCACCAGGCAGAAACGGCTTGATAAACGAGTGCCAAGCTCACAATGATAAGAGCTACTGCAACGAACAGCTGCGGAACGAGCAGAACGTCCATCTCAACCACCCACGCTGTAGTCAATGCCAATCCCGCCCACGAGGGCCAGCAAAAGTGCAAGGTTCTGAACGGAGTCCTTGAGCGCGTCGAGAAGAGCCGTGCCGTGCTGCTGATAGAGCGCCACGACAAAAGCCACGAGCATCATGTCATAGAGCATGACGCGCCAGCCGCTCGTTCCGGGCTCGATAAGCGCAACCGCCTTCTTGCCCTTGTTCGTGAAAGCCCAATGAACCAGAACGCCGCCCACAGCGCCGAGCGCGAGGGCTTCCTTTGTCATCATGGGCCAGCCGACCTTGTACCAGAAGGCCGTAATGAGGATGAAGAGGACGAGCTGAGCGAGGCTTTTGGGCTTCATGCTGTCATCACCTTCCGTGCTTTTTTGAGCCGGGCAAGTTCTGCGAGAAGCTGTTGCTTCTTGCGAGTGACTCTCGCCAACTCACGTTGTGCTGCCTCAATCTGCTGCCGCAGTTTTGTAGCATACTTATCATAGAACTCAATCTCCCGAGCAATACCCTCCAACGAATCCATACTACCGCCTCCCGAAATCACTCAGGCCTCATCGCCCTCCCCCATCTCATTGGGCTCGGCCCTCCACTATGAACCTGATTAGAGAACTGATTTGAGCGGAGGAAGGCCCATTCTACTGCAAAAGTGTGAAAGAAGAGTTTATAAGCTGATAAGAACAAATTAAGCTTATCTTAAGCTTAAATTAAGCGTAAAAAGAGAAATTACTCCTGCAAAATCTCTTCGGGCCTCACATTTCCGAGTTCCATTCTGTAGAGCTTGATGATTGCTTCCCTCACTACCTGGTTGAAACTGGCTCCCTTCACCTTTGCAAGGGCCTTCGCCTTCATCTCGACGTCCTTATCGATATAAACACCACGAACAAATCTTTGGGCCATCCTCCGCTCACCTCCTTTCATTCTTTCAAAACACGCTTTAGGTCCTCCACCACGGCAGAATACCATTCATCAGCCAAAAGCTCAAGGTTGAGATAGTGTTTCTCTAAGACTCCACGCTCGGCGCGTCCCTGGATGAAATTGATGACCTCGAAAGGAGCTCCTTGCCGGGCCATGAACGTCGCGAACCACTCTCTCACTGCCACCGCTGAAAACTGAATACTCTTCTCCGTCTCCCGCACCGAGCGAAGCCTCACCCTTAGCCTGTTCCGCGTCCAGTTGTAGTCAAGCGGAATCTGCTCAAGCTCCGAAAGCGCGAAGTCCCGCGGGAAGTAGGCATAGAAGGCCTTTTTGTACCCCTTAATGCGGTGTAATGGATATTTTGCTATGTTTTCGTGGCTCTCAGGCAGTATCAGTCTCTCAGGGTCATAACTGTTGAAGAGCTCAACAACTGCTCTCAACCTTAGTCCGCTGAAAACGAGCGCTTTGTAGATCTTCGCGATAACAGGGCCCTTTTGTTCGTAATATTTCAGAGCCTCGCGTATCTGGTCGTCCGTGACGTTTGCTTTCCGTGGCTCTGTGGGCTTAATCCAAATGATTTCCTTGAGGTCGAGGTGTTGCTCGCGAGTTATCACGCCGCGGGCTTTCAGGAAGTTGATAAAGCTCCTGAGGGCCTTCGTCACGTGCCTCTTATAGCCCGTTTTTGTGAGAACGTCTTGGAGGTCCTCGTAGGTCTCGATATTGTATGAGCTAAAGAACTTCTCAAGGGTGTTGAGGTAGCGGTGCCTCGTCTCCTCTGAGGCCAGTCTCACGGAGAGCCACTGCGCATAGGCCTGTTTATGCTGAGACCACTTCTCGTTGAGGCTTATCGCTGGTGTGGACGTCCTATTGGTGCTTTCGAGCCCGCGCCCCGGGTTCAAATCCCGGCCGGGGCACCAGAATTCTACCCACAAACCTATCCACACCCCCTCCAGTTGAGAGCCGCGCTGAAATTTTCTGGATAAGGTTCAAGAGGGTTGTGTTAGTATACCGGACCTAAAGAAGCTTCTCCCTATTACCAAAACATTACGCTATTCCATTGATACACAGCCTTCTCGAGTGATCACTTATTAAGTCCAACCAAAATACTCCCAATAATGATCAGCAATACTCCAATCCATCTCGTTGTTCTAACAGGTTCATTAAGAACAAAGAATGCCAAAACAGTTGTAACAAAATATGCTAAACTTAGCAGTGGATACATTAAACTAACATCAAGCATCGAGAGCCCGATGAGCCAGAGCGCTGAGGATATGCCATACAACACTAACCCCAAGAGAATGTAGTTATTTGATAGCACGACTTCCACGGTTTTCACTGAGAGAATCTTCTCAGCAGAATTTAATATTCCGATTGAATTCATGCCAAGCTTAAAGAGTATTTGTGTAGTGCCCCCAAGTAAAATGCATGTTCCTAAAATCAGATATGGAAAAGTCTTCATTTTTCCACCTCCAACACATAAAACCGCCACCAATGAAACACAACCCTAAAATTATAGCTTAAATCCTTGACTGTAACATTATATTCTTTCTCGATGAACGGATCTAAAACAACATATTTAATCCCATATCTCTTGATAATTTCAGCTCTTTTTCCCGGATTTGTGAAAAACTCTCTAATATCCTCTCTTCTTTGTTTCATGTTTAAGAAGGGATTTCCATGACCATAGGTTACAGCAACAACGGGCCTTCCTGTGAAACCCGAAATCCACTCCAAAGTGTAAGGATGTCCAATTAAGTAGTCATCCCTCTTGGTATTCCCCCGAATCCATCCAGAAACCTTTACAATGCCTATAGTATAGTTGCCTCCAAGGTCTTCAAAGTTTTTATATGTGTATTCGGCACTAAAACAATTGTAATTATACTCTATGAAACTCAATGAACCATAAACTACAAGTATTAGTGCAACTGAGTAAGATAATACCCTTTTCGATGTAATCCAATTCCCAAGGTATTCTAATCCAGAGAGATATACAACCAAATAAGTGTAATGAAGCGGTATCACAAATCTTGTTGAAAACACCTTAATTCCAAAATAACCCAAATACTCTGGAAGTATCCGCATTATCCAGATACCTAAAATAATTGTGAGAATAAATTCATCAAACTTGTTTTTTCGATTGTACATCGCCCACAAACCCAATATCCAAAGAAGCAATATCCAGTATGCCGGAATTATACTTTCAAGCCTGCTCCAAATATCGTCCCATTCCCAATAATGCTTTATATCCTCCACACTCATTGTTGCTCCAGGTTCAACATGAAGTATAATGTTTAAAACAAACGGTAAAAACAATAGCACTCCAATTAAAGCAATCAACAAGTAATTTTTATCCTGTTTAATTTTCAAAAGAGCCCACAGTCCAAACGCTCCAATAAGTGAGAATATTGCATTGTAATGCGTCCAAAGCATTGCTGCCAATAAAACTCCTGCAAAAACAGCATATCTTCGGCTGTTTGTTTTTTGATATTGCAGGATCATCAGGTAAAAGGAGGGCAAGAAAATTGGGATTAAAGCTTTAGGATTTGGAAAAAGCTGTGATTTAAGAGCTAAAAACGATAATGAACCTAACAAAAGTCCGCCATACTTCTTATCCAGCTCTTCTCCAAGCTTATACCATACAAAGACCATAAACACTGCGGAAATAAGTGGAGTCCAAATCATGAGAACCCAAATTGAGAGATGAGTGAGTTTTGCCAAGAATGCTATCAAAGAATGATAAAGAAAGGAATACCAGTTTGGCGGAACATTATAGTGTTGATCCAGAAATGGATTTCTACCAAGGTAGATTCCCCTAATCATTGCCATGTGAATTATTGTATCTCCACCATTTGCTCCAACAGGCATTTTTCGCCCATAGATAACAGCAAAATTAACGATAAATGCAAGAGAAAGAAGCCAAACTAAATCAGACCTTAATCTGCTCCTGCCCATATTCCGACCCCTAATTTCTTGGTGCACTGGTTTATTTCCAAACTCCTCTCTAAAAAGTTTTGCTACTGCTTCTCTGTAAACTTGTGCTTTTGAAGACCTTTTCACAAATGCCAGAACTTTTGCCATCATCTCTGTGTTTGCATCTGTGGAGATTCCCC
>CAZAPD010000030.1:0-44124 GCA_964487115.1 uncultured Thermococci archaeon | reverse complement strand
TCTCGATATCCATCGAAACGCTAAGCTTTTATACGAAAAAGACCCAGTTAACCCGGTGGTTTCTATGGTTAGAGGCATAACCGAGAAAGACCTCGGAAAATTCAAACTCGTCGGCAACATCGACGTCTTTGGCAGAAAGCTCGTCTTTCAGGTGACAGAGATAAGCGTTGAGAAGGACGACTACCTCTCAAGGCTCTACCTCTACGACGGGAGGAAGGTCAGACCATTCACATCAGGAAATAAAGATGGAAACCCGCGCTTTTCCCCCGACGGGAAGCTCATAGCCTTTACATCAAAGCGCGACAAGGAGAGCAAGGAGGCTGAGCTGTACGTTATCCCCACTGGCGGTGGTGAAGCCCGTCTGCTGAAGAAATTCAAATATGGAATCAAAGATCTCCGCTTCACCGGAGATGGAAAGAGTATAGCTGTGATAACGCCGATAGACGTCGAAAAGAAGCCCAAAGATGATGTTCACCTGATTAAGGAGCTCCCCTTCTGGTTCAACGGTATTGGCTGGATCTACGGAAAGAGAAGTGTGGTCTATCTCGTTGACCTCGAGACCGGCAGGAGGAAAAGGCTAACACCGAAAAACCTCGATGTCTCCCAAATCCGCTTTCACGATGGGAAGCTCTATTTCATTGCTCAAGAAGACAGGGAAAAGCAGCCAATGATAAGCGACCTCTTTGTCCTCGAAGGACGAAAAGTTAGAAAGCTCACCGACTCAAAGTGGCGCATAAGCGACTTCATACCACTTGATGACAAATTCATCCTCAAGGCCAGCACCCTCGAGCGCGGGATACCGACCAACACGCACATCTACTTCTACGATACTGAGACGAATGAGTTAAAGAAGCTCACCAAAGACCTCGACCGCTCTGCATACAACTCGCTCAACTGTGATGTCCGTGGAAGTCAGAGGGCCGAGTTAGTTTTTAAGGAAGGCTGGATTTACTATGTGACAACAGATGGGCCAAGGGCACATCTCTTCAGGGTTAACCTTAATGGAAAAATCGAAAGACTCATAGGTGGAGATAGGAGCGTGGAAAGCTTCGCTGTTGGGGACTACATAGCTTTCACCGCCCAAGATGCCCTAACGCCAACGGAGCTCTACATTTTGAGGGACGGGAAGGAGAAGAGGCTAACAAACTTCAATGAGTGGATTAAAAGCTACACCCTTTCAAAACCGGAGCACTTTAAGGTTAAGGCGAGCGATGGCGTGGAGATTGATGCTTGGATTATGAAACCCATCAACTTCAAGGCCGGAAAGAAGTATCCTGCAATTCTTGAGATTCACGGCGGGCCGAAGACGGCTTACGGCTACTCCTTCATGCATGAGTTCCACGTTCTGACAGCTAAGGGATTTGTGGTGATATTCTCCAACCCGCGGGGAAGCGACGGTTATGGGGAGGATTTTGCCGACATCAGGGGACACTACGGCGAGAGGGATTACAAAGATCTGATGGAGGTCGTTGATGAAGCATTGAAGCGCTTCGATTTCATCGACCCAGAGCGCGTAGGTGTTACTGGGGGTTCTTACGGCGGCTTCATGACGAACTGGATAGTTGGGCACACGAAGCGCTTTAAGGCCGCTGTGACCCAGCGCTCCATCTCGAACTGGGTAAGCTTCTTTGGAACGACGGACATAGGCTACTACTTCGCTCCGGATCAAATCGAAGGAGACCCATGGAGCAACCTCGATGGCTACTGGGAGAAGAGCCCGCTGAAGTATGCTCCAAACGTCAAAACGCCCCTCCTCATAATCCACTCCATGGAGGACTACCGCTGCTGGCTTCCGGAGGCTCTCCAGTTCTACACGGCTTTGAAATATCTTGGCAAGACGGTTGAGCTCGCCCTCTTCTCTGGAGAGAACCACGACCTCAGCAGGACTGGGAAGCCGAAGCACAGGGTTAGGAGATTGGAGCTGATAGTGGGGTGGATGGAGAGGTGGCTGAAGAGTTAGTGTTTTCCCCATTTTCTCAAGGGCAGGAGAAACCATAAGTATACAAGGAACGCAGGGACCAAGAAGAAGACCGCTTTTAGGGGGAACACTCCCAGGTAGAAACCCAGACCGAACCAGATTGCCGAGATGTAAGGAGAAACCCTCCTGAGAGGCCTCCTGACCTTTCCAATCCTCCCAAGGAGCAGGAGCACTGGATAAAGGATGGAAATAAACGAAAGAGAAGGATACAACAACGCCGAAAGGGACATCCACTCCAAACCAGTAGAGATTCTCACTCCTGTTCTTAGCTCCTCCCGGTGGAAGACAGCCTGGGAGAGTATAAAGGAGAACGCAAAGAGCGCCGGTACATACACGTCGAGGACATCTCCAGGAATCACCCACATGAGAGGATATATCAGAAGTGCATATATAAGCCCCGAGAGAAAGAGCGTTGCTCCCAACAGATCAAGCGTTCCGAGTCTGTTATCTTGTTTCTTTGCATCAGGAACTTCCCCACTGACAAGCTTCACTGTTTCAAAAACCCAGCTTGCCACTATGAAGAATACCAGTGCAAGTATCCACAGTATATTGTCCCGTATCGTATTGAGAATCTCCTGAAAGGCCATTCCCCCGCCGTGAGATACCAGCTGCTCAAAGGTCATGGTTATCCCCCAATCATCTTTACCCTGTTTTCGACCTCCCTAACGAGGCGCTCTTTTTCCAGGGCAAACTTGGAAAGGCACTTCCTCTGAATCGAGTAAACCAGCATGAAGAGAATCACCAATATTCCAAGGAAAGGTAAGTCCGGACGAAGTGCAAACCAGAGCACGCCAACGAGGGTGAGGTTGATGAAGAGAACCCCCTCCGGTTTAATCCTTTCAGGAATATCCTGAGAAAACATGCCCAGAACTACGGAAACTGCCACGAGACCGATGATGAGGGGAGTCGAGTTTATCTGGAGATACGCGACCATCATAAAGGGAATCCACCCAAGGCCGGAACAGAGCCCGAGTTTTTGGTTCTTCAGGGCCTTGAGGGGCTTTGAATAAGCCAACGCTTCCAGTTCCGGCGTTATGAGGAGGTACACGGTGAGGTAAACCGAAAGCATTACACTCAGAACCCAGATCCCCCAGCCGAACATGACGTCTCCCCAAAGGCCCGTTCCGCTCCCGAAGTTGTAGTAGAGGAACGTGAAGAGGGCCGGCCCAAGGAAGTTCAGCGTGAAAAATAATGAAAACACTCCAAATGCGAGGGCAAACATCGTACCCCTTAAACCAGGCCCCCTGTTCTTGAGGAGACAGATCAGACCGAAGCCTGCCAAAACAACCAGCCCAACCACCAGAGAGGCCAGGAGGGATGCCATGAAGTCCTCTTTGACCTCCCCCCACTCGGGCTTCCCTTCGAGGTAAAGCTCGACTTTAAACGTCCCAGAGATTCCATCATTCTCCTGAAACTCGAAGACAAAAGAGTGCCACTTGTTGAGAACTACCCAGTAGGGCTGGAAGGTGAGGTATCCGTCAATTACGTCGTTTAGGATGTTCTCCGGATAAAACGTTATGTTAGCTGGGAGGACAAAGGTTTCCTGCTCTTGGCTCGAAGAAATCCTCTCGCGACCGGTTGCGTCCGTGATGATTATAGTATAGCCGCCGGAGGAAACTCCGTCAACGCTCCTTAAGTAGAGTCTTCCCTTGCCGGAGCCTTCGAGGTGACAAATGACCTCGTTGCCGTGAACTTTATCTGAACAGTTCAGGGTTGCTCCTGAAACGAGGGGAACGAGCAGCAAGAAGAGCATCAGGGGCACTGCAAATTTTCTCATTTAACCACCGGAAAGAATAACGTCTATCTTTTAAAAATTTTTCTATCAAGATAAAGTAAAATAAGAGCCACTGGAAACATAGGCGATCAGAGCGTGTAATCCAGCACTTTTCCTGCTTCTTCGATGTGCTCGGGGTAGACATTCTTTATCTCCGGATGGAGAGCTTTAATGACCCTTCCAACAAGAACAAAGAGTGTTCCCGCTATGATTGGGAGCTCGTTTACAACATCCTCTTCCAGTGGCATGTCTCCCGGTATTTTCTTAAGGACATACTTCCTTATTGGCTCTATCTGAACCTTTTCCTCCTCTATAACTGTTCTAAAGAGATTAAGGGAACTCTTGAATCCTTTGGTTATCGGGACGTTTCTGAGCCTTATAGTCTTACTCCTTTCGGCTTTCGCGTTTTCATAGGCAACTTCAAAGAGGTCAGAGAGCTTCTTCTCAACTATATCCATCATCTCCTCAGCGCGAGGTTTTATCACAGCCAGTTCACAAGTTCTTTCAAGAATTTTCTTGAGCTGGGGGTAGGGTATTATCATTTCCGCCATTTTCTCACCTCCACCTTAAGTTTTTAATAACTTTTTGTATTTAAAACTTTCGCTGAGATTAAAAATGGTTAGAACGAAATTAACCAAGAAATCTCCTTATCCCCGCAGCTTCAACCACCAGTTCCTGACTCAGCTCTCCGCTTAGAATTCTTGTGGTTATCACTTCGTGCTCTTTTACAGGCTCGACTCCGAACTCCTTTTGAAGATCGGCAATAGGTTTTAAGAACTTGAACTTCTCGGCTGCTCTTGCGTTGAAATACATCAAGGCAAATTTCAGGTCTCTGTAGAGGCCTTTATAGTACTCGCTGATTTTGTCCAATTCACTCTCGCTTAAAGCACTCAAGCCCAAGAGCTCGGGTGGAGCACCAATGGAATATAGTGATGCGGTGAATTTTATTGCTCTGGGTAGAGCTAAGCCGTTAACCTCCCTTGAGTATCCAAAAAGACCAATGTGAAGCTTTCGTCTTCTCCTTGAAGGGACGTATTTTGCCACTTCCCTTATAAGCGGTGCTAAAGCTCTGAGTTCTGTTGAATACGCCCTCTCGTATTTTGAAAGGAGTTCAAATATCTTCTCATCTACTGCCTCAGTTTTCCTCCTTTTGGAGGACTTTATTTTTTCCACAGCTTTTATAACCTCTTTTGGAGGATTGTCGTACTTAAACGAGCTCTGAATTGTAAAAGTCTGAACACCTTTGTATTCCTCTAAAACGCCTCTAACGTTCCCAGGAATAAGATGTCCCCTAAAGGGCACTCCCCCAACACCGATTATGGGATATATCTCAACCCCCATTTCCTCCTCAAGCTCTTGGAGCTTAAATAGGGCATATTTGTCATAGAGAACTGCACTTATCAAGCCGTAGTTCATAGCTGGATCGCTCCGCGCTAAAAAGATACGCTGGTATTCAAAGTTCTTCCCGGTCATATACTCCTCAAGAATTTCATGGGCATTTAAGATGGCCTCTTTCGTCTCGAAGAGGGGAATTACGCTTATCTCCTTGGGGAAAAACTCCCCTATCCATTCATATATCTTTACATCATAGACTCTCTTGTACTGTTTTCCTGCAATGTAGCGTTTGTAGAGCTCATAAACTCGTTCAATCTCCTCAGAAGAGGTTGTCATTGGCAGGATAATCTCAAATATTGGGATTATCTCCTCACCGTAGAAAACTTTTGCATAATCTGCTGAACGTGGAATGCTCTCCAGAGTTTCAAGCAAAAGCTTTGCTTCAGTTTTTTCAACAGTTGGGTTCGGGACTCTTGGTGTTAACCTAAACTCTTCTCCAAGCCTGTGTTCCTTAAAAAAGTAACCATGCCTCTCAAGGAGTTTTTTGACGACAAACTCATCCACCTCTTTGCCCTCAAAGTCCCACATCTGCTCCTCTATCCCAAGAACGCTGAAGGCGTAAAATGCCTCCGTTACCTCATCTTCCCCTCCAAGGGTGGGTTCTTGAGCAAAGAATGGAATAAATACATTATCAGGATGTTGAGTACTCATTGTTCTCGGTATCATTTAACCCGCTTAATAGTCAGTTAGATGGCATGATTTAAGTTTTTTGGAGAAATTTTTGAACAAATGACAGCAAAAGTAAAGTAAAAATAAAAAGACTCAAAGACCTAAAAGCTTTCTAAGCCTGTCCACAGTCTTCTTTTCGAGCAGATATGCCCTTCTTACCTTGATAAGATTCGGAACGACGCCGGCCTTCATCCAAACCCCGAGGACACTCTCTATATTTTTGACCCTCCATCCTTCGGTCATAAGAATCTCAGCTTCTTCATGGAGTTGAATTATTGATGATAGGGTCTCATTATCGACCTCCAGCTCCTTTGCCCTTGCCAGAAGCTCCTCATATTCTGTCCTGTAGTAGAAGTATCTCGCAGTCCACATCTGAGCCAGTGTCGTTATTCTTCTGAAGGCGCTTTCCCTGTTTATTACTGTTATGTTCTTGATAACTCCAGCTTTAGAAATTTCAAGTACGAGAATTGCTATATCGGTTCCACCATCTCCATCGCTGACAGTCAGTATTACAGTGTAGTTGCCAGCTTGGGTGTATGTGTGTGTAACAACCGGTGCTGAAACGGTTAGTGAGGTTCCATCTCCAAAGTCCCATGAATAGGTTAAGCTGTCCTCACCGGGATCAGAGCTGAGAGATGCATCAAATGTTAGCTCTGAATTAACACTCATGTTGCCCTGAACTTTGAAGCGAGCCACAGGAGGTAGGTTTGTCACCTTTACAGCAATTTCTTTGGATGTTGAATACTCGCCCATGAGCAGGCTGGCGATAATTCTTATGTCGAAGTACTTTGCAGGAAGAGTCAGATTAACCTCTGTACTTCCACCTACTGTGATATTCTTCTCCAGCACATCACTTACTCCCTTTATCCTGAGCACATACGTTCCTGGAGTTCCGGTTATCACCAGCCTCAGTTTGATGTTCTCAGCCTCAGTATATTCCTCCTTATCCGTTGTCATTGATGTTATCAACGCTCCTTCTGTCTGGAGGATCTGGCTTCCTGAGGCGATAACTGTTGAGTTCAAGCCGCGATAGAAGGCATAGAGCAGGGTATATGAGCCGATATTCGGAACTACTATATCTGTAGTGACATTAATGTAGTTGTCTCCTGCGGTTAGATTTAGCGGCTTCAAGTAGTAGTCTATGAGGGAGCTTCCTTGGTACAACCATACCACTACCTTCCCAACAACATCTTCATCTGCATGCACAAGAGCAGTGAAGCTCACGTTTTCACCCGGCTCAAAGAGCCTTTTCTTAAGCTCAAAGTCGAGGACTTTTGCAGCAGGAGATACCACATCAAACTCCCTGCTCTTTGTTTCATTGCCATAGGAATAATAAATCCTGTACGTACCGCTTTCTACATCGGGAATCTTAAACTTTAAGGATGCTGTATTTGTGACATTTACAAGAGTTACATTGTCAAAGACAGCCAAAGCCACAGTAACGGGCTTAGTGGAGTAGATATAAACCGTCATATTGTCACCTATGGAATAGCGGTCTTTATCTGTGATAACACTAACCTCTGCACTTCTCTCCCGAATCTGAACCAGCCGTGAATTTATGTAGATGATACGTCCCGTGCTTAAACTTATCTGGTAGAAGATTCTTGAACATACTGGGAACCTGAACGTGAATTCCTTCTCCCCCTCTCCCAGCTCAAAACTCCGGGTACTGTTGAAGGAGGAACATGATAGGCTAATGTTGCCTTTCAGCGTTATGTTCTCATGGTTGACCAACGTTATCGTGGCAGTAACATTCTCATCCTCATAGTACCATGTCTTATCGGTTGTTAGATTAACGCTTAAGTTGACACCTCTGAGACGGAAGCTCCTCTCAGCTGTGACGTTGCCAAATCTTGCAGTTGCTCTCAGTATTTTGCTCGGCAGATCCATAGGCAGGGCAAATGTAAAGTTGAAGACTTTCTCCTCACCGATGCCAACTTTCATCTGCACCTCCTTCCTGTAGATTCCGGGAACTTCAAACACAAGCAGATCCCTTTTCCATGCGGTTCCACTGTTCCTCACTGTAACAGTTGCATTTATGATATCGCCAATCTTCTGCTCGTTTGTTATGCCCCCAATAATCAGGATTATCCTCGGCTCCGCTTTAATCGTTAGAGTTTTCAAAAGCACGAGTCTGCCATTTCTATCTATTCTCAGCGTGAGGTTGTATGTTCCGGGAGATAGATTTCCAGACGGAAATGTGAGGAGTTTCCATGAACCTGCGGTCACACTTATATTCGTGACTGTTGAGAGTATTGAAGAATCGATTCTCAGCGTTCCACTGAAGTCAAGGGGTGCGAGGTTTGTTACGTTGAGTGCTATCTCTTCTCCATCAAACCCATATGAAACCGAGAGCTTCTCTCCTATAACCTCCACGTAAAAGCTTCCAGTTCCAAATTTGCTTCTGTATACGAATGTGTAGCTCCCTTCATTCAGATCAACGGGTAGCGTAAGGTTAAGCTTTGCTCCTGCTGGAACTGAGAGGTTGCTCTGCCATGACCAGCTCCCGTTTTTAACTACAAGGACAAAGTTTGAATCGAGGATCCCACGGTTTTCAACTGTAAACGGAAGTTCTGAATGTCCGGGAATCACCGTATAGTTTCCAAAGAATATGTTAATCTTTTCTCCCATGATAATCTTCTTCTCCAGCGTCCTGTTCAAATCACCGGAAATTACAGCCCTAAGTGTAGTGTCGTTCGTTATTGTCATTTCCTGAGAAATAACAGCAGAATCTCCCGGTTCTACGGTAATATTTCTGTTTCCAGCAAAATCCACTGAGAGATCAACTGGCACAATTCCTGTATTTGTTATCGTCAGGGTAACATTGAAAGGCTTCCCATACCCGACCACATCTGGAGCGCTTAGTGTTATCTCTGCTTTCGGTTCAATAACGCTTATTGGAACCACCCTGGATACTCCATTCACAACAAGCGTGGCGTTAAAGCTTGACTCAGCTTTTATAACAAAGCTTAGATGCACCTCCTGACCTGCTCCAACAGTTATTGTATCTTCATAGGCAGCATCTCCAAGGAGCAGTCTGTAACTGGCGATATCATCCAGAGGTGCATCATTCCTTATGATGACTTCAAAAGTCGCGTTCTCACCCTTCTTGTAGAGATACTTCGATGTTCTCAGATCAAATGATATTGCATGCTCATAAACATTCAGCTCCCGTATCTCCTCATCGAGAACCTGATTTCCGAGCAGCAGTCTGAAGGTGTATGACGCTTCTCCGGGTCTTCTAAGGGTTATATTGAACTCGTTTCTCCCCTGAGCAACGGGGAATTCAAATACATCCATTGAATATATGGCAAATATATTACCGCCAAGGAGTGCGCCTTTTTCAGAAGACTCAACAGACTGTGCGGGTATAGATATTGTTCTCCATGCGTTTCCATCAAAAACTGATACATTGCTTCCCCAGTTATAAGTAACAAACACAAGCCCCCCGAACCTTGCCATATCCTGAATATACTCGCCTGTTAATCCGTTTGTCGAGTTGTATATCTCGCTCATTCCGCTTTCTCTGTTGTAATGCCAGAGAGCATAATCTGAATTTTGGTAGAATGCTGCCCATACTTCATCTCCATATGCCCTCACGAGCCATGAGGATACACCCCTCAAATAGGACCTATACGTATTGGATGAGATGTCATATATCCCCACACCATTGTCCCCTGCAATCCACAGCTCGTCACCATTGAGCCACACATCCCTCACGGCTGTTCCGAAATTGGGTGGGTAGTAGAGTGTGAAGCTGTTTGATGTAAGATTCAGAACCACAAGGCCATCAGTGGTGCCAATGTATAACACCCCATCATCTCCTGCAAGTCCTGTTGGATTTCTTGAACTGCTGAACGGAGAGTTTGATGAACTGTATATGGTAACAGAGCCACTGCTCAGGTCGTATTCAATCAAGCCTGACCATATCGTCATAAACAGTCTGCCCCCAGCATAGGCTATCCTGTTGCTATTTGCAAACGTCTCGTTGATTATGAATTTCCATTTACCGCTGCTGAGGTTGTAAATTGAAATCTCCCCGTTTTCAGTTAGAATGTATGCAATTCCATCATGATATGCAATATCCTGTACATATCCCGAGGGTCCGAATCTTACCAGCTTGCCTCCCATACCTCCTATAAGGAGTCCATAACTTGAGGCATAGATGTTGTTTTCCACCTCCACCAGACCGCCCCAGAATGTATCTCCGGAATAGTCAACCCGCGTTTTATTGGCCAAATAGTACCTGCTCACCGTAATCTGATCCCAAGGTGAGTATATGATCCATATGGACTCGTTATCGTGTTCAATATTGGAAACCCTCCATGAGGGTAAATCCCTGAGGCATTCCCCACCGAGCATACATACGGAGATAATGGAGTTGTTTTCACCACCAACCCAGAGTTGATTATCAAAGACATCAAATGCATCGATCCATGTCAGGTTGAAATCCTCCGGAGAGTAGTGAGTCCATTTGTTTCCGATTTTCCACAGGCCATCACCAAGCGCCCATAGGTCACTTCCATTCACTTTCAGTGCCATTATGTAATCGGTGGTTAGCGGGCTGTTCGTCGAGTTGTAAATGGTGATTGTAGTCATAGTCTCTGGATTTATCCTGACCAGACCTGCATTGTCTGTTCCGACCCATAATGAACTGTTGTAGTATGCAAGGCTGAAGATGCTAACCTGCTCCTCTCCCCATTCCCAATTTACTGTGGCTGGGAAGCCGGGTATGTCCGCGGTGATGTAAATCTTCCACTCGTGAGTATTCTTGTTGAACTCAAGGATTTTATTCCACGAGGCTATCCATATGCGGTCCTCACTGCTCGTCATTGCTGCGGACATGCCTTCATATCCTCCTTCGATTATAGTTCCGTTGGGATACCCAAAGAGCTCAAGCTTTCCATCATGATAGTATCCCAGATGGGTGGAGAAAGCTATCCACAGGCCTCCATCAGATTCAATTCCTATGAGCTTCACTGGATGTGATTCAATGTAGGGATTTCCAAGGATTCTGAGCGTTCCTCCAGTATTGCCCGTCACATTCACGGCTACTGGAAGCGAGCCGACAAATGCTAACGACGGCATGTCAATACTGATTTTTCCCCATGCTCCGTCTATGTATATGGTCCATGTAACCACGAAATTCTCCCCTGTAGTCATCTCTGTCATTCTGAGGGTTAGAGTATAGTTGCCTCTCGCCACCTTGTCAATCGTTGCGGTTATTGATGACGTTCCCATGGCGGACAGCCTTAAATTGCCATCCGTGAGATGGAAGGTGTTTCCTTCCTCATCCACCATGTCAAGCCTATAGCTTAGATTTGCATCCACGTTTGTGCCGCTGGTTAGTGCAATCATCAGTGAGTCTCCTATCGAAAAGCTCTTTCTGTTCAGGGTAGCGTTTATTTTGAAGCTGCTTATCGAGATTGAAATTGCACGGAAGAACCTCCTGTTGCTGTTACTATCAACTGCGATTATCTCCACTCTGTATTCTCCGCTTTTAAGAGGCGGCAGGCTAAAGGTTCTTGTTGAGTTTCTTCCTTTTGGAAGTACAAACTGCTGGCTCACGGTAGAGCCTGCTATAGTGAGCGTTGTATTCAGATTGAGATCTATTCCTCCTTTGTTCAGGAACAGTATGGAAAGTCCTTCTCTTGGTTCAAGATCAGTTTTAACGGGAATTATTTCAAGCTCAGCTCCTCTAATTTGTATGGTGAAATGCTTCTCCATCCACAAGCCGGTGAATCTATCATGAATCCTGAGATACAAGCTATATCTCCCAGATGGAAGACCATCAGGTATCTCAAGCTCAAGTGTTGATGATGCACCCTTTGGAACCGTAACATTAACAGTTCCGGTTTGAGATGAGATTCTATACTGCACTTCAAGGTTAGCATCCGTACCTCCTGTGTTCTCAATCCTCACAGATATATTCTCATCCACATCATAGCTCTCCTTTTGCAGGCTGATACTCAGCTCAAGTCCTTTAACCGTGACATTCTTGCGGTAGCTTCCAAACTTATGGCGCACTATAAGGGTATAACTACCCGTTGGAACACTCTTTGGTATTGTAAAGACAACTTCTTTGCTCTCAAGCTTTCCAATATCCAGTGAAGTGCTACCAAGGTCCCAGAATGTTAGGTTGCCCCTGAGTTGAGCGGCTACATTTAGCTTTGTATGGCCTCCTCCACTGTTAGTTATCCTCACCGTCACATTATCCCCTGCGACGTATGAGGTTTTATCAACGTGCACGCTGATATTAGGTCCGATGACATTAAGATAATCCCAGTAATATGATGTCCCCTGTTTTCCAGAGGCAGTTACATAGAGGATGTACCTGCCTGAGATGATGTTTGGAACAGTAAGAGTGACGTTCACGCTCTCTCCCGGAGCGAGGGTAATGTTGTAGTACTTCCATTCTCCGAAGATCTTTTCCCAGAAATACTGTCTAAGTGATATAGTCACATTGACAGTATCCGTGATGCCTCCCTCATTAATTAGGGTAACGGTGAGATTGTCAAGAGCGTAGCTTTCATTATCATGAACTGCCTTTACTTTGAATCCACTGAGATAGAGGGGTCTCGTGTAGTGCCTCGTTATGCCTCTCTTTAAATCGGTGAAATTGAGAGCTATCATGCTGCCCCGGGGTGTGTTGAGAGGAATTGGAACTCCAACAGTTCTGTTTTCTCCCGGATTTAGGATGAATGTGAAATTCCTGATTGAGAGCACCGAGCTGTCGTGGATTATCGAGAGATTGCCCCGAACGGTTGTCGGAACACCTCCCTTATTCTCCAAGAGCGCAAGGGCATTTTCTCCTGCAGAATATGTCTGGGGATAGATAATTCCCTGAACATTGGACTCCATAATCCTGAAGTAGGCACGGGATTCAATGAATCCCCTGGCCTTCTGAGCACGGATTATTATGGGGTAAAGTCCCGGTGGAAGATTCGGAATGCCAATAGTTGCATTGATTTCCTTTCCTCCTCTGGGCAGAAGCGAAACCGGAATCATGGTGGTGTAGTTCAGTGCTGGGATCGTTATATTGAGACTGAAATCTTCGTTCAAAAAGCCCGGATTTGAGAGATTTACACTTAGTGTTAGATTGCTTAATGCCCTTCCAGAGAACATAATTTTCGGTGTTATGATGACTCTTCTGTTCAGATACGCTGATCCCGAAGTGGCCACAACACCGCCCTCATAAAGAACGTAGGAAATCTGATATTTCCCAAAGATGTCTTCGTTCAGAGGCACTGTAACCTCAGTCTCCCAATTGGTAAATGTTAAGTTAAATTCATACTTATGGGTGTTGTGTCCTTTCTGCCAGAACTCATCTGCCGTAACGAGCAGTTTAGGTTTCACTATCGAGATATTGTTCGTTATCCTCGCCTTTATCCTGACCGCAAGAGGTTTCGTAAATTCAGGGGTTATCTCAATATTGGAGACTTTTCTGGTGAAATACAGATTGGATGTCGGAAGATAGAAGTCCTCCAGACCGTTTGTTTTGCCATACATGTCACCGAAAGTTGTTATCAGGGTGTAGTACCCCCTCTCCGCATCTTCAGGCACCTTGATTGATATGGGGACACTTATTGTGGAGAGCTTTGGAATCGTGACTGCTTGGGATACAGTTCTAACAGTTTGCCTGTTGTACTTCATGATAGTTATCAACATGAGCCGCCAGTCAATCTCATCATTATTTGTTATATTAACATGCACGGTTATGGTTTCTCCGGGAGCATATTCCTTCTTATCAATGCTGGAGGCAAGCTTTAGATTTGGACGTATTATGTAAAATCCCTTTTCAGCACTAAACCGTGCATCCCAGAAGTTACCTGCACCTTCATAAGGTGATTTGTCAGTGTATAACCCCATATAGTATGTGAGACCGGGATAATTGCCTGCATCCACATAGGGATACACTTCAAAATAGTACTTTTTGTATTCTCCCGGGGCGACTGTGACATTCTTGACCTCAAGTACACGCCACCCGTTTATATGATCCCCTATTCCAAGCTGTCCTGTCAGGGTTTTGCTGTCCTTGTTTATGATGTGGAATGTTATTCTGACCTTCTCACCAAACAGAACCTTTTCTTTTTCTGCCGTTGCCCATATAAGATATTTGTTGCCGCCTTTGTAGTTGAAGTACTCATCACTGTTGTAGTAAATATTCATGGAAATGCCCTTTGCATCATACTTTGTATAGATTTTATTCCCACCCGAGAGGAGGGTATAATCCACAGTCCATATCCCAAGCACAACGGAACCGAAGTCCTTTGCCGAGAGGGTGACATTAACAGTTTTCGTTTCACCCGGTTGGATCGTCTCATTTAGAGTTATCTCAGATCTGAGGTTTCCAGAAGGAGTCAGAATCCTGAATTTAACGCTATCTGCAGTCACGTTTGTTGGGTTTGTAACGTTGATGGGTATTGTATATGGTCCCCCGAGTACCAGCCCGTACCATGCCCTGCCGACACCTATTTCATAGATATCCTCATTCAGCTCAAAGTACGCAATTGCATCTCTCAGAATTTTCATCATAAAGGTAGAGACATAGTTCTGGGACTTCCAGTCAGAATACAGCGTGGTTGCTAAGACATGCCCTTTTCCATAGCTGTAAAGCACCATAGCCGGGAAATCGTTTTTGGTTCTTCTCATGAGAACTATGGAGTTGGGAGGATAAGTTTCGAAGTATCCGTCAACATCCTCGGTTATGAGATTTGACTGCACGGTTGAGAGTATGGGATGATCCTGAGCGGCATAGAGAGAGTTTGCATGACACATCTGATCCTGAGCCCAGCCATAACCATTCAAACCTCCCGGAATCACGGAGAAGTGGTCACCGTATTGCTGATCAAAAACTATGATGTCTCCCCCCTTCTCTAAGTAAAGTTTGAGTTTCTCCTTAAAGGCATCGCTCTGCATTCCAAACAGGGATCCACTTGGCAGTATAAGGATTTTCTGATATTTTACCAGTTTAACCGGATCAAAATTCTCGTCAACAAGCTTATAGGGGATTTTAGCCTTTTTCAGAATGTTCTCTGCTCCCGAGTAAAATCCTTTCCTAAAGATTGCAACAGCTGGGGCTTTTTCCATCAGATCATTGAGGAACTTCAGATTCGAAGATAATCTGATGTAAAGCTTCGTCACTTGAGAAGCGAGACTCCTGTATGCGCTTATATTTTCGATACTCAAATTAGAGAGCATCGCTTGGTAACTGGCAAGTTCAAGGAGATCAACAGCTTCACTAATGTTTTTCTTCAGGCCCTCCCTGAGGAGTGTATAGAAGTCGAGCTCCTTTGTGAGGGTTAGCCTTGGAACATCTAAACTGTCATCAGGATGGTCATTTCCGGGATTCTCAGGTCTTGCGTTGGGATCTCCATGGCCGGGTGGTTTTCCATTTTTCCCTCTGACCTCAACCCACAGGAGACCATAAGCACTATCCTCTTTATACCCCCACTCATCAGTGGTTGGAATTTCTCCGATAACTGTTATTCCTCCTGAATAACGTCCTTTTGAGAGTCCTGAGGATGTTACCTTGACAGTAAACTGGGAATGTGGGGGTACTCTCTTTGGATATTCAACTTTCAGCCCGGGTATTCCATCCTTTCTGACATATATTCTGACGGTTTTATCCGCCCTGTTTATGAATGTGAAGTATGTGGAACCGCTTCCGCCTTCAGTATAAGTTATGGTTTGTGAGAGACCTAAAACCTGGATCAGATCTCCTTTTTTAACCACGTATTTATACCGTATATAGCCAGTTTTTGTGAATGTTTCAACGCCTTTGAAGGTTTCCATCTTTATATTGACCTTGACCGGAACTTCAACGATACCTCCTCTAAGCTTGATATTCATAGGCACATATGCAGGATCTATCATGACATAAACAGAGTCACACTGAGACTGCATAGATGCAAAAATAATCCCTGAACGGATTCTTATTCCCCTTATCCCATATTTGATAAGGGGTGGATTGCCCCATCGCGGGATTTCCCAATCAACTTCCCTATACGCCCGGAGCCCGTTTTGTGAAACGACGCATATGCTGAATGCTCTAACATAGTCCATGACCTGTTTGGAAACTTTAAGTATGGTTCTTGGTTGTCTTATTACAACATCTGGAGCTGGACAGTTTCTCAGTGTGTTGCTAAAGCCCAAAAACCAGTTTATCAGTTTCTTGGTTATGTCTCCTATGACGTATGAAATAGTACCCTCCCCTGTAAAGGCCAACAGTTTAAGGAAGAGTACCAAAATCCCCGTACCTGTTACCGTTATACCTATCGTCAATGTTGTCATAATTCCATCGACAACAACGCTAACAACAGTTTGTTTTATGTACTGGGAGCATTCACAGGGATGTGCCTCAAGACACGATGCCACGGTTTCAACTGTACTCAGGACAGCACTCACAAATACAGAAACTGCATCAGAAACTTTTTCAGCAAGCGCTTTACCCATACTCTTCATGAATCCCAGACACTTGAATAATTCCATAGTTGCATCCTGCATTAGGGAGTGCATCCATTCAGTTAATGATAAGCCCCCTCTGATGCCACCGCTTATCATGTATGCCATCGCACCTGTCTCAGGATCGACAACGTAGTAGCCAGTTCCAACCCATCCATTTATAACCACATTATCCCTGGGTACATAAACTTCATAGCCACTATTGACATAACCAAGTATTTTGTTCTTATCTTCTTGACTTATATTCAGCAGAGGAAGGACAGAATTAACATTTGAGGAATTAACATGGTATATCGGGATGGTGAGCTCGTAGGCCAAATCAAATATCGTTGCAGTGGAAATTGCAGGGGCATTAAAGTATTGTCTGAGCACATAAGCCTCAAGCTCAGAACCTCTCCTCCCAGTGCTAATCATAAAACCCCTTTCTCTCGTTTTATTGTTATTCTCTGAAAGTGGCAGATAGAGGTCTTTCTGAACATCCACAAACATCCCAATAAATCGCAACTTATCCTCTTCAACCTTATATGCAGTTCCAAGCACTATAACGGAAGGAACCCTGATCCACCTTATTCCTAAACGGAATGCTACTTCATCGGCATATTTATCGAGCTCATACCAGTAGGTTAGACCTGCCAAATTCAGCATCTCTCCTATAACTTCGTCTGTCGTAACGTTGGAAAAGCCTCTTTCGAGCATGAAGCTTGTAATTCTAAGCCTGTTCAAACGATAGTTCAGGAACTGCTGACTCACCCTCAGTGCATCTATACTGACCGCATAATATCCCCCAGCGGTAACAGGAGTGTCTTCCACATAGAGAACACGGTTTCCAAGGAGCATTGTGACCGTTAGATTTGCCTTTTCTCCAAGATGTGAAATCCGGCCTTTAGCAACCGGAACTCCATCGAGCATCAAGACAGGGGTGAAATTAACGCTGTCTATCGGAATATCCGTTATATCCTCATATTTCTCCACTTCTTTTTTGTCGTTCTCAGTGGCCGGAAGCCAGCCAAGGGTGATCCTCTTCGTGCTAACATTGCCCAAGATCAGGGTTGTATTTACATCCTGTCCCGGAAGTTCAATCCTGACTTTATATTTGAATTTTGAGGGAATTTCTGGGAATTCTGCTAAGACATTGCTAACATTAAACGGTAGCTTTCCAAAACCCTCTCTACTTTCAATTATCCTCCATGAGCCAAAAATAGCACTTTTGAAGTCTGACAATCCCTTCAGAGTTCTGTAAATACTCTGTTTGGAGGTGTTTCCTATATACCTAACCCCCAGAGTTTTGATAATGTCCTCGCTCACATTGTTTAGATAATCATCCGAAAGAACAGGCGAGCCCTCCACGTCCTTTCTCAGGAGATACCAATCACTACCGGACACCGAGTTATTAAAAACGCTCTCAGCAAAACCTTCCCCCATCTGTGTGATGTTGAGCTCAGGTGGCACATATTCGTACTCCTTAAAAGAAGGATCCAGCGGGACCCATTTGCCATCAAGATAAGCCTCAACCCAGAAATGTTCAACGATATAGCCGTCAGAAGTTTTTTCATAGGGTATAAGACCGGTTTTCAGAACCCTCTCAACATTTTTAATCCCGAACCAGTTTCTCAGCTGACTTTCTGACAATCTTATGTTGCCTCTTACGTATCTCGCCGGAATTCCAAGCTGCCTGTAAATCTCCACGAGCAAGGATGCTAAATCAAGGTCATTGCCGCCTCTCTGGAGAAATGTTCCAACAGGACCTTTTAGGCTTCCATAGTATGGCTCATAGTCAAAATTGTTACGTATATACCAGAAAATCTCAATCGGATCATTATTGAGCAACGCTATGAACTCATCGAGATTATAGGAGTATTTAAGCTCAATCTCCTTTCTCAGGTCTTCATCGGTATAATTCACCTGCGAGATGTATGCAGGCACTATACTGTTTTCTATGTCAATTGTTTCTTTTGCCCCATAAAAAATCGAATGGGGAAGAGAAACCGCAAAAGCCAGAGGGAACTGGAGCATTAAAAGGGACACAACCAGAACAAACACCTTCTTTGTGAAGGAATTTTCCATTACATTCCCCTCCATTTATGATACGCATTTCATATTACCTGTTCGCTACAAACCCCTAAATATACTTTTCTAAATTCAAATTGACATTCTGCTAAGTAAAAAATTCTTCGATCACATGAAGAAATATACAAAACAAACTTGGACATACCTTTGAAGAGGAGGTAACATTTGGAATACGTTTTACATTCGCCCTTAAAGTTGCAGGATATACAAAAGAACCAGAAAATATGAAGAATCTTTCATGCTTTTGTCCCCGAGCATGATGTTTACCTAAGGCATAGAAAAGCTTTATTAGAGCACCCAATTTCCTGCTTTCATGCGCACACCCCTTGCATTCTCAGGGAGAAATATCAGACCCAATAAACGGGAATAAAAACAGAGGTTCCGCTTATCTCAATATGCGGAAGAAAGCCCTGAAGGTTTACATAAACCCGCTCTTTTTAACCTTCTCTGTGATTATCACAGCGACACCTGCCTTTATTAGGTCAACTCCAATGAATGGTAGTACTCCGATCATAAACGCTTTTTTGAAATTCCCTCCAATGAAAAAACCAAGCCTCAGCCAACCTAACAGGTATATAACGCCAATTGCTCCCAGTGCGGCAGCAAAATGCAACCCGATATTTTCGCTTTTCTCGCTGATCCAGCCAGCTAAGAATGCAGCCAGCGGGAATGCCAGCAGATAACCACCCGTTGGGCCATATATAACCCCCAATCCACCCTGAAAGTTTGCAAAGACCGGAAAACCTATTGCGCCCATTATCACATAGATGAGCTGACTTAAAAATCCGAGCTTAGCACCGAGAATAAAACCACTCAGTAGAACCATGAGCACTTGGAGGGTTATTGGAACACTCCCCAGCGGAATTGCTATCTGAGCGCTGACAGCCGTTAAAGCCACAAAGAGAGCCGTATAAGCCACTTCATTTGCCTTCATTTCATCACCTTTCACCATCCTCCGTTAATCTTTAAAACTTTTTAGTTAACGAAATTCTGATGATGATTAGAAACCTCATAAGAGACAGCAGGATAAAGAGATCCCTCCTTGAGGCGCTGAGGAATAGGAGAGTAGTTTCCGGGGATAAAATAGCAAGAGAGCTTGGAGTCTCAAGGGTTGCGGTTTGGAAACATGTGAAAGAACTAAAAGAGCTTGGCTACAAGATAGACGCCACTCCAAAGGGTTACAGGCTTCTGGAAGAACCCCACAAACCGTATCCATGGGAACTTGATGTCAAAAGCTATTATCTGGTGGAAACTGACTCCACAATGAACGTTGCCAGAAAGCTCGCAGAGAGAGGAGAAAAAAGCTGGACATTTGTGATAGCAGGGAAACAGAGTGCGGGCCGAGGCAGGCTGATGCGGAAGTGGATCTCCAGAGAAGGTGGTCTCTACTTTTCCGTTATTCTTAGGCCAAAACTCAGACTGGCGAAGGCCGGTGAGCTTCTATCTCCTGCTCTCTCAGCCATCATAAAGACGCTTGGAGAGTACGGTGTAAAGGGCAAAGCTGTAGAGAACGGCGTTTATGTTGAAGGGAAAAAGATTTCAGGTGTGCTCATAGAAGTCGCAGGTGAACTTGACATGGTGCGCTATGCTGTACTTGGTGTGGGTCTTAATGTAGCAAATCCTGTTCCAAAGAATGCTACGTCACTTGTTCTTGAGCTTGATGAAGCCCCAACGTTACTGGACGTTTCGCAGAGGCTTTTCAATAATCTCGGAACTTTTTTAAGAGAAGTTTAAGAAGGGAAAAATGATGATTCAGGTTAAAAACCTCTGGCACATTTATGAAGGCAGAAAAGAGGCGCTCAGAGGAGTAAATTTTGAGATGGGAAGAGAGATAGTCGCGTTAGTGGGCCCTAATGGGAGTGGAAAAACAACCCTCGCAAAGCATCTGAACGGTCTGTTGAAGCCGACCAGGGGGGATGTTATAATAGACGGTATGAACACGAAAGAACATAGTGTAGCTGAACTTTCGAAGCTTGTGGGTTATGTCTTTCAGAATCCCGAACACATGTTCTTTGAAGAGAGTATTTTTAAGGAAGTTGCATTTGGACCGAAAAATCTTGGACTAAGTCCCGAAGAAATCGAAGAACGGGTTAAATGGGCCCTTAAAAAGGTCAATCTGAAGGGTTATGAAGAGAGAACCCCATACTCCCTCAGTGGAGGGGAGAAGCAACGTTTAGCAATAGCCTGCGTTCTCTCCATGAAGCCGAAATACCTTATCCTTGATGAACCAACAACAGGTTTAGATGAAAGGAGTGCAGAGAGCGTTAAAGAAATCATTAAAAGCCTGTATGAAGAGGGACACGGAATATTGTTCATAACCCACGAGATGGACCTCGTCTTAGAGCTCGCCCAGCGAGTCGTCCTCCTCTATAAAGGAGAAAAAGTATTCGACGGGCCAACTGATGAGTTCTTCTCCATTGAATTAAGAAATTACGGTCTTGATAAGCCAGAACTGCTCAGGATAAGCTTCACCATAGGTACAGGCTTTGTTAGGAATGTGGAAGAATTCATTGGGAGGTTTTTGAGATGATGTATAACTTCTATATCAAGAGGGATTCCATCCTCCATAGCCTCGATCCGCGGGTTAAGCTAACAGGCACTGCTGCAGCGGTAATCATACTCCTTCTTTTCAACTCCCCTGAGGTTTTGATACCTCTTTTCTTCCTGACAATGCTCCTTATATACCTTCTGGGAAAGATAACCCTCCGCGAGCAGTACAGAGTATTGAGACCTCTCTTTCCCATTCTAATCATAACAATCGTTGTGTGGGCTTTTGTATATGATCCGTGGTATAGGGGAGCTCTGATAGGTGTTGCCTATGGCCTGAGGCTTTTAACCTTCGGCCTTATCGCCTTTGCTCTGCTGATGACCACGACACAAAGAGACCTTATTCTGGGCTTTATAAAGTTGAAAATGCCCTATGAATACGGACTGACAATGACAATAGCCCTTCGATACATCCCCACTCTTTACATGCTTGCCCTGAATATAATGGATGCCCAGAAAGCCAGGGGATGGGAAATGGAAAAAGGAAACATCTTTGTTAGAATTAAGAAAATGAGTGCCGTTTTAGTTCCCCTCCTCATAGCCTCAATAAAGACTGCCCATGAGCTCAGCATTGCCCTTGAAAGCAGGGGTTTTGGAGCCAGAAGAAAAAGAACCTTTCTGCATACGATTGAGATGAAAAAAAGGGATTATATAGCTTTGTTTCTGACAGGCATTACTATTGGTATTGCCCTATATGTGCGTTATGGCCTCGGCTTCGGTCATATAAAACTGTATTAATCACCTAAGAAAGAGCTTAGCTTTGCTGTCTATCGGGATGCTGTGTTCTCCTATATTCCCTATGAACTCAGAGGGTACTTTCAGAATGCTCAGATTCAGCCGATAGTGACCACGATAGGAGTTTGTCCTCATTACCATGAGCAACTCAAACAGCTCCGGGATTATGAATAAACGCTTGAATTCACCAGTTAAATCCAGCTCATTCAGCTCAAGAGTATTGTGGGAAAGCACTAACATCAGATTTTTATCATCGACAATCTTTCTTAAAATCAGCATATCCTCAGATTTTATATTGATAAGAACCGAGAAATTTGAAACAAAAACAAGAGAATCATCCTGAACGGTTTTCAATGCAGTCGCCAGGTCATCCATGCTGTATACTCTACCCAAAAGAACATCTCTTCTATCTGTCAGCTTTGATAGAAGCTTTAAAGAAAAGCTGTTGGTAGGTGCCAGATAATAGACTGGAACTTCAGAGTTAAGGGCGTTTGCTATTGTGGAATACTGAAGAACCACTTGAGAGAGAGCATCTGTGGTTATAATGCCGGCCATACTACCTCCTTCAAGGAGACCGACTAATTCAATAAGCTCATCAATAATACCAATACCTCTGGCTTCAGCATCATCTGGTTTGAAAAACATCGGGCATCAAAGTATATAATGTGCTTTGCAATATTTATATTTTGCCCAAAGGTCATTACGGGATAATTGTGATGTGTTTGTAGATCTATGTAATACTTTGAGAGCATTATCAAACTTATCTTATACTAAATTATACTAAACAGGCACCGCAACTTTTTTAAACGGCTCATGAAGAGTAAAGTCCGATGGGCCCGTAGCCTAGCAGGATAGGGCGCCGGCCTTCTAAGCCGGAGGTCGCGGGTTCGAATCCCGCCGGGCCCGCCAGTATCTTTTGAGAATTATCCCTTAGCAGGCTTTGCCATTCTGTTATATTCTTGCAGTGTCCCATCCATCAAGGCGTCCTAAAATACTGATGAGAGAAATTTTGAAATGTCACTCGGGAATTAAATCCCTGTTGTTTTAGATCACAACCTATTTTGCTCTTTCAGCTCGTCAGTATTTTCAACAATATTGTTGGCTGAGTTTTGCAGAAATAGATGTTGTATTCTCACTAAATTATCATTTCTTCATGATCACACTTTAGTAACAAAACTTATATAATTGAGAGTCTGTTAAAGGTCATGAGGTGTTTAGTATGGTTATGCCAAGGAGTATAAGAGATTATTTGGGAGAAATCATCCCTGCAGGAATCCTATTGTTATCCTACAATCAGTATTCCCTTGGTTGGAAGGTTGGAGTTAAACTAGTGAAAGAGGAAATAGAGGATGGGGGATTTGCTATAATAAGTAACATTGCACTTCCATTTAGAAAGTTCTGCTCAAGGTTAAAGTCAGCAGGTATAGATGTTATCAAAGAAGGAAACACCGGCAATCTGGCAGTTATCCACATATTCAAGGAAAATCCACCTTATGATTTTGTTTATAGTGTAGGAGAGGTGGATGAGAACACTTTCATACCAAAATATGTTGAAATCAAAAAAGAGATAGTTAACGATTATGGCTTAGGTAATAGGAGAGTTGTCCATGCATTTGTTACACTGAGTACCTTATATGAAAGATTTGGTAGAGAGCTTATGAAAAGGCTGTTCATGGCACGTTTGTATGCAGGGGAGGATTTAGTGAAAAAAGGCTTCGATTTTTGGGATATTCTTATTGTTAACCGGGATAGTATCCCCAACGACCTTCATTCATGGATGGTTAGCATTAGTGATTACGTCTTAATAACTCAAGGAATCCTGAAAGAAAATGAGTTTATTGAAAACATTGCAATAATAAAAGGAATATCCCGTGAGTTCAAACCAACAGTACTCCAAATAAGAACCCCCACAATACTAATTCCGCCTGATAGAATATATTAACGTCCCTCCAAAAGCGAGTGTTGATAGATTTGTTCGCTCTCCTATTTCAGATTTTTACTCTTATCTCCTATCTTGTTTTTCCTCTCACCTCAACTTACAAGAGGATTCTCCAAAGCCACTCACAGGATATAAAAACGAATTTTTGATTATTCTTTAGGATAAGCTTTTTAGAAATTTGTTTCATCTACCATTATAAAAAGAAATTACAAAGATGAACATAAGGTTGCTACGGATACAACCTGCTCGGCGTTCTCGGGAAGAGTGTAGCCCAGCGGACATGATCAAGCTTGAGAACCCACGCGACGAGCCTTTCCAAACCCAATCCAAAACCGCTGTGTGGAACAGAGCCGTACTTCCTCAGGTCGAGGTACCACTCGTAGTCCTTTGGATCCATGCCCTCGTCGAGAATCCTCTGCACGAGCTTGTCGTAGTCGTCCTCACGCTGTGAACCACCGATGACCTCACCGTAGCCTTCCGGCGCGAGCATATCTGCCGCGAGAACCTTCCTCGGATCCTCCGGGTCCTCCTTCATGTAGAAGGCCTTGATGTGCTTCGGATAGCCGTAGACGAAGAACGGGCTCTCAAACTCCTGCGTTAAAATTCTCTCCTCATCAGCCCCCATGTCCTCACCCCATTCGATCTGAACACCCTTGCTCTGGAGTATATCAATTGCTTCGTCGTAGCTTATCCTCGGGAAGGGCGGAACAGTGTTCTTGAGCGTGGTGAAGTCCTTTCTGAAGGTCTCGACGTCGCTCCTCCTGAGCTCCAGAGTGCGCTGCACCATATAGCTCACCAGCTCTTCTTCCACCTTTATGATGTCCCAGAGGTCCATCCAAGCCCCCTCAAGCTCCAGATGCCAGAACTCGGTGAGATGCCTTCTTGTCCGACTCTTTTCCGCTCTGAAGCTCGGCGTGAGTGACCAGACTTTTTCGAGGCCAAAAATGGCCGCTTCAAGATAGAGCTGGGCCGACTGGCTGAGGTAAGCGGTCTTGTCGAAGTACTTGAGCTTGAAGAGGGTCGAGCCGCCTTCAACGGCGCCGGTGACGAGTATCGGCGGGAAGACCTCGTACCAGCCGTTCTGAAGGAGCCACTCCCTCGCTGCTTGCATGAGCGTGGCTTTAACCTTCATTATGCTCGCTACCTTTGGCGAGTGAAGGTGAAGGTGCCTCACATCGAGCAGGAACTCATCGCTTGCATCTTTTGTTATCGGGAAAAAGCCAACATTCTGGACTACTTCTATACTTTCAGCCTCTATCTCAACTCCGGTTGGAGCTCTCGAATCAGCCTTCACAGTGCCCTCAATTATAACGCTTGACTCGATTCCAACATCCCGCGCTTTCCTGTATGCAACTTCATTCTCCTTCTTAAAGATAACTTGGATAACACCACTTGAATCCCGTAGGACTATGAATACCTTCTTACCAACTTCCCTTTTTCTATAAACCCATCCAGCGAGCTTGATCCTTTTGCCTTCCATGTCAGGCTTTACATCCGCACAATAAACCTTATCAATCATCCTAAACACCTCCTCAAAGTTCAATTCTCCACTTATTAATTTATCCACTAATCATTTAGAAAAGTCTATTCATCCAGAGTGAAAGTGCCTTAAAGCGTTCAGCTTTGGGTTGCAGTAACAGGGGCATGATAGGCATGGGGGTTGAATGCTATTTAAATCATTCGCTTTTATGCTTGACATTCTGACAACATTTAAATAGGAAAGCTGACAATCTTTAAATGGTGAAGAACATGAAGGCTCTAATTGGAACTGCCATGGACATCAGGAGCATTAGGAAAAATGTTGCAGTTCTAATCGAAGGGGAACGGATTTATGACATCATCCCGGTGGATAAAATAAAGGAATACGAGGTGGATGAGGTTTTTGGTGGAGAAGGGTATTTGATAATACCTGGTCTCATTAATTCACATACCCATGTCGCCATGACAAAATTTAGGGGATTAGGGGATGATTTACCGTTAAATACGTGGTTGAATGAAGTTATATGGCCAATGGAAATGAAGTGGGATAGAAAAGACCTCAGAAAATGGGCTCTAATAGGACTAATGGAAGCTGTTTCGAATGGCTCAACAACAGTAAATGAGCACTACTTCTTTGCCGAGGAAATTGCCAGAGCCGCCCAAGAAATTGGAGTGAGAACGTTTATTGGTCAAACTGTCATGGATCTAATTGATTTTCCACTTGCAGAACCGAAAGAGGGCTTTAAATTCTTCAAACGATGGAAAAAATGCAGATTGATAACTGCGACACTTGCCCCTCACGCCACAGATACAGTATCCCGTGATCTACTGGAGGATATTGGAAATTTTGCAAAAAAAGAAAATGGCCTCATACACATCCATCTTTCTCAAAGTAGGGAGGAAGTTAGGAAAGTAAGAAAAAGGGAGGGTCTATATCCCGTGGAATATTTACAGAAAAGCGGTATTCTAAACGAAAACTTAATTGCAGCTCATGGAGTGTATTTAACAGATAGGGAAATCGCTCTATTTGCCAAGTCTAAAGCCACATTAGCACACTGTCCAACGAGTTTGGCTAAGCTTGAAGGGGCTATTGCTCCAATAATAGAACTTTGGAAAGCTGGGTCCAATATATCTCTGGGAAACGATTGTGCAGCTTCCAACAATTCACTGGATATGATTGAAGAGATGAAAATGACGGCCATCTTAAACAAGGTTAAGGCAGGTCCAGAGAAAATTAAAGCAGAAGAAGTGTTCTATTGGGCCACTTTAGGTGGAGCTAAAGCTCTAAGGCTAAAATCCGGTTTGATAGGGAAAGATTATTTGGCAGATTTGGTCTTGTTAAATACAAAAAAGCCCCATTTTTTACCTGAAGGATATTACCTCTCACATCTTGTTTATAGTGCAAAGGGAAGTGATGTCGAGATGGTTTTTGTCAATGGCGATGTGATTTATGATACTGGAAAATTTCCGAAAATTAAGACATCTTTTTCTGATTTGTAGTTTGTTGAGTTTAATTTCAAACAGTAAGGCTTATATACAATAATATCCAATAATTTAACGAATAAAATCAGTTTTCCTTAAAATCATCAAGTATTTTGTTGGGGGGATTCCAATGTACATCGACCCCTTTGTAATAAGATCAATAAACCGCAGTGAACTCAGAAAGAGGATTTTATTATATTTGCATGAAATCTATCCTTCCCCCACATATCTTGCTGAAATTGCAAGGGTAGTTAAATCAGACCCTTCAAATGTTAAGGGTGCCCTTATAGGTCTTGGAAATAGATATAACGGAAGTAGTTCTCTCGTGAGCCTTGGCCTTGTTGAAATTGTTGAGCGGGATGGATTCAAGTATTATAGACTAACGGAATATGGAAAGAAAGTTGTTGAACTGCTTAAATCATATCACCTATACTACAACAGATTTATGTGAGGTGGTTAGATGAGGAATTTAATCAGAAAATTGGATGAAAATATATCCGCAATGGTTCAAATCTCTGTTGTCCATCTTTTTCAGCTTGGATTGAAATATGGTATCTTTAGCCGATTGTCTGAAAAGCAACCGTATAATGCTCTCATAAATTCCATGTCATTTGGGAATAAATCCCTTTTGAAAAAGCTCTTGGATACCTATATCCAGCTTGGGATAATCAAAAAAGAAAATGGGAATATTGTAATGGATGAATTTGAATATCTACTAAAGCTCTCCCCGAGAAATGCCCAACATCTTCTCCCTGGATGGGTTCCCATCTTTGAAGAAATTTATAAGATGGTTGACTATGCTTCCATAACTCCAGAACATCCAAAAATTTTGATGGACTTTGATAAAGATGCAGACTTTTGGGACATGAGGTTATCCCTGGAGTTTAATAGCATATACAGGAAAATAATAGCGGATGTTGCAAAATTACATGATGATACGAGTGTTTTGGACTTGGGATGTGGTTCTGTCTCTCCTTTGGAGATCGGCCAATTCCTTGGTCCAAATGGTAAATATGTAGGAATAGATTTTTCTCCGGGAATTTTAAGTATCGCAGAGAGCAGAGTAAAAAGTGCAGGATTCGATTGGGTGACCCTAAAAGAAATGGATATTAAAAAGATAATACCAAAGAATAAGTATGATGTCGTTATAATGAGTTTCGTTCTTGAGTATTTAGATAGTATCAATCGTGTTATAAAGACTGCAATGAGCATTCTCAACGAAAATGGAAAACTTATAATAGTTGAGCCATTTAAAGAAAATTATCCAAATATCTCCGCATGGGAATTTTTTGAAAGCCTATCAAAAGAATTTATTGCATTTCCTACCAAGTCTGCAATTTTAAATGCCCTGGAAAACAGCAATACTGAATTTAAATTCAATGAGCTTGGAAAATCTGTCCTCGTCATAACAAAAATGTGATGCCGGTCTCCAAGCTATTTATTACTATTCTCACTAGTTCAAACCTACATATGTAGATACATTCCTATGTGCATACATAAGAACAAAAAATTGATTTATATCCAAAATTACTTATTCTCTATTGCAAAACATTTAGTGGAGGTGCCAAAATATGGGATTTGTTTTAAAAAAGAAGAAGAGAGGTGCGATTGGAATTGGTACCTTAATAGTATTTATAGCGATGGTGCTGGTAGCGGCAGTAGCAGCAGCAGTCCTAATAAACACCAGCGGATATCTGCAACAGAGAGCTGAGAGCACAGGCAGGCAGACAACCCAAGAAGTTTCAAGTGGTATCCAGATTGATGCTATCACCGGCTATGCTCCAAGTTCAAACAACTTAACCCTGATGACGATACAAGTCTCCCTCAACGCGGGAAGTAATCCAATTGACCTCAACCAGACAAAGGTGTATTTAGATGACGGACAGAAACAGGTTGTTCTTTCGTACGGAAATGCAAAGGCTACAATAAGTGGTAACATGTTCGACACAACCTCTACAGCCTGGAACAGTAGCTTAGTCGACAGTACCCACTTTGGAATTCTTATAGTTCAGGACGCTGATAACTCTCTCGGAGGAACCATTCCAACATTGACTACCGGCGACATAGCCCTGCTCACAGTCAACCTCACTGCAGTCTTTGGCGGTGTTAAACCCAGAACCCCGATAACAATCAAGGTTGTTCCAGAGTTTGGAGCACCCGGATATGCCAAGGTTGTTACTCCAACGGCCTATGGTCTCAGTGACACCGACAAGATAGTAGATCTCAAGTGACGTCTTTAACTTATTTGCATTTTTCCACAGCCTTTCTTTTTACTCTTAATTCAAGCTGGAGGGAACAGAGATGTCCTTCTCATACCTCAAAAACAAATTCAAGAAAAAAAAGGAGGAAGAGGTGAAAGAGGATAACAACGTGGAAATAATCAAATTAGACGAATTGGAGAATGTAAATGAAGAAACAAGCGAAAGTACAGAACAAAATGAGAAAAAGAAAGAAGAAGAGGAGCTACTAACTCAAGTTATGACGAGGATTAATGAGATAGAAAATGACATCCCAAGGATAAAAGTTAGTATTGATACCTTGAAATCTCAGATTCAAGAGCTTAGAGAGGAAATGGAAAAACTCAACAAAACCATCAAAGATGTTATGATGCTGTATGAAGTTGTATCACAGGAAGTTAATCCATTCAAGGATCAGGAAAAAGACAATCCACTTGTCAATGAAATCCACAATCTCTCCAAACAGGTCGAGGAGCTAAGGACTGAGATTACCCAAATAAAGTCAGATCTGAGATTGCTCGCTATGCATGGCATCAACATTGATGAGCTTATATATGATGTCCTTGAGGAGGGAGAGTTATGATTACAGAGATCGAGATCGATGAGAGGCTCAAAAAACTCAAGGGAAAAGTCCCCAATGTCCTTATAGATGACTTAAAAGAAAAGCTCCTGAACAAAAAGGACATCCTAAGTCCAGAACAACTTGATAAAATAATAGACCGGGTTATTCAAACATATTCAGGCCAAGTTACCCGTCTTATAAACCTGGACAAGAGAGTAGAAGAAATAGGCAGATATCTTGAGGAGATAAGGAGCTTACTATTAGAGCAAAAAGAAGAGAGAAAAGGGAGAAAAGGAAAAGAATATAGTGGCCCAGAGACCACGACAACCCAGTATCCACAAGAAACCCAGCTTTCTACCTCCGAGTTAATTGAGAATGTTAAAGCTCCCGAACATGGAGTTGAAACTGCTGTTGAGGCTGTTAAGGGGGAGAAGCCTATGGAAAAAGGATTAGAAATTCCTCCTGAGATTAGAGAGAGCTTGATTGTTCCTTATGCATCATCCAATGGGAAAGCCAGACTGGAGAAAATACCCCAAGATATGGCATCTACTCTAATAGCCCTAAAATGGCTCGGTTTCCTCATAGATAGAGTGGGCATGCAGAATTTAGAACAAGTACTTGAATTTTACTACGAAATTGGATGGATATCAGAAGATGTCCTGAATACTATGCTCAAGTATGCAAATGGAACAAAACCACACCATAGAGAGCCCAACTGGAGACCCGAAGATAAATTGACTATACAGGATCATTTAATTTCACTGCTCTTCATAGAGAGACTCAGAGGAGTCAAGATAACTCGTGAAATCTTGGACTCAATTGAAAGGGAGATGAAGGTGATCAACCGGGTATTGGAGGAGGTTTATGGAGTTTAAAATGTTCAGGGGATTCCCATGGGATTCAGTGTTTCAGCAACATTTGCAATATTATTCACTGCCACATTACTCTCGATTGGCATACTTTATGTAGCTACAGAAAATGCATTTGGATACGTTAAGGAGGCGACTTCAGATTACAACAACGCATTCTTAAAGGCAAAAACTTCATTGTTGGAAGGTGACCTCTACAACTATTCAACAATCTCCGGGATTTCCTTATACAACATCACATTTAATGTCACAAATGAGGGTACTACACTATCACCAAAGGAATGGAGCTTTATCTATGACGGGAATTTGGTAACAACAGCTGGTGTAGTTGATATTCAAAATGAATCGTATCTCCTGCCGGGAGAAGTCATCCTCGTGACAGTTCAAAATGTTCCAAAGGATACTTTAGTGCACTCCCTCGTAATAAATACAGAAACAGGCTGTAATCTAAAAATCAACTGGGAATGGGTAGGCAACATAACCGTTGGATGGCCTAAACTACTCGTAAGTGCTTGGTACTGTCCGGTGGAGGGGTAACCATGGCAAGTTCAGTAGTATCAGAATTGGTGCTCTTTATAGCATCATTGCTCATTGCAGGCATGGTGGCTGGTGGGCTATATATGGTTACACAGGATCTTTCTGACGGGATAACCCTGCGTGGGAAGGACTTAGCATATAATCTGAGGGTAAATTTCGCGATAATAAATGATCCCGAGAATATTCCTGTAAGTGGGGGGGCATATATATTCTATGTTCGAAATATTGGAAAAGTACCTTTTACCTTCAATAACAATTCAGTTGTCGTGTTTATAGATGGTAATCTCATACCCCCAGCAAATCTAACATTCACCAATCTTGATAATCCGGGTTCAGATAAGTTACAGCCATATGATATCGGTGAAATTCAAGTTGTTACCCTGTTATCTACAGGATACCACAAAATCGTAGTAGTATTAGCAGATGGTAAACAGAAATCATTGATATTCAAAATAGGGTGAGGAATATGGAGACTATCCTTAAAATCCAGATCCCAAACGATGAGCTTCATCGAAGATTAGGAGGGGGCATCCCCCCAGGCAGTATAATCTTAATCGAGGGGGATAGAGGGACGGGTAAGTCCATATTCTCCCAGAGACTCCTCTATGGCTTCTTGAGAAATGATCATAGTGTTTCTTATATTTCAAGCCAATATACAACGCCAGAATTTATAAATCAGATGGAATCTCTCGGATATAGCATTATTAAGGATTTGATCCGGCGTAAATTACTTTTTATCTCATTGTACCCCCTTCTAATAGGAATTTCAGAGAGAGAGAAATTTTTACCAAGATTTTTAGGAGAATCCAGAATTTGGGAGAAGGATGTTGTGATAGTTGATGCTATCTCATCGATATTGCCAGAGGAAATAAGCGAGAATGAAATGAAACTCCTCACAGTTCACTTAAAAAAGCTGAGTTCATTGGGGAAGGTTATTATGATGACTCTCAATCCCGCAGATATTGATAAATCAGTGGTTCGTGTTCTTGAGGAAATTTCGAGCGTGCTGATTAGGCTCAGCGTGAAAACTTTTGGTGGAGATTTGAAGAATTCTGCTACAATTGTGAAGTATAACAACGCCGCTGGTGTTTTCCAGAAGATTATTCCATTTAGAGTAGAACCAAAAGTTGGATTTATAGTCGAAATAGCCGCGGTGGTGTGATATGGCAGAGAGAATCAGCGACAATATCGAAACTGCAATGGCTCGAAACCCGCATTTGAAGAGGTATATAGACAACTTCGTCAGGAAAACTGGTAAATTCCCGGAATTTTATCCCCAATTGAGCAGAGACATGAAGGATATAAAATATCCCAACATAATATATCCAGTAGGAGACCCAATTTTTATACACATTTATGGAGATATCCACACAGAGAGAAAGTACATAATTATAGAACCCAGAATTGTAACTCAACAAGAGGAAGAGAAATACGAAATCATAAAGGATAAAATACTCGAAATAGCTCCAACTAAAAGAATTCCAGAAGATAAAGAAGAATTCGAGCTTTTTCTTGATGAACTTTTTAATGAAGCCTTGAGAAAATTATCTGAAGGCTTTTTCAATCGGAACAAGGTTCAAATAACCAGAGAAGAAGCTGAGAAATTCAGATATCTGTTAAAGAGGGATATAGTAGGTATTGGACCTTTAGAACCCCTGATGAGAGACCCATATATTGAGGATATACATATAATTGGAGCAAAATATGTGTCGTTAATTCACAAGATATTCGAGGCTCTACCAACCAACATTGATTTTGGAGACAACATAAAATTAGCGGATTATTTTAAAAACCTGAGTGAGAGAATGGGCAGACCTGTAAGTGATAAAAATCCCGTCGTTGATGGTACCCTCCCAGATGGCTCAAGAATAAACATCATCTACAGCCCAGATGTCAGTATAAAGGGTCCAAGTGCTACAATCAGGAAATTTTCTGCGACTCCACTTAGTGTCACTCAGTTGGTTAAATGGAATACCTTCTCCGCAGAAGTTGCGGCATATCTATGGCTTGCCTTAGAATATGGAATGAGTATATTTGTCTGTGGAGAGACAGCCAGTGGAAAAACAACTACCCTTAATTCTATTATTCCATTTATCAAGCCAGATGCAAAGATATACACTGCAGAAGATACCCCCGAGGTTATCGTTCCCCATAAAACATGGCAGAGGTTGACAACAAGAGAAAGAGGGCCTGAAGAATCCAGAGTTACTCTGTTTGATTTGCTTAAAGCGGCTCTTAGATCAAGACCCAACTATATCATTGTAGGGGAGATTAGAGGAGCTGAAGGTGCAATAGCTTTTCAAGCAATGCAGACCGGACATCCAGTTATGTCTACATTTCATGCTGGAGACATCAAAAAGATGATCCAACGTTTCACCGGCTCGCCAATTAATGTTCCAGTCACATTCATTGATAATCTCAATATTGCTTTATTCCAGCAAGCAGTCTATGTCAGGGGAAAATTCCTCAGAAGAGTCGTGAGTGTGGTCGAAATTGAGGGATATTATGAAGAATTAGGTGGAGTAGCGACAAGAAATGTCTTTGAATGGGATCCTGTTTCTGACAGGCATATTTTCAGAGGGATGAACAACTCATACATTCTTGAGAGAAAAATAGCGGAGGTTGCAGGTTATGAGGATCCAAAAGATATATACAACGAGCTTTTCCTAAGGGCCCGAATAATCAAGCGCATGATAGAGCTCGGAATTACGGATTACCATGCGGTTCATAGAGAAATCAAAAACTTCTATGAACGCGGTATCGAAGGTCTAAGCTTCAGATTGTAGATTGTAGAGGGGAGGGATATGCCGAAAGAAAAAGCCGGAATATTTATTCAATCGGATTTAACGATAAGATATTACCTCAGAAAGATATTAGCTCCAAGCTTAGTCCTCTCTATAGCACTATTCACCGTGATGCTTCTGCTCACCAGATTCATAACCCTCCCTAAGATAATACTCATGGCTCTCTATGCAATTCCTGCCCTCCCCATGCTATATGCAGTCTCCTACCCATATGCGAGGGTCAGTGGCAAGAAAGTTAAGATAAACTCCAGAATACCCTATTTTGCTACATATTTTGCCGTATTATCCACGAGTGACGTAGGCAGAAGCGATTTAGTATGGAACCTGTCAACGGAGAAAATTCTCGAACCTATAGCAAGTGACATGAAGAAGGTCTACTACCTTGTTGCCAAATTACACAGAGGAATGCCAGAGGCTTTGAGATTTCTTGCCAAGAGAACTCCCAGCAAAGTTTTCTCCGATTTCCTTGAAAGATTAGCTTATTCCTTAGACAGCGGCGTCGAATTAAAAGACTACCTGCTCCAAGAACAGAAAACTGTTATGGATGATTATGAGACTTTCTATGAGGGTGCCCTGTATGATCTTGATGTTTTTAAAGAAATTTATTCATCTTTGATAATCTCCGTTGTTTTTATGGTGACATTCATCATTATCGGCCCAATAATAACAGGACAAGACATTGTTAGCATGAGTGTATTTATGTTTATTTTAGTTCTTGCAACGGAAATTGGTATTTTAGTCGTTATAAAATACAGAATGCCAGAAGATAGAATTTGGTCCGAAAATGCGATGACTTCAGAGAGAAGAATGAGACTAATTAAAGCAGTTATCATATCCATTGTCGGCATAATTATCTCCGCAGTTCTGTACCTACTCATAATACGGCCTCGTTTTAATTTGCCCCTTTTGGTAGGAATAGCCTTTGTAATAACACCACTGATTTATTTAGGCAAAGTTATAGAAAAAGAGGAACATAGTATAATGATAAAAGACGAAAACTTCCCGGCATTTATAAGGAGCCTAAGCTCCTCTCTTGCTGCCAGCGGAGCATCCCTCCACTTAGTCCTGAAATATCTGAGTTCTCATGACTTCGGAACTCTAACTGATGACATCAGGAATCTATATCGCAGAGTAGCTATGAGAATTGATGATAGTAAATCATGGAACTATTTTGCTTCGGATACTGGCAGTTGGCTTATAGGAATATTTTCAGAGATATTCAAAAAAAGCATAAAATTAGGTGCTGAGCCAGATTATGTAGGAATGGTTATCTCAAGAAATTTTGAACGTCTTGTGAGGCTCAGAAGAAAAAGACAGCAAAATGTAGCCAGTTTCAGAGGTGTTATCTATGGCATTACCGGAGCTTTTGCTTTTTCAGTCGCTGCAGCATTTCAGGTTGCAGTTTATATGAACCATCTCTTTTCGAATATACCGATAACAGGAGATTTTCTAAAAAACATAATATTCGTCCCATCATCAAGTGGTCTCGAACTAACAAGTTATATTTTAACCGCGATATTGTTGTTGCATGCATTCCTATCCTCCTTCTCCATAAAACTTGCCGATGGTGGGCATCTGGGAATATCAATATATCATTTTGTAGTTCTGACGTGGATTGCAGCTATAGCATTGTATATTGGACAGGTAATTATGGGAAAAATGATGACATTTAGTGGAGTTATATGGCCCATACTGGGGGTGTTAACATGAAGAAAAGAATGGTATTGTTCATAGCACTCATACTTTTAATATCCCCCAAAGCACTTGCGACTTCTTCTATTCAGGGATGGGTTCAGGTACCTGGGGATATCAGCATAGGGGAAGTTAGAATATCAATTGACGATATTTCTATCCAAGATAGATCTATGTTTCTGACTCTGGAAGGTGGAGGACTCAACATTATGACAACAATTCCAATGGGTTATACATTAAAAGCAGGGGAATACAATCTCACTGTTAATTCCATCATGATCAACAATCCAAGTTATTCGAACATATATCTCCAGTTTCCATATTTGCTTCAGGGAGAAAACATAACTTTTGATAAATATAAGATACTTTTAAAATCAGTCTCACCCGGAACTGCAGTTTTACAGCTAAGTTATGGAAACTCAACAAAGGAAATAACGTATAGGGGAAGGACAATAAACTTTGAAAATCTGAGAGTTTCATTAGGCCTAATGCCGACTTTATTTGATGGTTATTTATACAGAGGACAAACAGAAAGGATTGGGGAATGGAACATAACCTTTGAGGGATACAATGTAACCAATGAAAATGGAAATCTAATCGAAATAGTCCGGTTAAAGGTAAATCAAAAGGAGTATTTCAGTGAAATCGGGAAAACTATCGAGGCAGAAGGTCTGGAAATTGAAGTTAAAGACCTAATAGGCTCAGAATATTTAAGAACAAAAATAAGGCTAATTGGTGCATATATCAACGTAAAGATACTGCCCTACTTCGATGGATGGATTAGTGAAGGTAAAACCACCAGGCTCGGCCCATATGTTATAAAGGTAGAGAATATCTTTGGAAATAAAGCCTATATTTCAATCCAAAATTCATGTGGAATGCCACTAAAAACTGCTCTGATTACCATCGGTAATCTAACTTACATGTTTTCTTATGGAGGTTTGTCAATAGGAGCTTTGGAAACGAGAGAACGAGAAAATGAAATGCAAGTTAGACTTGTAGCAATGCTGGATGAAGAGAAAATCCCTAAAATTCAGAATACCGCGTTTCTCAATGTCTCCTTCAAGACGCCCCAGAATGCTGAACAGTATGTACCGTTTAAAGCCTATGTTGTACTAAAAAACACTGGGAAGAGTGATTTGAAGTATATAGAGATACTGCCAAATATTTCAAAGGATTTTGAGATACTTGGAGGGTACCCCAAGTATATTCCTGTAATTAAGAGAGGTCAGAAAATCGAATTTCCATTATTGCTTAAACCAAAAACATCCGGCAACCTCACCATTGGAAATATCAAAGTCTCAGCTCATGCCCCCTATCCCCTCTCATGTTACGGGTTGGAAAGTGTGGAATTTTCTTCAGAAATAAAAAAGATATTCGTTCAAAGAGCAATACTCAGGTATGGTATAAAGCTCTCCAGCAAAGATGGAAAGATTGGTGAAAGCATACCCCTGAATATAAGCGTAACCAATATGGGCAATTCAAACATTCCGTTTGATCTAACGATTGCAATCCCTCCTGGATTTGGAGTAATTGGTAAAAACCTTACAATGTACGGAAAATGGCTTCAGCTGAGGGATTCAATCAATCCAAATCAGACGAGGATATATCATCTTTCGTTAATACCATTAAAAGCAGGTAAATACGAGATTATTGGGGTGGTCAATGTTAACAATAAACTCTTTCAGAATTCTACGGTTATAGCCATCTCTAAACTGACAACCGAAAATAACGTGAGTACAGTTCCTGTACAAAATAATACAGAAACTGAAACTGAAAATACAACATGCCAGCCCAAGGTAGTTACCCAGATTATAAAAGTTCCAGTTCCCCAGAATGCCACGGTGGAAGTTGCAGAAAGCATGACACTCAAGCAGAAAATACTCTACTTTGGCGGGGCATTTGCCGGGGGTATTCTCTTTATATTGTTGGTGGCCTTCATCGCTGCGAAGCTTGAGGAAAGATAAACCCAACTGTTATAAACCACCTACTTATCTTTCATTTTAGGTGAAACATATGGGAAGGCCTGTGTTTTTGGGTAAGGCCCACATATACTGGTGTGAGGAGTGTAATGTACCTCTAATAAGTGATAAATGTGATATTCATGGGCATAAAAGCGTGTTTAAGCTTAATCTTACACCTCCAGCCGATATTAGATTTGCTTTTGAAAAGGACTTGAGATTTATAGAGCAAGAATTCGAAAGACATTATGGAGTTGACATTCACAAAATTTTAAAGGATAAAATAGTTCTACTCAACAAAACCCCGGGAGAGGACGATGTTTATGAAATTATCATAGATGGATATATTTTTGGCTGGCTTCGTTTTGATCCGATAACACTCAGATGGAAGCCAGGATTAAAAATTGAAGGGGCGATTTCTCTTTGGAAACATTTTGGCAAAAAAATGAAAAAATGGGTAATAATCGACGACGGTGCCGTTGAATCGGTAAAAAAAGGTGCAAATGTCCTTCCAGTTGGTATTCTCGATGCTGAGTTGTCTATAAAGTCTGGGGATGACGTCATAGTTCTATCCTCCAAAGGAGAAGTCATAGCAACTGGAATAGCCAAGAAAAACTATGAAGGGCTTGTATCTGGGGAGAGAGGCACGGGTATAAAAACCAGAAGACAAAAAAACACCCACTATCGGGAAGGCAAAAAGGCAAAAATAGCGGATGTCATAGAAGCAAATCGTTCTGCATTGGAAAAGAAGATTAAAGAGGCCCGAAGGTTCATGAGGAATACTGCTAACAGAATAAAAAAGCCGGTGGCAGTTGCTTTCTCCGGAGGAAAAGACAGTTTAGCAGTCTTAGGGTTAGCACTGGAAGAATTTGGGGAAAATTTTTCAGTGTTCTTTAACAACACAGGTATAGAATTTCCCGAAACCATTGAATATGTTGAGAACATTAAAAAGGAACTTATGGACAGAAATATCAAGTTTATAATAGCTGACGCTGGAGATGCTTTCTGGAGGGCAATAAATGTTTTCTCTCCTCCAGGAAGGGACTATCGCTGGTGCTGTAAAGTCACAAAGCTCGGACCCATAACATTGTCCATCAGAAAGCACTATCCCATGGGAGTATTAATGTTTGTAGGGCAAAGAAAGTATGAGAGCATAAGCAGATACAAACAACCAAGGATCTGGAAAAACCCATGGGTACCAAATGAAATAGGGGCTTCACCTATTTTTCACTGGAATGCTCTGGAGGTATGGTTATACATTTTTCTTCGTAAATTGAATTATAACCCCCTCTATAAAGAACGTTTGGATAGAATAGGCTGCTTTCTCTGTCCAAGCTCTTCTCTGGCAGAGATATATACTCTAAAAGAGGAAAAACCTGAATTATGGAACAAATGGGAAAAAGAACTTGAACTCTGGAGAAAGCGCTTTAATTTACCAGAAGAATGGATAACCCACGGATTCTGGCGATGGAAAAAAACAACTAAAGGACAAAAAGCTCTGGCAGAAAAACTTCATGTTGAAATTCCTGAAAATAGGATATGGGAGCCACTGCAGTATCTGTTAAATGAGGAGAACGGGGTTTTTGTTATACACCTTAATACCCTCATAAACCTGAAACGCATAAAGGAAGTCGTCCCAATATTGGGAGAAATAGAAATAGGCGAAAACTACATAAAAGCTGATAATGTAAAATTCATGAAGGATGCAATTTACAGTGAGAACGCCAGTGAGGCAATTCAAGCGTATTATCTGGTAAAACGAGCATATGAATGCGTTGGTTGTGGGGTCTGTGTTGGCAGGTGTCCAGAAGAGGCTATTATCATAAACCCAAAAAGCAGGAAGATAGTTGTCGATCCTATTAGATGCATCCACTGTAAGGAGTGTATGGACGTATGTCCTCTGTTAAAAATAAAAAATCCGGAAGAAGGAAGTCAGTTATAATTATAATCGGAATCTTATTTTCAGTCTTCTTAATACCTCTGGTGAGCTCCCAGAATGAGTACGAATATAATATTGAAAGCTATTCCCTGTATTTTGATATATTAAACGAAAATTCAATCAAGGAGACTATTGAGGTAGTACTGACAGCAAATCAACCATTCAACAGGTATGTTTTCTATACAGAATACCCCGTTAACAATTTAGATGCAATTGTAGATATAAACGGAAATACATTAACCAGCAATGTGACAGCAGAAAAGATAACAGGGGGAATAACAGCAGTTTATGTTACCTTCCCAGAGGTAACTAAGGGGGACCAGATAAAAATACGTATAAGCTTTCTAACGAGTGGTATAGTACAAGAAGTGAATGGGAAACAGCAGTTTGCATATTATGTGCGCTTCAATCAACCTGTGGGCGTTTTTTATGTTCGTCTATTTGTACCCAGAGGCTATGCAGTGTTATCTCCCATTATACCATCTCCAAATAAAGTTGAGAGCTCAGCCAATAGAATGGTTTTGGAATGGAAGAAGATACAGGTAAACGCAGGAGATGAGTTCTACTTTATAGTTGGGTTTTCTGAGGAAATCCAACCCCCAAAGAAAACATCTCCTTTGTGGATGGTTGTAATATTCATTTCAGCATTTGTTGGTGGATTCTTCGGGGGAATCCTGTATAAGGAGCATAAAGAACGAAAATCAATAAAAAGAGAAATACTAAAGAGCGATGAGGAAAGAGTTGTGGAAATCCTGAAAGAGGGACCAATTCTCCAGAGCGAGCTCGTTAAGCGTCTGGGTGTTTCGAAGGCAAAAATAAGCATCCTTCTCAGGGAAATGGAAGAAAAAGGCCTCATAGAGAGGATACGCGAAGGCAGGAGCTACAGAATTCAACTCAGAGAAAGGTAGCTTTATAAAGCGACTGAGAAAAGCATCAAAAGGTGAGAAAAATGGAAGAGTATTTTATCTGTCCTGAATGCGGAAGCGAGGATGTTGAAGTTGTCAGAGAGAGGGGGAGAGAAATAACGCTGAGGTGCAATGAATGCGGTAATGTATGGCATGTAACATTACCAAAGCTCGTTAAAGTCCCGCTCATAATCAGCAAGCATGAAAGAAGCTTTAAAGGCGAAGCAGAGCTTCCTGAAGGGGAAGAGATAGCCATTGGTGATATAGTGGAGATTGAAGGAGATGAAGTTCGAATCACTGGTATTGAGCTTGAAGGAAACAAGAGAGTTGAGAGAGGAAGAATCGGGGAGATACAGACTCTCTGGGGTGAGAGCCTAACATATCCCCGGATTATAGGAGTTTCGATATATCTACCCGGAGGCGTAACTCAGTCTTTCAAGGTGAAAGTGCCAAGAGATGAGGAATTTGTCGTTGGTGAAGTTCTTGAGGTTGGCGGCTATACCTTTAAAGTTGAGAAGATAAAAACGGAGAGAAAGATGCTCAGGCATGGCAAGGCAAAAGCTGACGAAATCATCCGACTCATGGGCAGACCAATAAGAGCGAGGGCAAGCAGAAACCTTAAAATCTACAGAGGATACAGAGAATGATTTCTTGGGGAGGATTTCCTGTCACAAGAAATAGGGGCTTCCTTTTACTGTTATTGAGCTCCATACAAACCGTAATGAAGATATTGCTCGATGAGGGGCTAACCCATAGCACAGGCACCCCAATACAACTAAGAAACCTCAACGTAGAGGCCAACTGGCACGTTTATGTTCTCGTATGTGGTGCCGTACCAGTGATGCACCGGTATTCTGACCTTGTACTTGCTCTCCATGGCATAGAAGGTTACAGTGCTCTGAGGCCCATCGTTTGTTAAGTGTCCCAGCATTACGTAACTTGCGTAATCACCCGTGCTGAATCCCACGGTGAGTGTATTAAACCAGCCAGGAAGAGCATCACCAGCGAAGTATTCAAGCATTGCACCAACGGGAACCCCAACACCAAAACTACGCCCATCACTCCCGGCATAGATGGTTCCGTAGAAGTTTTCTACATAAACATCTTGTCCGATTCTACGAGTGATGCCTGTTGATTTTTTCATCCATTCGTCCGGAAAATTGTAAGGAGGCCTCCCAAGGATTGAACCACTTTCAATGTTTTTAATGCCATTTATTGTCTCCTTTATGGTGAAGTCATCGATTTTTGCGAAGTATCTTTCGTTTCCTGTAGGGTAGCACCATGCTGTACAAATGTACTCTTTCTGATAAATATAATGGACTGTGCCCTTTACCCATACATAACCCCATGAATACGGAGGCACAGTAATATGATGCCCCCCAGCGTAGTAGTCTGTTATTGACCTGCTAAGGACTTTGACGGTTATGGAGCTTGGATCGAATCTTACTTTCTTGGAGATTTGATCACCAAACGCTACTGTAACGTCAGGCCCCCAGTATTTTTGAATCTGCACCGCAATGTCAGCAGTTCCGAAAACTTCACTTCCAGCTTTGTTATGTATTATCAGAAGGGGAATCCTCACGTTCGTGTATGATTTTTGCTTTACAGTTTCCCAAATGTAATACACGTCATGCGCCATGGGCTGAATAATCTTGGTTCCCAGTTTTCCCACCTCTTTAACCCTCGCTTCTTTGAGGTTTATTTTGAGTTTAAAAGTCTTTGCGAGAGTATTTTCAGTTAATCCTGTTTCAAAGCTTTCTGGGGGGAGCGTGTAGAGTTTTCCATTCTTAACCACCCACACGTCAACGCCAATAAAAGCTGTTTTAGATGCCTTCTTTCTGGCGATTTCTTTCGCCATTTCAAAATTTGAGGATGAGAGTTTAACTACATTGTTAGAAAAGATGAAACGCTTCTCTAAGCTTCCCCTACTCAGGACTTTTATGTCCCCATTCTCATCAAAAGTCCACACTGTGTAATAAACCTTCCCATAGTCGGTTAAGGGTTTTCCGTTCGCATCAACAAGGCTCAACTTAGCCCCACCAAGGGGAGCCGCTTGGATGTATCCTATTGCCAAAAGCACTGATAAAAACACAAAAGCCAACTTCCTTCCCATGCATGCACCTCCTACTAAATAACGCAATGCCAATTCTGATTTCAAAATTTATAAATTTTTTCCTTTTACTATTTGTAATTTATTACGCTTTTTTTGTGAATTTTTACTTTCCAACTGCATTTTCAGTGATCATATTAACCACTTGAGTAAAGAAGTAAATAAAAATGGACATCTTCTCCAAACCACATAGCTGTCCACAGATATCTCCCAGGTAGAGCTATCCAACAGCAGCTGCATCCACGAGATAACGAAAGCCTTTTAAATATCCCAATGAAATTGAACCCGTCAAAACTCGATGAACGATGAGGTTTCGGAGGGATGTGAAATGGCAAAACCAAGCTACGTCAAGTTTGAGGTTCCGGAAGAGCTTGCTGAGAAAGCTCTTGAAGCTGTTGAGATTGCCCGGGATACTGGAAGAATTAGGAAAGGAACAAATGAAACAACAAAGGCCGTTGAGAGGGGTCAGGCAAAGCTCGTTATTATAGCTGAGGATGTTGACCCCGAGGAGATAGTTGCTCACCTTCCCCCGCTCTGTGAGGAGAAGGAGATACCATATATTTACGTCCCGAGCAAGAAGGAGCTCGGTGCTGCTGCTGGTATTGAAGTTCCATCAGCCAGTGTTGCAATCCTTGAGCCTGGTAAGGGCAGGGAGCTCGTTGAGGAAATCGCTATGAAGGTTAGGGAGCTCATGAAGTGAGCACTTACCTTTAATCCTTATTAGTGAGATTATTGAGAGGTGTGAGGAATGGCTGAAGATGAGGGATATCCAGCTGAGGTTATAGAAATCGTCGCGAGAACAGGAGTTACTGGCGGCGTGACACAGGTTAAAGTGCGCGTCCTTGAAGGCAGGGATAAAGGCAGAGTTATCAGGAGGAACGTTAAAGGACCAGTGAGGGTTGGCGACATAGTTATCCTCAGAGAGACAGAAAGAGAGGCAAGAGAAATCAGGTCAAGAAGGTGATAGCAATGGCAAGGTGGAATGTCTGTTCATACTGCGGAAAAGAGTTCGAGCCGGGAACTGGCAAGATGTACGTCAGGAATGATGGCAGAGTGCTCTTTTTCTGCTCAGGAAAGTGTGAAAAGCTCTACTTCATGGGACGTAATCCAAGAAAGCTCAAATGGACAAAGGCCTTCCAAGAGGCAAGGCTCCAGAGGGCCAAGAGGAAAAAGTGAATTTTCACTTCTTTATCATTTTCTTGTGCAAACCATGATTTGTATGTTTGTAGCTGGCTGTTGATGCTGAGTATTTTTGAAAGTGTAGCAGATATTTTCCACATACGATTTTGTTTTACGGGATAATGACTTTTCTTTTTTTCAAGCCTCGCCCTTCAGGGCGGGAGGGAGGAGGTCAGTCTCCCGATGTTATAAAAGCATGGTTTTAGATTTTTCCAACCTTCCCCGTTATCAAGCCTTTACCCAAAAATCTATTAACCCGATGTCAAACTATTTTTGGTGTTAGCCATGAATACGATTGAAAGGACTCTGGTCATTATAAAACCCGATGCTGTTGTCAGGGGTTTAATAGGCGAAATAACAGCCCGTTTAGAGAAAAGAGGACTTAAAATCGTTGGAATGAAGATGATACACATTGATAGAGAGCTTGCCGAGAAGCACTATGCTGAACACAAAGGAAAGCACTTCTTTGAACCTCTGATAGACTATATAACCAAAGCTCCAAGCGTTGTTATGGTAGTTGAGGGCAGATACGCCATAAGCGTCGTCAGAAAGATGGCAGGAGCCACAGATCCCAAGGATGCTGAACCCGGGACAATCAGAGGCGATTACGGTCTGGATGTCGGAGATGCAATCTACAACGTAATACATGCTTCTGATTCCCCTGAAAGCGCTGAAAGGGAAATAAACCTGTATTTCAATGAAGATGAGATTTTTGAATACTGCAAAGCTGCAGAGTGGTTCTATCACTCCCACTGGGACAAAAAGAAAGGAGAGTATTTGGACTCCACAAACTGCCTTGA
>CAZAPD010000029.1:0-10319 GCA_964487115.1 uncultured Thermococci archaeon | reverse complement strand
GTTGAGAAGAAGAGGGAGCTCGTTAGAGGGATAACAGAGGTTATCAGGGAGGTATATGGAATATCCCATGTTACCCTTCTGATAAAAGAGAACCCTACCGAAAATGTTGGTATCGATGGTGAGCTTCTTTTGGATAAGAAGAGGGGTGAAGGTGTTGATTAGGGCATTCGTGAATGGGAAAATCTACGTCTCATTTAATCCCGAGAGGACTGCTGAAGCCATTTTGGTGGCTTTCGGTAGAGTTCTTTATGCAGGTTCCAGTGAAAAAGCGAAGAAAATTGCTCAAGAGCTTGGTGGGGAGATCATTGATCTACAAGGTAGGGTCGTTCTTCCGGGCTTTATTGATTCCCATATACACCTTGATGAGCTCGGCATGTCTCTAAACATGGTGGATTTGAGGGGCGTTAGAAGCATAGAAGAGCTTAAGGAGAAGGTTAAAGAGCATGCTAAAAAACACGGCACTTGGGTTCTTGGCCACGGCTGGGACCAGGAGCTTTTTGAAGAGAAAAGGTGGCCCACGCGCTGGGACTTGGATGAGGTGGTTAAAGACAAGCCCGTAATGCTCTCACGTGTTTGCCTTCATGCTGCTGTTCTCAACACAAAGGCCATGGAAATGGCGGGGCTTTTGGATTTGGATTCTCCGGGTATCATGAGAGATGAGGAGGGAGAACCAAACGGAGTTGTGAAGGAAGAAGCCTTTGAGCTCGCCAGGGAGAAATTTAAGGAGACCCTCACTTTAGAGGACTACAAGCGCTTTATTGAAGATGGCGCTAAGTTTGCCCTCTCAAATGGGGTTACCACAGTGGGCTTTGTGAGTGTTGAGGAAAGCTCGATAAAGGCTTTGGGTGAGTTAAACGCTGAAGGAAGGCTCTCAATAAGGGTTAGAGCTTATTTAGACCCCGGACGAAGAGGAGTTGGCGAGAGGGGTATGTATGGCAACGTGGATATCCTCCAGGCTCTCAAAAATCTGGGGATAAGACGGGGGTTTGGTGAGGAAAAGCTCAAAATAAACGGCATCAAAATCTTGGCAGATGGTTCTCTTGGAGCAAGAACCGCCTGGCTATCTAAACCCTACAGTGATGCTCGAACAGAGGGATATCCAAACATAAGCAGGGAAGTGCTTGAAACCATCGTTAAGGAGGCTCATGAAGCAGGTCTTCAAGTTGCGGTTCATGCGATAGGAGATGCTACAATAGACATGATCCTCGATGTGTATGAGCATCTCGAAAAGTTGAGGCACCGCATAGAGCATGCCTCTATTTTGAGGGAAGATCAGATTGAGCGCATTTCAAAGCTCGGCGTTGTTCTTGCTGTTCAGCCTCACTTCGTTATAACGGACTGGTGGGTTTTAGAGCGTGTTGGTGAGGAGAGGGCTAAGTGGGTGTATCCATTTAAGAGTGCATTGAAAAAGGGCATTGTGCTCGGCCTGAGCACGGATTCCCCAGTTGAGCCTTTGAATCCATGGGAAACGGTTTATGCAGCTGTAACCCGCGGAAAGTATGAAAGAGTTCCTCTATATAACCACACTCCAGATGAAGTTCTGACGCTTGAGGAGGCCCTGCACGCTTATACATATGGCTCGGCCTACATTTTAGGGGAAGAGAGTGAGCTCGGTACACTGGAGGAGGGAAAGTTAGCTGATTTCATAGTCGTGGATAGAGACCCATTCGAGGTGGGGGAAAAAGAGTTGAGGGAAATAAGGGTGTTTGAGACCTACATTGGTGGGGAAAGGAAGTTTAAAGTCGAATAAGCTCCTTCTCGGCCTTTGTTAGCCTTTTTCCTTTTCCGTTGATTACTGTGATATCATCTTCAATTCTAACACCTCCTAAGCCCGGCACATAAATGCCCGGCTCAATCGTGAAGACCATGCCGTTTTCGAGGATTACTTCACCATCCGGTCCAATGTATGGTTCTTCATGGACGTCTAAGCCAAGTCCATGGCCAGTTCTGTGAGTGAAGTACTCGCCGTAGCCCGCCTCCGCTATGTAGTCTCTTGCCGCTTTATCAACTTCCTTTGCTTTTATACCTGCACGGACGGTTTTGAAAGCATTTTCTTGGGCGTTCTTGACGACCTCATATATTTCAGCCAGTTTTTCGTCCGGTTTCCCAAATGCAATAGTTCTTGTTATGTCAGAGCAGTAACCCCTGTATTTAGCTCCATAATCGAGAGTTACCAAATCTCCCTTCTTTAATTTTCTCTCGCCGGGTGCATGATGAGGATTTGCTCCATTTTCGCCACTGGCAACTATTGGCTCGAAGGATATTCCGTCGGAGCGCTCCCTTATGAGGAGTTCGATTTTCAGGGCGAGATCCCTCTCACGCATTCCGAGCAGGTTCATGCTTAAGATTTCCTCGAAGACTTCATCGACGACCCTTGCTGCCTTTATCAGAAGTTTGATCTCCTCGTCATCTTTTCTCATTCTAAGCTCACGCATCAGAACACTTAATGGATGGAGTTCAAAGCCTCCAAGCTTGAGAATACCTATCAGCCAGTCTGCTCTCATTGTATCCTCTACCAAAATTCTGCCAGATAAAAGATCAAGCTCCCTTAGGATTTTGGCGAACTTTTCATAAGGGTTCTCACCATCATGCCAGAAGGTGGCAGGGAACTCTCTGACGACGTTTTCGTAGAGGCTTGGTGCCAAGAGACGGTAGTCGCCGTCGGCGCTCACGACGAGAGCGGTCAATCTTTCCCCTGCCTCGTGTATCCTCAGCCCGGTGAGATAGTAAAGATTCGTTCCGGGACTTATAAATGCCCCATCAAAGTTGCTTCCTTTAAGGAGGGAGACGAATTTATTGAGGTGCATGGAGTTTCACCATTTATAACAACTTCAAAAATGATTTAAATTTAAGGGTATGGTGTTTTTGTTATCTTTGAAACTCCAATTAATGTCTTAGTCCCATCTCAATTTTTATCGCAAAGAGTGCAATGAAAAGAGCGGCTATGACATCCCAGATCCAGTGCTCCCCAAGAAGAACCGTTGAAACTGGAACGAGAAGCAGATAAACCCTGAGAAAAATCATTAAAGGATTTCTCTTTTCCCAGATTGTGAGAAGGCTCACAAACGCTATTGCGCAATGAGGAGAAGGGAAAACGAACTGAGGAGGTGTTAAGATATTGTTGGGCATGTATCTCTCGGGAAGGTGGTAAACGTAGTGAGGTGCGTAAATGTGGAATAAAGCAAAGGAAACAGCTAGAATCAAAAAAATTAGTAAGTATCTTCTGATTAACCTTTTAGATAGCCCTTTATCAGGCAGGGAGCAGAGGAAGGTGAGGAACATCGAACCTGAGAAGCTACTGTTATAAATAAGCCGCATAAGAGTGTGAAGGCATTGATGTGATACCGTCCAGCTAACAAGGGAGTACTCGAAAGAATATGATGTGAGTGGGAGTCTGAGGAAATACGGTAAAGTGTTCACACTCCACTGTCCTATGAAGGGATAAGCAAGTGCGTAGGCATCCCAAGATAGATAGATGAGAATGAACGTGATGATAAGTTTTAGCCTCTCGGTTTCCATCAACATTAAATCCGCCACAACTTTTAAAAACCCAACTTCGAACTCAAACCGACTGGGCGGGGGAACCCGCGGGATGTTCCGCACTGCGGAGAACCACAAGCCAAGGAGGGAGCAAGATGGGAATGTATAAATACATTAGAGAAGCCTGGAAAACTCCAAAAAAGAGTTATGTTGGAGAACTTTTAAAGCAGAGAATGATAAAGTGGAGAAGAGAGCCTGTAGTTGTTAGAATTGAGAGACCAACGAGACTCGACCGTGCCCGTTCCCTTGGTTATCAGGCCAAGCAGGGCTATGTTGTAGTTCGCGTTAGGGTTAGACGTGGTGGAAGGAAGAGGCCCAGGTGGAAGGGCGGAAGAAAGCCGAGCAAGATGGGTATGGTCAAGTACAGCCCGAAGAAGAGCCTCCAGTGGATAGCCGAGGAGAAGGCGGCCAGAAAGTTCCCGAACCTCGAGGTCCTCAACTCCTACTGGGTCGGCGAGGACGGAATGTACAAGTGGTTCGAGGTCATTCTCGTTGACCCGCACCACCCGGTCATAAAGAGCGACCCGAAGATAGCCTGGATAGCCCTCAAGCCCCACAAGGGCAGGGTCTTTAGAGGTCTCACCAGCGCTGGCAGGAAGAGCCGCGGCCTGAGGAACAAGGGTAAGGGCGCCGAGAAGATCAGACCAAGCATTAGGGCAAACAAGGGTAAGGGCAAGTAATTCCCTTCTCTTTCTTACAGCATTTTTGCATATGACTTGAAGTCTGATTACTGGTTTGTTGTCAAATACATCAATATACCAGCTGCTGACTTTTCGTGGAGCCTGCCAGCATGATAGCAAATACTGGGAAAGGTACATAAATCCGGACTTGGAAAAGAGGATATGGAGAGCCGGCGATTATTCTACAAAAGAGGGGATGGGAGAAGATGCCGAAAATGATTGTTGAGTAAGAGGTGCATGTGGATGAAAAAGAAAATCCTCGAAAGTGCTTCTTTAATCTTTCTTTTAGTGATATGGCTCTTTTTCTGGCTCAACAGGATGTACTGGCTGGAGCTTATCTCCCTATGTGGAATCGTTATAGCGGGTTATGTTTTCAAATCCTCCATTAGGTGGAAGTTAATATTAAGCGGATTTGTCCTGCTGATTTTTATCCCGGTTGTTATGCTAATGTTCAGGGGGATATGGTACGGGATAACCGTTGTTATGGCAATGCCTTTATACTATCTTGGTTACTTGTTGAGATGCTCAAGAAAACCCCTGAATTCTATAGTTATTTCAACCCTTGCACTGGCTCCTTTTTTAGCCCTTGTTCAATCAACCGCTCGTGGTTACATTGCAGTGGCACTCTACTGGGCGGTGCTGGGATTTGTGGGCGGTTTGGTGCATTCATATTCTTCAGATATGTTGATACTTCCGTTGATCCTCTACTTCGTTAGTTTGGTGATGGCAGTAAACCCCCGCCATCACAGAAGCCCGACTTTTCTATTCAGTTTCTTTACTTCCTTTAACTTTCATTTATCTTTTCGTTGCGTGGATTACAATGGTGACAAAAAAAGATAGGAAGGATAATATATTTGGCATTTCATAGTGAAGACGAAGGCGTCTGGCCGTTATGCTTTCCCTGTTTTTGTCTTCTTCTCTTGCTGATGTTCCCTTTCAACGTACTGTTTGATATTCCCTACTTCAGGGAGCATAGGGAGGCCAGTTCTTTGGATTCTTTTATCGGATAATCAGGCTTGAATTGTGAGTGTGCTTCCTCAATCTTTATCAAGTAAACCCACCTCCAGGCCCTTCGACAGGTAGAGCCTTGCCATGAGTCCGTTTTTGCGAGCATTTTCCACATTATCTATTTGATGGGCAACCCTATAAATTTCTCAATGGGTTAGCTTTTAAAGCAGTACCTCATAATTCTCCTCTTAGGTGAGAGAAATGGCGAAGATAACTGCCCATCATGTTAGGCTCACCACATTTATCCATGCAACGGAGGATGAAGATAAGGTTCTGGAGGCTATAGGAACCTTCATTCCCGAGGGAATAAATGAGGAGGATGTTCTCCTTGATGTACTTGAGACCACCGGTTACTTTGGCAATCCGATTAAAGTTGTCAATGTCAAGATCAAGCGGAGCAAGGCTGTTAGGCTGTTTGTGGATTACTTCAAGGACTTGCTGAGCGAAGAAGACAGGCACTATATCCTTGACAATCTCGATGAGAAGATCGATGAGGATGGAACGCTCTATGTGCGTTTCAACAAGCAGAAGGCATATTTGGGCGAGGCTGAAATCGATGAGGGAGAAGACGTTGTTCAGGTGAAGATCAAGATTAAAGCATTTCCAATGAGGAAAGAGGCAGTGGTTAAAGCTGTAAAGGAGTGGTTGGAGGAATGAACGAGGATTCCAGAAATTACTTTGTGGAAATGGACGTGAGGAACGAAGAAGCCTACCATTTAGCGAGCGAATGGTTTAATAAGGTGGTTTTCACTAAAAAGCTCGTTCTCGAAAGGCCACCCAATTGGGAAGATCTTAAGGCAGAGCTCAGAGCCCTCCGAGGGGAATACGGGAGGGTTGCACTCCTGATAGTCACGAAAAAGCCAAGCCTCATCCGGGAAGTGAAGAACCGCAACCTTAAAGCTCTTCTCTATGTTCAAGGAGGCAACCTTAGAATAAACCGCTTTGCCCTTGAGGTTGGTGTCGATGCTCTCATAAGTCCATGGTTTGGGAGGAAAGATGCTGGTTTTGACCATGTCTTAGCGAAACTCGCAGCAAGAAACGATGTTGCAATTGGATTTTCTCTCGAACCCCTTTTGAGGGCAAATCCCTATGAAAGAGCTTTAATGCTCCGTTTCATGATGAAGAGCTGGCAGCTTATTGAAAAGTATAGGGTACCAAGATTCTTGACTTCCTCGGCCGGGAGTAAATGGGGGGTTAGAGGCCCTAAAGAGCTGATGAGTATTGGCATAGCTTTGGGAATGGAAGTACCTCAGGCTAAAGCCAGCTTAGGCTTTTATCCAGAAAGGCTTCTTAAAAAGAAGTTGATGTAACTTGGCCCATCCTCCATGGATTGAGATTAGTGTTTCTGCTTCGATTGTTTACTGCTTCAAGTTTTATAACTGCCAGGATTATTTAATACTAAAAAATATGTCGAAAAATATATAAAAAGTTGCACTTAACCATGGAGGGGTGATGGAACTTAGGGATCTTACGTTTGATGCCCTTCATTTACCAATCTATCAAACGATTAGCTTCAAACAATCAGGTATAACGCAGACTTCAGATAGGGGATTCGAATTAAAGTACACCCGCGAAGAGAATCCAACAGTCAGAGAGCTTGAATTAATGTTGGCAGAGCTCGAAAAAGGCAAAGACGCTTTGGCATTTAATAGTGGAATGGCTTCAATATCAGCCTTATACTTAAGCTTGCTAAGAGCAGGTGATGAGATTGTTCTCTCAATGGAAGGATACGGAACTACAATTCAGCTTGCCCAGGAGCTCAAAAAATTTGGCATCAGAGTAAAGCTTGCCTATCCTGATGCTGACAGTATTGTAGAGGCAATAACAGAAGATACGAGACTTGTTTTTCTTGAAACAATGACAAATCCAACCTTAAAGGTTATAGACGTTCCTGAGGTAATAAGCCGGGCAAAAGAAACTGACACTCTTGTTGCTGTTGACAACACCTTTGCAACGCCACTCCTCTATAATCCCCTTAGGGATAAAGCTGACTTCGTAATTCACAGCCTCACGAAGTACATAGCGGGTCATAATGACGTTCTTGGGGGTAGCATAATATGGAAAAAAAGTGAATTCAGCGAAATGCTCTGGCACTGGAGAAGAAGGCTTGGAAGTATAATACAGCCTCTTGAAGCTTGGCTCATAACAAGGGGATTAAAAACCCTCGAAGTTCGCTTTGAAAGGCAGAGCAAAAGTGCTCTGGCTATAGCAGAATTTCTGTGTGAGCATCCAAAGGTTGAGCGTGTTATGTATCCCGGCTTAAAGAGTGATCCCCATCACTCAACAGCAGTAAAACTCTTCAAAAGAAAACTCTTTGGAGGGGTAGTCAGCTTTGAAATAAAAGGGGACAGTAAGAAGTTTTTATCTTCTCTTCGCCTAATATTTCCATCTCCTTCTCTTGGAGGAACCGAAAGCCTTGCAAGTTGCCCAGTGATAAGCGCAGCCAAAACGATGGGTGAGGAGCAAAGAAGAATTCTGGGCATTACACCGAGACTAATACGCTTGTCTGTTGGTTTGGAGGACGTTGAGGAGTTAATTGAAGATTTGGATAAAGCACTTGGAGGTGTCTAAACTTCGGCTTTATACATGTCCCAAGACACTTTCAAATGGTCCATGTGGTGGAGCGCATGATGGAAAATGTGAAGTGACCAGAAAACCCTGCCCTTGGATGCGGATACTTGAGAGGATTCATTATATGGATGGGGTGACGCTCTTCAATGAGCATCCGCTACTCACGGAAATAGGGAAAATACAAACGGAAATCATTAAGCCCAAGCATTCGAATTTCTGGGATAAGACTGAGCAGGGAAAGGCAGTGGCGCTTGAATTTCCAATAGTTGCTGTTAGGAATGAAGATGATATGAATAAAATTCTCTCAAAGACGAAAGCTGATCTCTATACTATCCCGGATAATCCCTTGGGGTCTCCCCACTTTTCCTCAACAGCTATCGCAACACACCTCAAGCATTTTGGAGTAGAGGTCATGCCTCATTTAACAGCTAAGGATAGGAACCTTGTAGCCTTAGCATCAGAACTTAAAACAGCGGTTCTTTTTGATTTTGAAGTAGTCCTCCTGACTACAGGAGATTGGCCAAGCCTTGTGTTACCAAGTAAGCCCGTATTTGACCTGGATTCCCCCAATATGATACGTCTGGCCAGGCTTATTTTCAATGGAGTTTTACCTACTAAAGAGCTATTTTATGTGGCGGAGAGACCAAGGGCAGCTGGTACAATGAACCCTCATTATAAGCCTGAAGTTGAGGCCCAAAGAATTGCAAAAAAACTTACAGCAGGAGCTGAGCTGTTTTTCACCCAAGTGGTAGCGACCAAGGAATGCATCAGTAGAATTAAAGAGGCATTTATTGAACTGAAAAAATATACCAATGTTAAAGTTCCAGTGATGGTTTCTCTGCTATATCCAATAAGTGACGATATTAAGCCTCTCCTCAGAAGAATGGGCATCCAAACTGGGGACGATACCTTTGAAGAAATCCTTGAGGAGATAAAAGCCCTCGACATTGCAGGTGGAGTTAATTTGATTATTTTATCAAGGGATTTGGATGTCTGGTTAGCTCTATGGAAAGAGGCATATGAAAAGATTAAGGAGGTGCTCGGATGAGAATTATTCCTGCCTTGATTGGAAGCCTGCCAAGACCTCTCGGACTGGCAAAGAAAATTGAGCTATATAATATTGGAAGGTTAAGTGAGGGAAAGCTTGAGAAGGCATATAGGGAGTACACTAAGAGGGTATTTGAGAAATCAAGGGACGCTGGAATCAAAGTGGTCACTGATGGGATGTACAGGTGGGACGACATCTTTAACCCCCTTATACGGTACATAGATGGAGTTGAGATTAACGGGCTCTTTAAGTTCTATGAGAACAACTTTTTCTACCGTTCACCTGTTGTTAAAGGTGAAGTTAGTCTGCTCGATAATCCAATCCCAAAATGGATAAGAGTTGCAAAGGAAATCCTTGAAGATGTTTATCCAGAGGCGACCTTAAAAGCTGTTCTTCCGGGTCCAGTAACTTTGGCGTATCACTCCATAAATGAGTACTACGAGAGCCTTGAGTCACTTGTCAATGGTTATGCTGAGAGAGTTCTCAATCCCCTCATAAAGGAGCTTGAAGTTGAGATTGTTGAACTTCAAGAACCAGCTTTGGCATCGGAGCTTTCAAGAGCAACGAGGGAAGATGAGGTTCATATAAGTAAAGAAATCGCAAGGGCTGTTATTGAGGAATTGGGTAAAGTCAAGAAGTTGTGGGTTGTCACATACTTTGGTACCCCACAGATTATTCCAGAGGGAGTAATTCTCAATGTGGACCTTGTTGAGGGTTCACTGCCCGATGGAGTGGGTGGTGAGATAGGTCTTGGAGTTGTTAACGCCAGAGAGACAAAAATGGAAAGGGCCGATAGAATTAGGGATAGACTTCTCAAACTCTCAGGGAACTTTTCAATAATTTATGTAACTCCCAATACCTTGCTTGATTTTCTCCCAGAAAGTGTAGCGTGGAGAAAGCTGAGGCTTTTAGGAAGGTTAGGAGGTGAATAAAGTGGAACTTCCGATACTTCCAACGAGTGTTATCGGCAGCTATCCAAAGCCGAGATGGCTTCTGAGACAGTACAAACTTTATAGACTGGGACGGATTCCTGAGGAGGACTTTAACGAGGCTGTCAGAGATGCCAGCGTTGCAGTGCTTAGGGAACATGAGAGGGCGGGAATAGATATCCCATGGGATGGAGAAATGGGCAGGAGTGAGATGACGGAGTATTTTACAGCTAAGATACATGGATTTAGGTTCTATGGTCCAATTAGGGTTTGGGGCAATTTTTACTTCAACAAAGCATCTGCGGTTAGCAAGCTTGAATATAGGGAACCTCTTGTCCTTGATGAATTTAAGTTTGTCCAGTCGGTTACAACCAGAGAAATAGTTAAAGTTCCTATTACAGGTCCATACACATTGGCAGAATGGAGCTTCAATGAATATTACAGCACTAAAGAAGATTTTGCCATGGACTTAGCGAAGATTCTCAACAAAGAATTTAAACTTCTTGAAGACGAAGGGGCAGGATTTATTCAAATAGATGAGCC
>CAZAPD010000028.1:0-3048 GCA_964487115.1 uncultured Thermococci archaeon | reverse complement strand
CTGTTCGGGAGCCGCATAGAGCGGAGAATAGCCGTAGTGCCTGCTCAAGGAGCTCCTCGCGCTTATCTTAGCCAGTCCCCAGTCGGTTATCTTCGGCGTTAAGTCTGCCTTTAGGAGCACGTTTAAGGGCTTGAGGTCGAGATGGTAGATGCCCTTTGAGTGTGCATGAGTCAAGCCTTTGGCGATGCCCGTGATCAGCCTCAGCGCCGTCTTTTCATCAACGGGCTTCGGGTACTTGTATAGGTCTCTGACGAGCTTCCCTTCAACCTCAACGCCCTCGACGAACTCCATTTCAATGTAGGGGAGGGGATAAACGTTTGCCTCATAAAGGGTCACTATGTTGGGATGATTGAGCTGATACCACGACGCCACCTCTTTAATGAAGAACTTGCCCGTCTTCTCGTCTATCCTCGGTATCTTGAGGGCGACGATTTTTCCGTCCTCCCTTCTTCTGGCCTTGAAGACTTTTGCAAAGCCACCCTCGCCGAGGAATTCTAAGGGCTCATAGCGCTCAAGCAAAGCGGAAGGGAAGCCTTCCACCGTCTCGGCGGGTTTTACTTTTTCAACGGCTTTAGTTTTAGTTTTGGGTATGGTTTTCGCTTTGACTTCCTGCACCTTGGACTCTTCAGCCATAAAACCTCTGGCAACCTTCTCCGGCACCTCAATCTCCGGAATCACTGTGTTCCTTATCCAGTCAAGGATTTCTATGAGCCGTTCTGAGGGAATGACGCCGCTCTCTCCAGGCCCGCGGGAGACTATGCTCCTCGTCACGAAGAGGTTTTTGCCCTCGATGATGCCCTTGAAGGGATGGACGGTTATCTCATCGGGGAGGGGCTGAATCAAGCGGCTTAATTCTTTGTCCAGCTCTTCCAGCGCTGACTTCAGACCGGCTTCGTCCATAACCGTTGCCTTCACGATGTAGCAGCGGCCGTTTATGAGGTAGCCGGGACAGGGCTTGGACTTAGGTATATGCTCCAATTTTGAGTGAGGTGTCTTCAGTTTTTGAAGTTTCTCTTTTTTCCGGCTGAGAGCTCTAATTTTTGAGGCAATTTCCATTTCTTCATCCTTGTTTTTTGTCTTCTTTGCCCTCTCGAAAAGCTTGGCTATTTCTCTGTCGATGAGAGTTATCTCCTCCTCAATTCTACCAAGCTCGATTTCCGAAGATTCTGGAGCCCACTCGCACAGAACCTTGACCTTTGGCGTTGCAGTTCTGATGGTGGCTATTGTGTTGGTGATTTTAACGTACTCCTTTTTGCGGAAGAGGCCGGGCTTTAATGGCGGAACCGTGACCTTGCAGTTTGTGTTTTTGACGACCGCTTGGGTGTCCATCACTGTGGCGTTTGAGTCCTGACAGATTTTACAGCCCGGCAGTTCTCCATCCGGCGGAAGGCGGAGAATTAAAATGCCCGTGTTATCGCCGAAGCTTGCAGTCCAGCCTGCCACTATGATGTCTCCGCTGGGCGTTAAGGCAACCGCTTCAGCCCCATCACTGCTACTGCCTCCGTAAGTTTTCTGCCATTTTACGTTTCCATTCTCATCCAAGCGAAGAACCCAAAAGTTCTCCTTACCAGCGCCGAAGCTTCCAGTACATCCCGCCACGATAATATCCCCGTTCGGAGCTAAGGCAACCGCGTAAGCTTCATCACCATCACTGCCTCCGTAAGTTTTCTGCCATTTGATGTTTCCCTCGCCATCAAGCCTGAGAATCCAAGCGTCCTTATAACCAGCGCCGAAGCTTCCAGTACATCCCGCCACGATAATATCCCCGTTCTCTGCAACTGCAACCGCGCGAGCCTCATCCTCATCACTGCCTCCGTAAGTTTTCTGCCATTTCACGTTCCCATTCTCATCCAAGCGAAGAACCCAAAAGTTCTCCTTACCAGCGCCGAAGCTTCTAGTGATTTCAGATACAATAATATCCCCGTTCGGAGCGACGGCGACCGCTTCACCCACCTCCCAATATTCGCCCCCGTAAGTTTTCTGCCATTTGATGTTTCCCTCGCCATCAAGCCTGAGAATCCAAGCGTCCTTATAACCAGCGCCGAAGCTTCCAGCACATCCCGCCACGATAATATCCCCGTTCGGAGCTAAGGCAACCGCTTCAGCATAATCCTCATCACTGCCCCCGTATGTTTTCTGCCATTTCACGTTCCCATTCTCATCCAAGCGAAGAACCCAAAAGTTCTCCTTACCAGCGCCGAAGCTCCAAGTGTAGCCTGCCACTATAATATCCCCATTCGAAGCGACCTTCACGTCGTTGAACCAATCACTCTCATTTCCACCAAAAATCCGCACCCACTTCACGTTCCCTTCCCTGTCGAGCCTTGCCACCAGCCCGCTGGACTTGGCGTCTTCTCCTTCCGGTTTAATGCTCCCGGCAATCACCATATCCCCGTTCGGCATCAGTGCTACGGCATTAGCCTCAGCTCTCATCCCCTCGAACTCATACTTCTTTATCCAGTACTTCCTGTCGCGGCTTTCCGAGATGGTAACGGGCTTCATAAATTCACCCCCTAACGAGCCTTTCCAAATCCTTCAAATCCATCATCTCCGGGGTTTTATCCTCAATCCTCTTCGCGATGAGCGTAAAGTCTATAATGATGTAAGCAAAATATAATAACCTTTCTACAGCATTTTATTCTCAATCAGAATCACCCCTACCTCTTGGCGGTTCTCCGGGCTTTCTTCGTGAAGCCCGAGCGGGAGAAACAGATTCTAGAATTGTGAACAGAGGACGCACGGTCATGCATTACACTTTTATGCATTACTGTTTTATGCACCGCTGACCTCATGCACCACCACCTCTGCCTTCTCAACAAGCTCCTTCGGGACAGGTAGGCCTTCATTTATCCTGATTTCGAGCTGTTTGATTAGCTCATCCAAAGCTGTCTTTGCCTCCCCTTTTGCGTATCTCCTTAAGTCCAGTGCATACTTGTATGCCTCCTTCGCATCCCCCAATCGGAGATAGAGGAGAAGTAACTGACCGGCATAATAAGCAGAACGTGAGAAATCAACGCTTCTCCCAAGTTCTTGCCGATACCTTCCGCC
>CAZAPD010000027.1:0-32247 GCA_964487115.1 uncultured Thermococci archaeon | reverse complement strand
CCTAAGTCACTCTCTATTTTGAACTCCGGTCGTCGGATATCTTCAAAAACCGAATTGTTGAAGTTGCCATTTTCAACGCTCAGTCTTAGAATGGGCTCTCCCAGATAATATGCCTCCACCCTTATCTTTTTGGCTGAAGTTCTATCATATGCCTTCTGGGCGATAGCATAGGTTAAACTTGCGAGATTCTTATCAACAGCAGGGGCTTCAAACTTTATCAGGGTTTCCCCTGAAGAGACTGAGACGTATGTTTTATTCAATCCCATTGAACCGAGTTCTCCCCGAAGACCTGCTGCGTCGTCGTTAGAGGTGGGGAGAGGGATTTTCTGTAAATACAGCCACCCTCCAGCTATGAGAAGGATGATCATGATAAGAAGGAACTTCTTCATATCTTACCCTCCTCGTAGAGCTTGTTTAGGTAGTACCTTATTCTTGTTTCCTGATCTCTGAAATCCCCCTTTGATTGAGCATTCATTGTTTGAACCTTGTGACTCTGACTTGTCTCCTCTTCAACATCTGCAATTGTTCTCTGAATGATGTCCCTGTACTTCATTCCTGCTTTCTTGAACATTATCGCCCTCTCAGCCGTCTTTTTAAACTCCCACTCATAATCCTGTGCCAGGCATTTTTTGAATCCGGTTCCTAACATATTTATTGTGAATTCTATTGGTTTGGTGACAGGAGTGGAGGGCAGGGTATTCTTGTATGGCGAAATTGCAAGCTCTCTTTTTTCAATGCCGCTCATATCATTGTAGATTTCTGCACTTCTCTTATCCACATGCAGATCTTTTGCGGTCTTCTTTACGGCGTCCTCTCCCTGGAAGAGTCCTGAATCCTTGTATGCTTTAACGTAGTCTTTGAAGAGACCAAATGGGGATGGAAAATACTTGCTCACCACCCCGTCCAATGAGTCAGCGGCTGAATCAACGACTTTATCAAGGCCGTACTTGTTTCCATAATATTTGAGTTTAAACCAAAGTGAAGAGCCTTTCTCAGCCTTGATGTTTTCATCCTTCTGGAGAACCTTAACGTCCTTTCCGTAGGGAGTTTTTACCTCAATAACCTCAAGACCCGCTTTCCTACCTATGTCTTTAATGGTTTCTTGAGTTTTCGCCATCCTTGTCTTTGCTTCACTGCTCAGCGATTTTCCATTGACCTTTATCTTCTCCGGTGGTTCCTTAAACCCTGAGGCATCTCCTGCTGTTTGCTTTTTCCCAGTGAGACTTTTCAACTTGTTGAGAATGCCTGTGGAGGTTGAGGCAGAGCTTGAGCTTGTGGATTGGCTCATGGATTCAGTTCTGGTCGTGGATGAAGTTGTAGGGGAGCTCTGGGCTGGCTTTTTCTCTTTGAGGTATATTGTTATGCTCTTCTCGACATTATTCCCTGTTGAATCCCTGGCATATGCCTTTATCGTGGCTTTGCCCTCTGCAACTTCATCCGGTTTTAGGATTACAACTCGTGAGCCAGTTCCACCCTTTGAACCCAGCTTCGGCTCAAGCTCTCCACCGACCATTGTTGGCTTTGGATTTCCGCTTTCGTAGTGTGCTCCTGCATAAGTTAGATCATCGTCTGTAACTTTGACTTTGATTGTAAAAACAACGTCTTTTTCGGGTTCGAAATAGATAACTTCTCCATCTTTTGGCGAGAGTATTTCTATCTGGGGAGCAGATCCTCTGTAACTTCCGGAGACCTTTGAAGAGACCAAGTTCATTACAGCTCTGCCAAGGCTTGGAATCACATTTGTGGTGTTATATGCACTGTTGATTTGAATTTTAACCACGAACATTGATGAATTCGATGAGCAGAAATTTGAGGCGTTGTTTGCGCATCTCTCTCCTCCGATAATCTTCTCAGCTTGGTAGTGGGAGCTATACTGATACTCCTTGGAGTTCCACTGGGCGGCATAGTTTTTTTCAACCAGGGTGCATTCGTAAGCCCTTTCACTAACAGAGCACTGATACCCTGAGCTTGAGTATGAGCTGGCATCGAGCCCTGTCTCTGATGTATGGATTACACCGATGACTATCGTTACCAGCGGGCTGTCAGGAGCGTTGTATGTGCCATGGTAGTACCTCCTCTCATAAAAGTTCCTGGATCCATGGCTGTCGTACATTTTCACTCCGTAGAGGTTCATGCTCTGGAATTCATTGTTAGTTGGAAAGTATTTGCTGAAGTCTATATCAGCCAGCATCTGAGGAAGTTGCATGATCAGCAGTCCTGTAAGAATAACAAACCACATTTTTCTTTTCATTCCTCATCATCCCATTCCCATTCATCGTCTTCATCCATTGAGCTTCTAACTACAGCGATGTTTCCTTCCTGTTTCTTTAGCATCTTTAGTGAAATCCAGAGGCCGAGGAAGAAAAAGCTCACACTGAGGTATGCTGCAAACTCAGGAAGGAACATTGAACCTATTAGATAGCCAACACCGCCGAGGATTAGGGCTGTTACTCCGACTATGATAATCTTTCTGAGAATCCAGAGCAGAATCAGGAATCCGAGGAGTAGTAAAAGGCCGACTAATGAGCCAGTAACATGAAATCCTGTTAAATAATCCCCCCGCTCCTGACATAGTGCTCCGGGTAATGTACTGATAAAAAATCCCATTGCTATCAGATATTTTTTCATCTCATCACCACCAAACAAAACCTTCTCGCAGAAAAGGAAAGCGAGATCGGCTTTGCTCTCTACCTATCTTTATTTTTACATGTTACATGCTTCGGGTTAATATACTTTTCTGCTTATTTGACCGTACTCTGGGATGAAGCGGGCAGTAACCATAAAACTCCCGCCTTCAAAAGAGCGGTAAAGACCCTCTTCCAGTTAGTCCAAGCGGCCTTAGACTTCACGAGAACCGAGAAGGGAGCTTGGGAGAGTGCACGAAAAAGCCAAAAAATTAACACTGCCGTTTGGGATGGTTAAGAGGCTCTACGGGTTGGAGTTTCGAGTTGCTCTCGTGGTCTATTCGAATGCCACAGGGAAAGCATCGTTATGAATGCTGACCTTATTGGAGCCTTATAACTTCAAGCTTTGATGGATTGAAAGCCTTCCGGGGACTCGAAGAGTCATCTTCGAGAATCTTCTTGATGAGAACTCCCCTGTCCTTTGCGTAAGGGTTCTTTATTGGAATCATTCAAAAGGAAGAAGTCAGAACATTAATATACCTAAAATTCGAACTTAGATATCAGGTGAACTCTATGGTTGAGAAGCTTCCAAAGGGAATAGGTGAAAATCTCCAACCCGGAGAAGAGGTGATCTTTGCAGTTAAGAAAAAAATGGGTGTGGAAAAACCAAAATGGCTCATTGTCACCGACAGGAGGATAATTTATTTTGACGAGAAGATGTTTGGCAGATACGACATGAAAGCCGTTCCCTATGAAAAGCTTGAAGAAGTTTATGTTAAGATAGGCAAGATGTATGCTGAGTTTATCATACGAAAGGAAGATGGTGAGGAGATAAAACTCGACAGAATGGACAAATCGAAGAGTAAAGATGCAATTGAGGCTATAAAAGAGGCTATTAACAGAATAGCTGTTGAACCCATCGGTATTGAAAGAAAAAAGCATTTGACAAGTCAGGAGATGTGGATACACAAGCCCAAAGAAGTTATTAGCAGATCCGTACGTGTAGAACCAAGGAGCGTGCAGATTGAGAAAGAAGATCCTCTTGAGAAGCTTAAAAAGCTAAAGGAGCTCTATGACATGGGAGTTATCTCCCAGGATGAGTATGAGGAGAAAAGGAAGAAGCTTTTGGAACAGATTTGAATTCAAGTGGTAGTATATTACTCCTAACCGGGCCATTTGCTTTTTTCTGGCTTGCATTTACACTTAACTGAAGAAGCCAGAGATTTGGATTAAGGAGAAAAAATGCAGAGAGTAAGGAGGATGTAGTTGAGTGGAAAAGCATATGGGAGGAGTAAACTATCTCCTCTTAAAGGAAAGTGTTATCAGTATCAGGCCAAGAACTATCATACCTATATAAATCGGCCAGTATTCATGGTTCTCTCTTGGATAAGGTTTGCTCCTGAGGATAACGGTGCTGTTGGATTTGCCGTATAGAGTTATATTTAAAGGTTCAAGTTCATCCCATGGAGCTCCCCTGTAGAGTTCAACGCTGAAGGCAACATTCTTTGGGAGACTAACGATTTGGAAATAATAGCCTGTTTGGGATTTGTATAGGGGTATTGGTTCGGCCAGCTCGGGTATGTTTCCTTTAATCCAGAGCTGTCCGGTTGTATTGACATCACTCCCGTTCACAACCAGCAGTGCTGGAATCTGATCACCGCTCAGATATCTTATTTTCATAACATTGCTCCTGTTCTCGACTGTTACATTCACCCATGCCCCTCTCATTTTGATTTTCGGCATCTCAAAGACTATCATATTATTTTTCCATTCTAAAATCTTAGCTTCTTTGTTGCCAACTATAACTTTTCCTCTCTTTCCAAAAGCAACTCCTCCGAGGAGGACTTTGTCTCCGGGTTGAGTGAGATATGGAGTAACCGAGCCTATAAGTGGCTTTTCCTGCTTTCCGATGTAAGAGAACACCAAAATCCTGTTCCTTGGAGCTTTCAAAGTACCCTTACCATTTTTAATGCTCATCTCGACACCATAGAGAACGTCTCTATATGTGCCATCTGGCAGGTCGGTATCAAAACTGAGGTTCTTCTCCTCTCGCTTGTTCAGAACGACAACAATTTTTTCATTTCCAAAAGAACGTTCAAATACCCATGTTGTGTAGCTCTTATAAAGGTCTTTAAAGTCCCCATAAGCCAAGGCATCGTTTTTCTTTCTGAGCTCTGCTAAGGTTCTTATTATTCTTGCTGCCTCAGTGGTGTTGTCGAAGACCATCATCGGCCTGTTGTAGGGATCACCTTTGCCATCTTTGCTTACCAGATAGTCCTCATCTCCATAGTAAATCACAGGTATCCCCGGGAGCGTCATTAAAATGCCCAGTGCCATATGGTAGCCTTCTTTGTATCTGCTTTCACTTAAAAATCTTGGCAGGTCATGATTATCGATGAAATTGACAGCTTTGTTAGGGTAGACCAGGTGAGAGTAGTATATGTGGAGGTAATTTGCCAAGTCCTCAAAGCTCCCTCCGAATCCTAACGTTGAAACTATTCTCTCTCGTATGGGAATGCTCAGAAGAGGCGATATGTTGGAATAGCGATAGAAATCATACATGTCGGCATCTTCGCCATATTCTAACCTATAATATTCACCATATATCAGCAGAGGCTCTTTGCTGTATGCGTATGCATAGAAGTTCATTAACCAGCCCAAATCCATATGTTTTACGGCATCTATTCTAAAGCCACAGACACCAGCTTTTATGAAGAGATCCAAACTTTCCTTTAAATAGTCATTTACCCATGGATCCAGCTGATTGAAGTCAGCTAAGCCGAAGATGCTCTTAGATTTCATCTCCCAGCCATAGTAGTTCTTCACCTCACCATTGTGGTGGTATATGTATTCAAGACTGCCGGTGTATGGATTTAAAGTTGCATTTTTCTCATCTCTAAAGAAATCTGTTATCTTAGTTCCGTTATCATATAGAGAACCGAATTCACCATCATTCTCTGGATTCGAGTGGTTGGGAACAAATCCGACAACTATGCACATGTCCCTCTTTTTTGCCTCTTCTACAAGATGCTCAAAAGTTTTCCAGTTTCCGAAATGTTCTTCTATCCTCTTGTAATCCCTTGTCCAGTAGCCGTGATATGGGGCTGATATCCCAACCATGCGGTTTATGTTGTCGTTGATGGGAGAGAGCCATATCATGCTCACGCCGAGGCTTTTGAGGTAGTCGAGCTTTTCTATTATACCCTGTAAATCGCCACCCCAGTAGAGATAATAGTCAGTGTGGTTTGGGTCGTAGAATGGCTGGTCATTACTCTGATTTCCATCATAAAATCTATCAACCATGATTTGATAAATAACACCCTTCTCCGGAATTTGGTATGCTGAAGCACCTGGGATAAGCAGGATAAGCATAAATGCTACGATCCAGATTTTCTTCATTGTATCACCGAGAGTGATAGAAAAGGAGAGGTTATAACCTTTATGTTGTTATAGGGTAAAAACTAATAGCTCAATATATCCTCCGCCGATAGTACTGCTATTTCCCCACATATCTCATGGTTGCTGGCTTTGATAACTCTGAGAGCAACACTCTCACATTTTCGTTCCCATTTTAATACAGTAGTGGAAATCTCCTCAAGGAGATATAGAACTTCGGGCATATGCCCTTCAAGGGTTTTTCGATTTATGAAATAGAAAGCAATTCGGGTGGTGTTTCCAACGAATTTAGATATATTTCTGATTAACCGTATCGCTTCATTACGTTCAGATATCAGGAATATCTTATGTATTCCAAGAACGGGATTAAAAACAGTATCTCTCCCAGCTCTCCACCTCTCATATATTTTCCCATAATACTTAAGATCTAAAGTGTATCTATCTAATTCAATTGCCCCAATCACTTTGCCTACATTTTGGTATCCCCCGATTTTTATTACATCTGTCCCTTCCAGTTCAGCTGTTGGTAATCCCGTTAGTTTAAGCCTTGTGATAAATTCGATCAATGTATCTGCAATATCGTCGACTATTAAATCTATTTTATGTTCTTTGCTGTATTGGGACAGGAGGTAGAGAAGCAATTCAGGAGAAGAAATTGATTCATATTCGATCAGCACGGTCTCTCCCGGTTTCAGCCCTGAAAAAATTTTCTCAAGTTCTTCATGGGGCATGTGCTTCACCGAATACAAATAACGTTGGTGATGTATAAAAACATTACCCAATCCTTTTGCAAATTACAAAATTTCCATTTGTTCATGAAAGAGTTACATGGGTACTTCAAGATAACCTCAGTTTATTCATTTGCTTTAGTTCCTTCCAGTGTTTGAAGGGAAATACATATTAGGTGCTTATAGATAGATGTACCAAAAGGGGATTAAAGATAAGATTCAATGGTGTTGTGGTAATATGGATACTCGAAGGCGAGTGCTTGAATATATCAGAAAAAATCCGGGAATAACCTTCAGGAAGCTTGCTGATGAACTTAACCTTGGAATAGGGGATTTACAGTATCACCTGTATAAATTGGAAAAAGAAGGGGAAATATTTTCAAGAAAAATGGGGGGAAGAAGATATCTATTTCCAAAGGATATGGAAGGTGAGTATCAAAGGTTGCTGATAGCCATTTCAACTGAAACGAGGCGTAAAATAATGTTGTTGCTAACAAGTGGAGAAAAAAGTCAAAGTGAGCTCGCGGAGAGCTTGGGTTTAACTCAGGCTACTGTGAATCATCACATGAAAGAGCTGCTTAAATTAAATGTTGTAAAAAGCCGTAAGGAAGGTAGAAAGGTTATTTATGAGCTTAACTGTGATGTTGACACTCTAATGAGGATCGTTCAGGAATACAGGCCTAAAATATGGGAGAAATGGGCAGAACAGCTGGTGGATATGCTTGTGGAGCTGGGAGGTGTGGAAGAATGATTGAAAGCTTGAATCTGGTTCTCAGCATGATAGTTTTAGGAATTTCAATATTGCTGGCATTTATATCTTGGATTGCATATAAACGAAGTCACTTGAGAAGTGCTTTATACCTGTTGATAGCATTTCTGCTCTTTGCTCTCAAGAAGGTTTTTGAAGGTCTATATATGCTCACTTCAGTAGAGAGAGAAGCATTAGATGTGACTGTAGCGGTATTTGAAATCTTAATTCTCTCTGCATTCTTCTTAGCTATAGCAAAAGAGCATTAACGCACTATCATTGTTGGGGGTTTAATCAGGCCAACGACATCTTCAAGGAGGCTTCCAATCCTTGTTTTTCCGCTTTTTCCATATGCTCCCATAACAACGAGGGAATATTCACCGCTGTTAGCCTCATTCAGGATTTTTTCTTTAGCGTTTCCTTCGGTTATCTTTATAGAGCAATTAACGCCCTGCTTATGACAGAAGTTCAGCATATCACTCATGATTTCTTTGACGCTTTTTTTCATTTCTTTCCATATCTGTTCTTCGAATCTTTCCATTTCTTCAAGTTTGTCACTTCTCATGGTCATTGTAAAGGCAATTGCCTTGGCCTCTTTTCTATCAAGAACTGAAAATAAAATTACCTTTGATTTTTTCTTCTTAGCTAATGCTATAGCATGAAGGGCTGCTTTTTGACTCCATTTTGAACCATCAACTAAAACCAGGATCTTCATAAGTTACACCCCAATATACCTTATCCACAGTATCCCCACACCAGCGGCTACAGTTAATATCATTATTATCATACCAACCTTTAAAAAATCTATAAAACTTATCTTAATCTTTTCCCTTTCGGCAATTCCGATGACAACAACGTTTGCTGAAGCTCCTATTGCTGTGCCGTTGCCTCCCAGACAAGCTCCTAAACTCAGAGCCCACCAGAGGGGACGGGTGTTGAAAAATGCTCCCATCGCCTTTATTAGAGGTATCATCGTGGCTGTTAATGGTATATTATCGACAACCGCTGAAGAAAAGGCCGAGAACCATGTTATTAAAACGAGAGCTTGGCTGTCTGTATGCACATAATCAACTATTCTTTCTGCAATGCTTTCTATAACCCCTGTCTGGACAAGACCCCCAACAACAATAAAGAGACCTCCAAAAAAGAAAAGTGCAGGCCATTCAATTTTTTCGAAAACCTCTTCAGGGCTTTCTTTTGACCATAAAAGGAGGAGGGATGCTCCGAACATCGCTACGACCGCAGGCTCAATATTCAGCTTATCATGAATAAAAAACAAAACAACTACGATCATTATTACTGTCACGGATTTTTCAAAGAGAATAAGATCCTTTATAGCCTCTTTCTCATCCATCCTATTTAATATTAAGTTAAGCTTTTCCTCTTTCTCTGATGAAACTTTCAAATCTTTCCTATAGAACAGGTATATAAAGACAAATGCCAACAGAAGGTCTATAAAAGCTATGGGGGCCATATTCATAAGGAAGTCGTTAAATGTTAAACCTGCTGCGGAGCCTATCATTATGTTTGGAGGATCCCCGATGAGAGTTGCAGTCCCTCCTATGTTCGAAGCAAATATCTCCGCAAGGAGAAAGGGCACAGGATCGAGTTCCATGAGATTTGTCACATAGAGTAACATTGGGGTCAAAAGAAGAACGGTTGTGACATTATCCAAGAATGAGCTGACTAATGCTGTTACAAAGGAAAAAAGCAGGAGAATCTTAATCGGGCTACCCTTAGCCATTTTTGCTGTTTTAATTGCTATATACTCAAAAAGACCGCTTTTTCTTGCAGTATTTACTATAATCATCATTCCGGTGAGGAGAAATATTGTATTCAGATCAAGATAGTCGGGAACATTTTCCCACGGCACAACATTAAGCATTAGAAGTAGAGAAGCTCCCAAAAGAGCGGCAACAGCTCTATGAATTCTCTCACTCATTATGAGGGCATAGGTAAATAGGAATACTGCAATCGCTATTATCGTTGGGTCCATATTTAAGCCTCCTAATACACCATCACTGGAATATTCACATGCTGCACGATTTTCATTACAATTGGACTGATTGAAGTTGTTTTTGTTATTTCAGACCCATATATCCTTGAAATAACGAGAAGATCTCTCTCTTTTGAAAGTTTTATAACATCCTCACTTTTATTACCAAGGAACATCCTTGTTCGTACTTTAAGTCCAGAATTCTCCAAAGACAGGACGATTTTTTCGAGAAGTTCGCGGCCTATCTCTTCCTCCTTTAATCTAAACTCCTTACTGGCCTCTTCACCCAGTGTCTGTCTTATTAGTGCACATGCATCTTCACTCATTATATAGACAACAGTTACCTCGGCATCTTCGCAGGCAGAAAGAGCATCATATATCTCCTCAGGGACTGTTTTAACACTTCTGTCTATAGGCATCAGGATGGATTTTATCACAGGCAATGAAATCTCTTCTTCTGTTAGAAAAAACTCTTTATAGCTTTTTAGAATTTTTTCATATCTGTTCCCGGCGATATGTTTAAATCTTCTGTTAATTATAGTAGAGAAAATACTCATTGATATCCCTCAGTGAAAATAGTAACTAAAACGACCTTTTAAAATTTGTCCAGTATTAGAGGAATGAACCATAAGAAATTTATTAAGGTGAAGAAAAGAGGCTTTTGGAGGTGAAAAGAATGAAAAAATTAGTTCCATTATTTCTTATGATACTCCTGTTATCTCCTTTTGCAGTAGCTCAGTGCCCAAGCGAGGGACATACTGTAATCCTGAAGGCACCAGCAGTCTCAAAAACTTCAACCGGTGAGTTGATTGGTGTTGCTACGGATTTCGTTATCACGGTAGCCCCTGGTAGTGGTCATGTGTATGTTGAAACATGGCCTCTGGCTGAGGTTGATATGCAAGCTTCAGCCAGATTAGCGGCGGAAGTAGCTGGAAAAGTTCTCGGTGTTAATATGAGCAAGTATGATGTGTTTATTCAAATAAAGGCTGATTCTCCTATAATAGGAGGACCTTCAGCTGGAGGAACAATGACTGTTGGCATTATCGCAGCCCTGAAGGGATGGAAGATCAATCCTAAGGTCATGATGACTGGCATGATAAACCCTGACGGTACAATTGGACCAGTTGGTGGAATACTCGAAAAGGCTTCCGCCGCACATAGTGTAGGGGCAACCCTCTTTCTCATTCCGGAGGGACAGAGGATCCAAATGGTCCAGCAAACCAAGAAAAAGGAAATTGGGGGAATAATTCAGATAACAACAACCAGCAAGCGGGTAGATGTGGCGGAATATGCAAAGGAGAGATGGGGACTGGAGGTCAAAGAAATAGGAGATATTTATGATGCGGTATTTTACTTTACAGGCCATAAGATAGCGAGACCTAAAGTTCCAGAAAATATTAAGATAAATACTTCATTTCTGAAAGATGACGCAGAGAAAGACTATAAAAATACTACTGCATACTATGAAAAAGTTGAGAAAGAGCTCAAAGATAGCAGCGTTAGTTATGATACTTATACGACACTCCAAGCAGCTTTGAAAGACGCCAAGTCAATTTTAAATGAATCAAAATCAAGTTTGGACCAAGGTATGTACTACACGACGCTGAGTAAAGATTTCCAAGCAAGAATCGCCATAAGACATGTTCAATGGCTTCTAAGCGTTAGCCAAGGGGCCGATATGGAAAAGCTATTGAATCGGGTAGATTCCGAAATTAAAGCTGACGAGGCGTTCATATCAAATATAACTATAAAAGGAACCACAATGTTACAGGCTATAGCCGCCGCAGAGGAAAGGATAGAACAGGCAAAGAGTCTATTGAAGGATGCTCGGAAGTATTATTACCAGAATGACTATTGGGATGCCGTTAGCAATGCAGCGTTTGCATATGAACGAGCAAAAACTGCCGTATTCTGGGCAAAGCTTGGGGAGAGATATGCTACTGGAAACAAAATAAGTAGAGATGTTATTAAAGATACTGCCAGGGAGTATATAGATAATACGAAGCTTGTTGTTACGTATATTGAATCTATGTTTGGGAACATACTTGGAAATGACCTACTGGACAAGCTCAACAAGGCAGAGCAGTACTATGAGGACGGTAAATACTCAGCTGCCCTTTTCACAGCTATGGAGGCAAGAATAAGATCAGAGGTTATTCTGGACACGATAGGTATTGACAACCAAACCATACTCCAAAATAAGCTCCAGAGGATGAAAGATTCAGCAAAAGTTGCGATAGTAATGGCCCAGAGCAAAGGAGTTTATCCAGTCCTGGCGATTGCATACTATGAATTCGCTGAGAGTTACGAGAAGAAGGGAGATATTCAGGATCTTGAAACTGCTATGATATTCTATCAGTATGCAAGAGAAACTGCTACCATATTCCTTACTCAGGTCAATGCTCCTAAGATCATAGAAAACATAACCAACTCAGTACCCCAGATTACAATTCCGAGAAACGCAAGTACCACCACATCAGCTGGACATACGGATGTATCAAACAAAACGAGTACATCAAAAAGTTCGAACTCAATTTGTGGGCCAGCACTGTTAGTGGCCTTTGCATTGATTCCACTCCTCTTCCGGAGGCATTAGTTTCTTTTAACTTTCACTTTAACTTTTAAGTTCTGTTCTAACGTCTTCATCCAGTAAGACGAAGAGCAACAGTGCTGAGATAAGGGTTAGAGTAACTGCAGGCATTGATAACCCCAACATAATCCAGAGAAGACCGAAGAGGAAATCCATCAGGACTATGTAGGGGGAAAACGATATGATACCCTCATATCCTTTTTTTATTCCCAAAGCAAACCCGAGATGAAAGATGCTGATTACGGCAAAGCCTCCGAACATTAAAGTTTCTCTTATGCTAAGAACTGCTAATCCGAGAAAATACAATGCAAGAAAAATAAAGGAAGCGAGCACTATAAGCTTCGCCTTCATTCTCCCAGTTCCTCCACAGGGAGCTTCATTCTCAGGGATAGCAACAGCAGGATTATCCCCAATAGAGATACGCTGAGGAATATCACCATGCCAGCACCTACGCTTGAAACCAGTATGAACATTACATTCGGTGCTACTGCATTAGCGCTGTTGGAAAGAAGTCCCAAGGCAAAGCTGGCTTTTGGATAGATCTCCTTTGGATAAGCTGCCGGTGCTGTTGTCCAGAATGCGGGTCCGGTTCCTTGAACTATCCCTGTAATGGCCAGACCGATAAGAGCGAGAATGTATTGACCTGATGAAATCCCTTTCCACACTATGAAAAGTCCTATAAAGGCTATTGCATAGGATATTATCATAACACTCACTATTGCCCTGAAGAGACCTCTGTGGGATGGATTTTTAACTGAAAGGCGGTAGCCGAGATAACCCATGATTATCGACCATAATGCCATAGAGATTTCTAAAGCAGTGATGAGATTGGCAACCTGAGAGTCAGTAAAGTTTGTATGGTGCAGGGTAAAGGAACCGAGGGTGAATATTATCCAGAGGGCCGGAAAGAACGTGAATCCAAAGACCCATGTGAATGGGAACTTCCATACACTGACGCCTGAACTTGTTTTCTCCTCATGAGGTATTTCAAAATCCTCAACTACAAGCCACCAGAGGGCAAGGACAACATACATAATCCCAGCTGAGATTAAAAACACTTTCTCCACCGCAGACCAGCCAGAACCTGCAGGTACAAACCATCTTGCAAACGTTATTCCATAAAGACCTCCCCAGAATATTCCCGAAAGGATTATACCCTTGGCCAGAGGCCTTTCTGCGAGGAACAACCTTGCAACTTGAGTGCTGAAGACGGCTATCAATGCAACTATGAACCCTTGGAAGAATCTGAGGGCCACAACAATCCACCAATTGCCCACGAATGGTATTATGAACTGAGGTATGGCAGCAAAGCTAACTATAAGCGCCACACTCTTTTTGAAGGAGCCCTTGAATATCCCTGTCCCTCCAAGGAGGAATGCAACAAACAGACCGATAACAAATGCATCCTGCTGGTAGCTGAGTGCAGAACCGTTAATTCTGTAGTGTTCAATTACAAGCCCCTTGAACTTTTCCAGCATATGCATTGTTCCAAATCCAGCTGCGACTACACACATATCAAGGAAGACAGTAATCCACTTCTTTTCCATTCAACTACCTCCCTCAGAGTTTTCCAGCGATCATAAGCACACCGAAAACAATGAAAATTATCCCAGCAATTTTGTGAATCAGGCTAAGAGGTAATATATCTCCAAGTTTATCTCCAGCAAAAGCTCCTATCAAATTAACTGCAGCCAATCCCAAGATTGCACCAAAAAATGCAGTTTTCCATCCATATTTAGATGCAAATGCCATTGTAGCTATTTGGGTTTTGTCCCCAAGTTCAGCAAGAAAAATTGCAGCAAAGATGGCGAGGATTTCTTCCATCCTTATACCACCATCAGATTTCTGAGAGCACTTCTTTCATCCGTTCCATGGCTTCTATAAGTCTTTCTCTGCTGGTCGCATAGCTTATCCTCACGTATCCCTCTCCCGCCTTTCCAAATGCAGTTCCCGGAATAACAACTACTCCTGCCTTCTCAAGAAGCCAGTTCGCGAAATCCTCGCTGCTCATATCAAGTTCGGGATCAATCTTTGCGAATATGTAGAACGCTCCTTTGGGTTCAAATGCATCCATATGTGGCATGTTTTTGAGGTAGCCGAGAACGAGCTTTCTTCTCTCATTATAAGTTTCTCTCATCTGATGAACTGCCTCCCAGCTCCTCTTATCCCGCAAGGCTGTTATTGCGGCTACTTGAACAAAAGATGTAACGTTGCCTATGACGTATGCATGAAGCTTTATCATGTCCCTTATAATCTGTTCTGGTGCAATTGCAAAGCCTAAGCGCCATCCTGTCATGGCAAAGGTCTTTGAAAAGCTGTTGGCGAGAATGGTATTGTCTGGAGCATATTTTATCATGGGATAGTGTTTGGCCCCATCATAGAGGAAGTGCTCGTATGGTTCATCGCTGAGAATGTATATATTGTAGTCCTCTGCTATGTCTGCAATTGCCTTTACAGTATCTTTAGTCAGAACAGCACCTGTGGGGTTGTTTGGATAGTTGATAACAATCATTCTGGTTCTCTTGGTTATGAGGTCGACAAGCTCATCGGGGTCTACCTTAAAGCCGTTCTCTTCTCTAAGTGGGATTCTGATTATTCCAGCCTCTGCTACCTTTGCATCTTCAACATAGGACACAAAAGCTGGGTCTGGAATTATGACATCATCTCCCTTCTCAAGAAGGCTTTCAAATGCGAGATATGTAGCTTCATAGGCACCTGCAGTAACAATAATATTGTTTGAAGGAACATCGGCTTTGTAGAATTCTCGATAATAGTCGGAAATTGCTTCCCTCACTTCTGGTATTCCTGCATTTGGTGTGTAGTGAGTATATCCATCGTCGAGAGCTTTCTTTGCTGCCTCCACAATGATGGATGGAGTATTGAAATCGGGCTCTCCTATTCCAAGGGAGATTATGTTCTCCATCTTTGAAGCTTTCTCAAAAAGCTCCCTAATTTTTGAACGCTGTATTAAATTTATTCTTCCCGCAAGAAAGTACTTACGTTTCCTATATCTCATGAGCATCACCCCGGGCATTTAAGGGTGAAAGAAATCTCTTATAAAGTTATCTGGAAAATTATATATGAAAATCCTGCACATAGCTATAAAACTTCAACTAAAGCCGCTTTTTCAAAAAGACTTTTCAGGTCTTCATAGTCACATCCCTCCAATGGTAGTTCTTCAACTTTCAGATAATTAATTACTTCCGCTATTCTATCCCTGCATCTATCCCCATAAACCACTACAAAATTTTCCCCGGATCGTGCTCCATGTTTTTCAATAGCTTCATTTATCTGGAGTGTCCCAGCAAGTCTGAGCAGAATTTCACCGTTTACTGTTCTGGCGTGATTTGTTCCTCTTTCAAATGCTCTTAATGCGAGTAGCGTTGCGAATACTACGTGCTTCCAGCATTTGGCATATAGGATTTGAAGATTTTTCCCAATTAATCCTATCACTTCTTTTGGATTATCAATTTTAATCTTGGCTATGCATATTGTGTATTTTTCTGTTTTTATAACTTTCATAAGCTACCACTGAATATGGGTACAGGTTTTTATTTAAAACCCTATTCTTCCTTATGTTTTTAAATGGTTCAAATTTTTTTGTTTTTGATTCTATTAACAAAAATTTTTTGAAAAATATAATATTATAATATTAACAAGACAGCAAAAAGTATTTAACTAATTAAAACACATGATTATATTAGCCTCCCGATGGATTAGGTGAGACACCTATGACCAAAATGAAAATTGTCAGTGTACAACTCCCTCAAGGCCTCATAAACGCCATGGATCAGCTTGTTAAGAAAGGCGTTTATCCAAGTAGAAGCGAGATCATCAGGGAAGCTGTAAGGGAACTACTAAAGAAGGAACTTTATGCGTTGGAGACTGAAGAACGTTCAACACCTGAATATATCCTGAAATGAGGAGGTTAAATCAGGAAATTGTTGGGGGTCGGGGCAATGGTATTTAAATTACTTGAACAGGCCGGAATAAAAATAGATCTGGATGATGAGCCGAAATCAGGAAACATGCTCTTCGACGATAGTGTTGAGGATCTAATAAAGATAGCAATAGTGGGGGTTGGGGGTTCTGGGAATAATACTATAACGCGGCTCTATGAACTTGGGGTTCAGGGGGCGGAACTTATAGCTATGAACACTGATGCCCAGCATTTAGCAAGGACTAAAGCACACAAAAAACTTCTTTTGGGAAAAGAAATAACACAGGGCAAAGGCTCTGGGGGAAATCCCGAAATAGGTTACAGAGCAGCTGAAGCAAGTGCTCATGAGATTTCAGAAGTAATAGGAGATGCAGATTTAGTTTTCATCACAGCTGGAATGGGAAACGGAACCGGAACTGGAGCAGCACCAGTAGTTGCAAAGGTAATTAAGGAACGGGCAAGACACAATGCCAGATTCAGGGAACCGTTGGTTATAAGTGTGGTAACATTTCCATTCAAGAACGAAGGTACTTTAAGAATAGAAAAGGCCAAAGCAGGTATAAAGGCTCTGCTTTATTATTCAGATACTGTAGTCATAATCGAGAATGACAAGCTTCTCAAACTCGTTCCAAAGTTGCCGATATCAGCGGCATTCAGGTTTGCGGACGAGATCATAGCAAGGATGGTTAAAGGGATAACCGAAACCATAAAGCTCCCTTCGATGGTTAACATCGATTTTGCGGATGTTTATAGTGTGATGAAGGACGGGGGAGCGGCGTTAATTGGGATAGGGGAAAGTGATTCCACAAACAAGACAGTTGAGGCAGTTAAAAATGCCCTTGAAAACAAGATGCTCGATGTTAAGTTCGGTAGTGGTGACAAAGCTTTAGTTCACTTCACGGTTGGGCCTGATGTTAGCCTTGGCGAAATAAGTGCGGCTATGGATCTGGTTTATGACAAGCTTGGAGCGAAATCGGAGATCAAATGGGGAGCAAGGATAGATGAAGACATGGGGAAAGTCGTCAGAGCAATGGTCATAATGACAGGTGTTGAGTCCCCTCACATACTTGGGGGTGAAAATGCCCTTCAAACACGAGAAAAGATAGTAATGCCCGAAATAGAAAAGCCACTCTTCACGAAAAAGAATGATTTTGATACAATTCTCAAGACAATTTCGAGGGCTAAAACTGAAAAACGGAAGTTATCTCCCGAAATTAACAGGATATTAGGAGATTTTGTTGATCTAACTTAAACTTCTTTCTATCTTTGTATCAAATTATCAGGTGATAGCATGGCAAGGGTTATCAGTATAGCCAATCAGAAAGGTGGAGTAGGTAAAACAACCTTGGCATTGAACTTGGGATTTGCACTCTCTCGAATGGGCAAAAAAGTTCTCCTGGTTGATATTGATCCACAGTTCAACCTGACTTTTGGGCTCATTGGCATGGATGTGCTGAATTATGCTGGGAATAATGTCGGGACAATAATGACGAGGGAAAGCAGTGTTGAAGATGCCATAGTTGAAGTAAAGGAAAACCTTCATCTGATTCCATCCCACCTGAACCTCTCGGCGAAGGAGATAGAGATAATAAATGCATACAACAGGGAAAGAAGGCTGGAAAAGGCGATAACACCGGTTCTGCCTGACTATGACTATGTCCTTATAGATAACCCTCCAAGCATGGGGATTTTTCTGGTCAACTCGCTGACGACCTCAGATTATGTTCTGATTCCGCTGGAGCTCAGCTATTTTGGAGTCATCGGGATGCAGCTCATGTTTAATCTGATGAGGATGATACGTGAAGAAACCAATGAGCATTTGTCCCTTCTCGGACTGGTCCCCAACAAATTCACGAGACAGACTAAAGTACCTTCCCTCAGACTTAAAGAGCTTAAGGAGACATATCCCGATGCCCCTCTTCTGACAACAATTCCGAAGTCAATAGCACTCGAAAAGGCACAGTCACAGGGTGTTAGTATATTTGAATTTGAGGGGGATGGTAGAGCTGCCAAGGCATTTGCCAAGCTTGCCAGAGAGGTGGTGAGAATTGTCGAGGGATAAAGATAAGAAAAAGGATAAAATTCCCAAGCTTTTTGATGGTTCTATTAATGAATTAACAAAGCCCTCAAAAAAGAGGGGAGAAAGATCTGAAAAGAAAGAGGACTTGAAGAAGATTAAAAAGCAAAAGACACTCTATATAAGCCTCGATACAAACCGGAAGCTCATAGAGCTTTATGGTGATGAGGGTAGGAGACAGAGCATAATAGTTGAGGACTCCGTTAATCTGTACTACTATCTCAAAAAAGCTATTGGGGAAAAGAACTTCGATGAACTGATGAGTGTTGTGAGAAGGGAGAACCCAGAGTTCCTGAGAGAGTATATGTCAAAATTCAAGATTTAACCATGATCAGCTTGAATAAGAGCTAAAATTGGAAGTATAACCGCTAAAGAGCTAAAATCAGAAGCTGAAATCATTCACAGAATGTTTCCACAATTCTCTCTATTATCTTGCTTGTCTTTGCTCTGTCTTTTTTGTAGAGGTAGGGTATCCTTATAATTTCAGCAGATATCCCATGCTCCTTAAGATTTTTCTTCAGCTTCTCCTCATTGAAGAACTGATCAGGGCCGAGAGCAATAACATCAGGATTAATCCGCTTAACCAGCTCGAAGCTTATCTCGTTAGGATCTCCAATATAAACTTCATCTACCATCTTCAGGGCTCTTAAAAGCTCTGCTCTATCTTCAGCTGAATTTATGGGCCTTCTGCCCTTAATTCTCTTAACCGTTTCATCATGGGCAACTATGACAATAAGCTCATCCCCGAGATTTTTAGCCTGTGACAAAAAATGTATATGGCCAACGTGGAGAAGGTCAAAAACACCTCCAACCAGAACCCTTATTTTTTTCTTTTTCCCCATTATCCCACCGTCAGTTCCCATATTTTATCCTTGGCATGATGGATGACCTTCACCGCTTTTCCTTTTGGCCTTTCCACCATGCTCTTTCCGTTCATGAGTGCTATACCTATTGCCAGCGGTCTTCCATAGTCCTCCTCGGCAACAAAAACAAAATCTCCCTCTTTAATCCGCTCATCTGCATCAGTTATCCCTGCTGCCATAACATCGGCTCCTTTGAGTATGAAAGGTACCGCTCCTGCATCCACGATAACCCTCTTCCTCCATTTTCTTAGGTCTTCCTCGTTTGAAATTCGGTAGAGGGCTATCACAAGGGGGAATATCAAGTTCTTCCTCTTTATAAAAGCTGGTTTCCCATTTACAAGTATTATCTCAGTCGTTTTATCAAATTCTGCCAGTTCAACTCTGTCTTTTTTCTTTATAAGTTTTTGAGCAGCCTCCTCTCCAAATGAATTACCCATGATCCTTATAATCTCTTTAACCTCTTTTTTGCTTAGGGGGTGTTTAACTTTCAGCATTGGCATTTGTTTCACCCCAGATACTTTTAGCAGCATCCTTTGGGTTCTCCGCACTGTATATGCTCCTTCCGACTATAATGTAATCTGCCCCAGCTTTTAAAACATCTTTAGCTTTTCCTCCTTGAGCTCCAACTCCCGGACTTAAGATTTTAATGCCTTTTTTGAGCTTTCTCCTTATGTGTTTAACCCTCTCTGGCCTTGTGGCTGGAGCTATAACTCCAAATGGCTTCAAATCGTTTGCAAGCTCAATAAGCCTGTCAGTTACAGGTTGGATGAACTCCTTCGCCCCGGGATGGCTCATTTCAACGACGATGATCACTTCACCAAGTTCCATTACAGCTTTAACACTGTCCTTTCCAACAAATCCGTGAGTTATAATGTAGTCTGCTCCTGCATTAAAGACTTTAGCCGCTATGAGCCTATGGGTGTTAGGTATGTCAGCGAGCTTTAGATCAGCTATAATAGGTAGTTCAGTTTCTTTCTTCAGCTCTCGGATTATACCGATACCCGCCCCCAAGATTAATGGCCAATTGACCTTTATCCCCCACAGAAACTCTTTGGTTTCCCGGGCAATCCTTAGCGCCGTCTCTCTTTCATACACATCAAGAGCCAAAATCAGCCGGTTCATTATTTCACCTCGTTAGATTTACGATTTCTTTGGGTAGTTGATCTTCTTTAAGGAATACTGCAACGTGTATAGCACTTTTCAGGGCATCTGCATTGTTATCTGCCCATGTGATTACTATAATATCTCCTTCCTTGGGCTCTAACGTCTCTATGCTCTGGACCATCTCTGGAAACGTTTCCTTCAGCTTTCTCTCATCCTCCGGAAAAACAGCTTCACCGTTCTTGATCAGGAGAATCATTGCTCCTCTTGCAAAGAATCTTATGGCTTCATCTCTCAGCTCAATGCTTTTGAATTTAGGTGGGTTTTTGACTTTCAGGGCAACTGCAGTCATTCCTTCAACTTCACGAGTCCTGACAGGTTCAGAGAACAGCTCCTGCAGCTTTCTTAGAAGTTCGACCCCCTTTTCATTTAGAAAATGTCCCTTCTGTGTGGAAGTGATAATTCCAATACCCGAGAGCTTCTTCAAGAGTGTTCTCACACTTCCCTCGCCAAGATTCAACTCTTCTGATATTGCCTTCCGCCCTGTTGGATTTTTCAGCATAAAAATAACAGCGAGTGCATCTTCAAGGCTAAATTCCGGATATGCTCCCCTCTTCCAACTCATTCTTCCTCCCCAAGAAAAGTTTGTGGTTTTGATAAAAAACTTTTTGGAATAAAAGTGAGAAAGTCAAAGCCATCTCGGTTTCAGGCCTGCCCACATCATCATCTTTTCGTGAGCAATGATGCGCGGGAGGTTGCTCATCTCCTTCGGGCCAGGGTTCTTCATGTAGAAGGCGTTGACCTCGTAGACAGTCCCGTATGCCTTCCTCTCAACCGCCATCTTTCCAAGCCTCGCGAGGTCAACGAGGAGACCCGCCAAAGCTGGACTGTCGTTTATTCTGCCGGTTATGATTAGTTCATCATGGGCGCCGTTAAAACTAATATACTCAATGTGCATCGCTATGAACTTCTTGTCGCCGAGGGGTCCAAGGAATCCTGTGGGCTTGATGTAGTGCGGCGCATCGTAGCCGAGCAGATCCTTGACGATTGAGCTTTTGGTGAACTCCTTGCTCCTGTTCCTCTCCTTGTCGGTTAAAGCTAAGAAGTCGTTGTTTCCACCGATGTTGAACTGGGCTATGTCTAAGACGTGGCGGTTTCTCTGGGCAAGGTGACTGAGTATGTCAGCTGTAAGTGGGGTTGCACCTGTGGCACCATCATCGCCAAAAATCACCATGTTGCTCTCCTCCGCAAGTTCTACAAAGACTGGGTCATTGGCTATGAGGGTTGGTATGGCGTTGACGAAGGCCGCTCCGCCCACCTCCTTGGCGTACTGGGCAATGGCGTAGGCATAAACCTGCGTGGCGGTAAGCCTGTCCCTGTTGTCTTCCTCGATGGCCTTCTCAAGCGCCTCCCTGCTCTCGAAGGGAACGAAAGCCTCAGTGGTGCAGACGTTGATAAACACCTCAGCCTTGAGCTCCTTCCACTCATTGATGAGGTGCTCAATAGCCTCCTTAAGGCTCATCTCATCCTCAAGGCCGGTAGCCTCAATCGGCAGGTTTCTGAGGCTTCCGAGGTGCACACCTTTTCTGACTGTGATTCCCCCAAGGCTCTCAGGAGCTTCGCTGTCGTAGATCCTGACGACATCGTGGAGGTCTTTCCCAACCTTGCTGGCATCGACATCATAGGAACCGACTATCTCTATCTCTCCGATTTTAATTGGAAGCTCATTGGCGAGAGGAACACCGTGAGGCTCTATCTTGCCTGCCTTTATCTTCTCCAGACCGCTCGCAAATATGCTTGCCACGTATCCTTGGCCGAGTATGAGAACCTTAACCATTCCGTCCACCTCCTTATTTTGCTATATAATATTTTACACATATTAAATAGTTTTTGGTTATGAATTATCATTCCAGCAAAAATTTTATAAATAACAAAATCTGACTAAAATGTGATACCCGCTTACTTTCTCAAATAAACTCTTGGAGGGCCATTTTAGGCTCTGATTTTGAGAACTTTAGATTAGAGGTGATAGTAATGAAAATGAAAAGCATCTGGATAGTAGCATTAGTCTTTCTTGGAGCGATTGCCAGTGGTTGCATCAGCGGCGGCGGAGGGACTCAGACTTCTTCCGCAACAGTACAGCTTACCGGGGATTTCACAAAGGATGCGGTTTCTATAGGAAAGGTGCTTGAACAAAAGGGAATTAATGAGGTTAAGTTTTCTGCATGGGGTTCTGGTGACCCTAACAGTGTTATGAGGGTTTATGGAATCGTTGAGGCAGCGAGGAGGATAAATAGAATCTGGCAGAAGAATGGGGTTAAGGTCAAAATTGTGGTAACTGAGACTCACTATGTTGCCTCCTTCCAAGATGCGTATAAAGAGTACCTCAGCAAACAACCTCTTGGACAGGCTGGAGATTTCTTCGTGAACAGCTATGCATTTCTCCCCACGTTGGCCGATGAAGGCTACATACTCGATATAACAGACTATGCTAAGGCCTATCAGAGTGTTATTAACGACTTCTACCCGTCCCTTATAGATGCATCCAAGTTTAAGGGCAGACTCTATGGTTTACCACAGGATACCGAAGCGAGGCCGCTGTACATCAGAAAGGATGTTGCGGCAAAGATAGGTTTCAATCTTAACGGTCTCGACGAGAAGGTAAAGAATGGAGAATTCACGTGGAGTGATGTCTACTACTGGGCTAAGAAGGCCAAAGAAAGCGGTGCCGCTGAGTGGGGTCTTATACACAGAAAGGGTTCTGCTCATCCAGACCTGATACAGTTTATCTTTGCTTTTGGAGGCAAGCTTTATGATCCAAATACCGGAAAGCTGGTTGTCGACGTTCCTGCCGTTTACAAATGGCTATATGTTGAATGGAAGTTTGCCCGCGATGGTCTCCTCCCAGAGGATATAATGAGCTGGGATTGGGCTAAGCAGATACATCCGACAATAGTTGAAGGAAAGACGCTCTTTGATATAGGTGGCACATGGTACTGGACTGAGTGGCAGACCAAGCAGTACTATCATGGAAGAGGTTTGAAGCCTGAGGAAGTTAAAAAGTGGTTCTATTATACACTCTTCCCAGCAGGCGAGAAAGGCGACAAGCCGGTAACATTAAGCCAGCCCTTTGTTTGGATGATAAACTCCAAAGCCGGCCAGCAGAATCCTAAGTATGATGAGCTTAAGAATATCTACCATGAACTCGCATTTCTCATGTTAATAAAGGCGAGTGATCCAGACATAAACGCAATACACAGCGTCATCTCAGCCCACTTACCAGTCAGAAAGGAAGCAGCAAAGCTTATCAAGGACGAAAAGTGGCTTAATGACTTGAAGAACCTCAATCTTGATCTCGATCCAACGGTTAAGGATAATATCAAGGACATCGTTAAAGCCACAGTGAATCCAATAAATGCTCAATTTTTAGCAAATGTTAGCTACATGCTTGAGTACACTCATTTGGCTCCAGCCCATCCGAAGTATCCAGCACTGGCCGATATATTCAAAGAAGCTGTTGATAAGGTACTCAGGAATGAGATGACTCCAAAAGATGCAGTTGACTACATTATCCAGAAAGTTAAGGCAGATCCCGAGCTTGCTAAAAACGTAGAAATCACAGGGGAAATTCCTAAAAACTGGAAATTCCCTCAGCAATGAGGTGGTGACATGAACAAAGATCGGCTCACAACCCTTTCGTTTTTTCTTTCTCCAATGATTGTTATGGTGCTGCTCTTTTATCTTGTGCCATTAGTTATGACGGTTTATATAAGTTTTACACAGATGCGGAACTGGAATGTTAGCAAGTATCTTACAGAATTTGTTGGTTTTTACAATTACCACAGGCTTTTTTACATGTTCCAGCATGATCCAACTTTTAAAGCTGTTCTCCTTACAACCGTGGTTTTTGTTGCCATAACACTGGTTATTAACGTCTTTGGTGGTCTGACATTAGCTTTGGCAACGTTTTTCATAGATGAAAGACCAGCTTCCGCCTTTAGGCTTCTCTGGCTTCTACCAAGAATGTCTCCCATAGCTGTCTACAGCCTTGTTTGGTATTACTTCTTTCACGGCAGTGAAATTGGGACGCTTAACTCGATTCTTATGAAACTGGGTGTGATCTCCCAGCCCATTCCATGGGGTCAAATTGTTCCATGGGGAGCTTGGAGCATAATAATCTTCGTGAACGGGCTTGTTGGTGTTAGCTTTGGCATGATAGTATTTACCTCCGCTTTAAATCAGATCCCAAAGGAGCTTGTAATAGCTGCGAGGGTCGACGGAGCCTCTTCATGGCAGATTTCACGGAGGATTCTCATCCCCATGGTTAAATGGCATTTCATGTATGTTCTCACATGGCAGTTCCTCAGCCTCCTCACAACGTATCCCCATCTTTTCCTTCTCGTTCAGTGGGATCTGGTGAATGGTGACTATGGAACAACCTTGGCACTCTATGTCTTCAACACTGCCTTTGGAATGGGAGAGCAGGATCAGGGGTTAGCTGCCGCAGCGGCGGTTCTCCTATCCATCATTGGCATAATAGGAGGTTTTGTAACGCTGAAGGTTCTACAATTTGAGAAAATGATGAAGAGGCCAAGAGGTGACTTCTGATGAGAGACGTTGAAACAAGGCCAAGAAGGTATAGCAGGATTATAATCTTGGCAATCCTACTTGCCAGTCTGCCTCTTATCATAGGTTTCACCCTGCTCGTGCTTTCGAGCTTCAGTACAGATATGGTGACAAATCTGAATCCCTCTTCTTTTCATCCCACCATTGAGAACTGGATTAACGTTTTCCATGGAAAACTGGCCACAACAGGGGGAATAAGAGCAAACATACTTCGGATCACACTGAATACTCTGATTGTAGCCCTCGGTGTTGCTGGAGTCGTTACGGGAATTAGCGCCCTTGCAGGTTATTCTCTTTCAAGGATTAACTTCAGAGGAAGAAAACATATGATGGTGCTTCTTCTGATTTTGCATGCATTCCCCGGTGTTGCGCTGATTGTTGGAGTTTACCTCCTTTATCGATTGACATTTCCTCAGACTTCTGACTTTGTCAGGCTTTATTCATTTGTGTATGTGATATTCGCAAGGGCCGCTCTTGAAATTCCGATGTCAGTCTGGCTGATGAAGGGTTTCTTTGACACGATACCGTGGGAGTTTGAATGGTCGGGCATAATTGACGGGGCATCGAGGATAAAGGTGTGGCGGAAGATTATGCTTCCCCTAATAAAACCGGGTATACTGGCGGTTGCTCTGTTTGCATTTTTAGCCGGCTGGCAGGATATAATCTATGTGCGGACATTCCTCATTGATCAGACTCTTGCAACATTCATTGAGGCAAACATAGAGGCTGAGTTTTCACACATGCCCTTAATAGCTGCCGCTGGGACTCTTTATCTGCTTCCGACAATAATTTTCTTCATCACAGCCCAGCAAATACTCTTGCAGGGATATTCGGGTGGAATTAAGGGGTGATGGAAATGGTCAGTATTACCCTTGATGGAATAACCAAGAAGTTTGATGACTTTACCGCGCTCAGGAATATTACATTAAAAATTAATGATAAAGAGTTTATGGCTTTGCTGGGTCCTTCAGGAAGCGGAAAATCGACACTCCTCTACACAATAGCCGGGATTTACAGACCGACAAGAGGGAGGATTTATTTCGATGATAGGGATGTCACGAATATACCTCCGAAGGACAGAAATGTTGGTCTTGTTTTCCAGAACTGGGCGTTATACCCCCACATGAAGGTTTTTGATAATATAGCCTTTCCCCTTGAGCTCAGAAAGGTTCCGAAAGGAGAAATAGCCACCAGAGTCAGGGAAGTCTCACAGATGTTGCACATAGAGGATCTGCTTGACAGGTATCCTTGGCAGCTCAGCGGTGGGCAGCAACAGAGAGTTGCAATAGCGAGAGCTTTAGTTAAAGAGCCGGATGTTCTGCTCTTGGATGAGCCTCTGAGCAACTTAGATGCTCTGCTTAGAATTGAGGTTAGGGCTGAGCTGAAGAGACTGCAGAAGGAGCTTGGCATTACGGCGATTTATGTCACCCACGACCAAGCCGAGGCGTTAGCAATGGCTGACAGGATAGCGGTTATCAGGGAAGGAAAGATACTTCAGGTTGGAACACCGGATGACGTTTATTACAGACCGAAATACAGGTTTGTCGGAGGTTTTCTTGGAAATCCACCCATGAACTTCGTTGATGCAGAAGTGGAGATTGAAAATGGTTATCTAAACGTCTATGGTAGCAGGATACCGGTTCCAGCTCAATACAGAGAGCTAACTCAGAAGCTGGGTATAAAGAAAGTTCTCCTTGGATTCAGACCTCATGATGCGGAAGTTGTTCGAGGAGCTACTGAAGGTCTTGCAGGAGAGGTGTACTCATTTGAACCTCTTGGGAGGGAACAGATTGTTACTGTTTCAGTTAACGGAGCTGCTGTCAAAGTCTTTGCACCAGAGGGGGAGCACTTCACATTTGGAGAAAAAGTTACCGTAAAGCTGAGGGAAGACAGGGTTGTTCTGTTCGATAGGAAGACAGAGAAAGCCCTGGAGTTTCTCGATTAATTTCTTTTATTTCTCCATACCAACCAAACTGTCGCGGCTATTCTGAGATTTGTTAAGACTGCTAACAGAGCAAAGAGAGCTTTCGTCTGCCCTATCAAACAGAATAGCATGGTCAGGAATATCCTCTCATCCCTCTTTCCAATAAGGCACCTTATTGCAGGTATGTCCCTGTAAATATCCTCTCTATAAGCTGCTTTGTATCGTTCGGTTGAGTAGCTCACCATTGCTGAGCCAAAGATTGCTGTCACAGCTATTGCCCACCAGAGAGGTTCTTTAATTGTAACGTAAGCTAATATCAACAAAAATGCCGCATCTACGTATCTGTCAAGGATTGAATCTATATAGCCACCAAATCTGCTCGTCTTCATGCTCGCCCGTGCAATCTCGCCATCGACACCATCAAAGATTGAGCTTATCTGATACAGAATTCCTGCAAGAGGTATGCTAACAAAGTTCATCAAAGCTGATAAAATTCCGAAGAGGAAAGTTACAACGGTCATCTGGTTGGGAGTAACGTGATCAACGAGGAGTGTGCTTATTCTTGTGGAAATCTTTCTGTTTAGATGTCTTGATATGAAGCCATCCCCTGCACCCTTTATGGAGGTCCGAACCATCAGCATTCTGGCTTTTTTAATATCCTCTGGAGTGTCAATGTCCATCCATAAAAATCCGTTAATAGGGGTTACCTTAAGCTTAGCTCTTTTTACGATCTCACTCAGCTCAGCTTTTCCTTTTTCTGACAAAATCTCATCAGCAATACCAAATATCTCAGAAGTCAAAACAAAGAATCCTGTATCAATAGCGTCAAAATCTTTAAGATGCTTTCCAATATCCTCCACACGGTTATCTTTGATTTTAACCTTTGTCGCCTCATCAAGGTCAGTGTATTCTGGAGTTTCATCAACAACGAGGCCTTCTCCCTTTACAGCTCTTTTGAGGAAGTCTTTTCCGTAAATATGGTCGCTCATGAGGAGGATAAATTTACCACCAACATGTGACTTGGCCAGATAAAGTGTATATCCATTTCCCTTTTCAGGATGTCTGTTTATTATGAGCTCCGCGTTGAACCCGTATTTTCTGATGAATCCCTCGTATTCTTCTCTGTATCTGGCGTTTGTTATGACTGCAAATTCGGAAATTCCAAGCTCTGTGAGATTTTTCATTGTCCTGTAAAGGATTTCTCTGCCGGCAATCTTTATGAGTCCTTTTGGCTTATACCCCATCCGTTTTCCAAGGCCCGCTGCCAGAATCACGGCTTTCACTGCTTCACCTCCAAAAGCTTTTAAGCTCTCCTGAGAAATCTTAGACAAAATTAAATTAACCCAAGGTAATTTAAAACTTTCGGGTGGGGAGAGATGCGTGTTGCTGTCCTCTATTCAGGCGGAAAAGATTCAAACTATGCTCTCTACTGGACTCTCAAACAGGGGTTCGATGTGAACTACTTGGTCAGTATGCACTCTGAGAGCGAGGAGAGCTACATGTATCATGTGCCGAACATACATCTAACTGATCTGCAGGCAGAAGCCATAGGAATCCCTCTCATTAATGGATTTACCAAGGGAGAGAAAGAGAAGGAAGTTGAAGATCTGAAAAAAATCCTTGAAAAGCTTGATGTAGACGCTATTGTCTCAGGAGCTCTTGCGAGCAGGTATCAGAAGGAAAGAGTCGACAGAGTTGCTGAGGAGCTCGGATTAAGGAGCTTTGCTCCTGCATGGCACAGGGATCCTGTGGATTACATGGAAGAGATAATCAGAATCTTTGATGTTGTAATTGTTGGCGTATCTGCCTACGGCCTCGATGAGCAATGGCTGGGGAGGAAAATAGATAAGGGGGCGCTTGAGGAGCTGGTAAAGCTTCACGAGAAGTACGACGTCCACGTAGCAGGGGAAGGTGGCGAATTTGAGACTTTTGTAAGGGATGCGCCGTTCTTCAAAGCGAGGATAGTTTTCGATGAAGTCGAAAAAATTTGGGACGAATACACGTATTCGGGAGTTTTGGCTGTTAAGAGAGCTCATTTGGAATGGAAATAAGGGTTTGGCAATAGCTTTATTTTTTGGAATGCTGATTCTAATTCTGGTGAGACTACATGATTTTTGTTGGCACTTGCGGTTTTTGTGAGGCGAGAAAGAAATACTTCCAAGATTTTAAGACAGTTGAAATTCAGCAGACTTTTTACCGAATTTTAGAAGAAAAGACTCTCAAAAAATGGAGGAGCGAAGCACCTGAAGGATTTGTGTTTTCAATCAAGGCTTTTCAGGGAATAACACATCCAGCCAATAGTCCAACATGGAGGAGAAGCAACGTTAAGCCAAGCAAAGATGTTGGGTTTTTAAAGCCCACCAATGAGGTCTTCAAGTATTGGGAGATAACACTCAACGAAGCAAGAATTTTGAATGCAGGCTTCATTTTAATTCAGCTTCCCAAGAGCTTTAAAGAAAGTGAAGAGAGCTTTGCCAATGCAGAAAAGTTCTTCTCAAAGATAAGCAGGGACATTGAGATAGCTGTTGAGCTTAGAGGCTGGAGCGAGGAGGGGATAAAGAAATTCGTGAGAGAATTTGACCTCATTGATGTAGCGGACCCTCTCATCAGAAAGCCTCTTCACAGAGGGGACATCAATTACTATCGCCTTCATGGGGCATACGAAAACGGGAGGATAATTTACAAGCACAAATATATCGATGAAGAGCTTGAAAAGATTGCAGAACGGGTGAAAGAGTGGAACAAAAAGGAAAGCTACATTTACTTCAACAACGTCTATATGTGCGATGATGCGAAGAGGTTTAAGCTTGGTGTATAAATAGAGACTGGTGATTTTATTGGAGGCGAAAACTGAAGGTTTCAGGTGCGCGTTGATTGTTTTTCTATCCTACGGAGTTACTTATCCAGTTCTGATGACGCTTGAAAAGTCCAGAACCATGACAGTGGCTGGAGCAGCTGCTTTCTTTCTTGTAGCCTCTCTGCTCTTTTATATCTCAATAAAGAAGAGCGGATCTGTGAAGGGAAATTATTCCGGAATATTCTCCGGACTTTTCTTCTGGGCATCGATTGGAGAGCTGCTCGAAACTGCAGGTTTTGTAAAGGTTGAGAGCTGGATGAACATGCCGCTGTACTTTGCGTTTTTGTTGATGTTCATCATGCTCTGGAGATCAGGACAGATTTCCATTGGCCCTGCATTTGGAAACGCCCATTTTCTCGCAATATGGGGACTTCATGCATACATGGTCAACCAGTATGACCTGCTGGGAAAGACACACTGGAGCACATACCCCTCTGCATTTGCTTTTGGGCTGGCAGCCCTCTTATTTGCGTTTAAACTCATCAAATCAAAAAGCAAAAATGAGGCAATGGCATATGGTCTGGCGATGCTTCTTACGGGATGGACCGTCATGGAGTATCTTTGGGGATGGGGTGTCCTTCCCGGCCCCTAAAATCCAGGCTTCCTAACATTCAGCACCTCTCTATTCACAAGTGTCGGCGGAACTTCACCTTTAGCGAAGGCTATCAAATTCCTTGCAACAAGCTCTGCCATTGCATGTCTTGCTCCATAAGTTGCACTTCCTATGTGGGGAGCGAGAGTTACACTCTTCAGCTTGAAAAGCTCCTCATTATAGTAAGGTTCTTCTTCAAAGACATCTAAGCCCGCTCCAGCAATCCAGCCCTCTTCAAGAGCTTTAATCAAGGCTTTTGTATCAACAACCTTTCCTCTTGCAATATTGAGGAGTATTGCCGTTGGCTTCATGAGCTTAAGCTTCTCCTCGTTTATCATATGGTATGTTTCCTTTGTTAATGGAACTGCTAAAACCACAAAGTCGCTCTCCCTAAGCAGCTCATCTAACGGTTTAAACTCAGCTCCAAGTTCCCTCTCTTTTTCAGGCTTTCTTGTGCGAGAATAATAGAGGATTCTCATGTTAAAGCCCTTAGCCCTTCTTGCTATCGCCTGCCCTATTCTTCCAAATCCTATTATTCCGATTGTCTTTCCATAAACATCATAGCCGAGATACATGAGCGGATGCCATGCAACCTTCCATTCTCCACTCCTCACAAATTTATCCGCATCAACTAAATGCCTTGCTGTTGCTAAAAGCAAAGCCCAAGCAAAATCTGCTGTAGCTTCGGTTAAGACGTCTGGCGTGTTGGTTACATAAATTCCTCTTTTCGTCGCCTCTTTAATGTCAATGTTGTCATAGCCGACAGCGTATTGGGCAATGATTCTAAGCCTTGGAGCATTGTCAAGGATTTCTCTGTCAATTTTGTCGCTCAGCAGAGTTACTAAGGCATCAACATTTCTAACTTTCTCAAGCAGGACTTCTCTCGGGGCTCATTTTCATCTCTCCAGACTTCAACTTCGTAATACTCTTGAATCATTTTGATTCCGTTTTCTGGGATTTTCCTTGTTATAAAGACCTTGGGCTTCATGCTAATCACCATTTGAATGTTTAGCGGGAGAGGTTTAGAAGAATTTTGGATAGTTCAAAGCAAATGTTTAATACATCCTCAAGTTAAATCTGCAAATGGTGATGTGAGTGGGGGAGATTACAATTAGGATACCTGCGGGAGTTGATTCCAAACTCCTCAAACGAATTCTTGAGAGAGACGCCCAACTTCTCGTCAAAGCCCTCAAAAAAAAGGTTTATCCGGGAATGCTCGGGGAAGCGACCGTTGAGGAGCTTGAGAGATACGCGGAGGAGGCAGGACTTTGATTTATGTTGATGCAAACATCTTCTACAACTACCTTTTTAAAACTGAGCTTACAGAGAAAGCTACCGACATACTGGAAGAAAACAAGGGGGAACTTGTAACATCTTTTGCCGCGCTTGAAGAGGCTATTTATGTAGTTCTTAGAAAGCTTCTGAGTGAAAAGTCAGGAATAAGGAATCGGCATGACGCAAGGAAATATTTGAAGACAGAAGAAGGAAAAGGTTTTATCGAAGAGGCATTTACTTTAATCCTTGCTGTCTTATTTAAGTATGGCATTGAAGTTATTGAGGATGTTAATAGTGTTAGTCTTGTGGAGGTCTATGCCGTAACTTATGGACTAATGCCGAGGGACGCTCAAATCCTTGCTACCTGCATCCTTAACGGTGTCTCAAAGCTTGCCACATTTGACGCTGATTTTCAAGGAATTCCTGAAATCGAGCTGGTGCAGTAGAAAAAGACTAACAATGGAGAGTTGAACTCATGAAAGCTCAAGGCTACATTGAAGAGATGAGTGATGAAGGTTTAGGTGTTTTAAAGGCTGAAAAACCAATTTATATCCCCTATACTGTTGTTGGAGACTTTGTAAAAGTTTACAAAACAAGAAGGAGATTTGGGAGGATTATAGCTGAGAGCTTTGAAGTTGTTGAGTTTTCTTTGCTCAGGCAGACTCCGAGATGTGAGCATTTCGGTAAATGCGGCGGTTGCTTGTGGCAACACATCAAATACAAGAAACAGCTGAAGCTCAAGCAGGAAAATTTTAAGGAGATTACAGGTATTACAGCTGATATCAAAGGCTCACCAAAGCTCTTTGGATTCAGGAATTCGAGCAACTTCATTGTAACGACTCAAGGGATTGGATTTAAGGAATACGCCAAACCCTTAAGCATCGTTGATGTCGAAGAATGCCCTGTCTTC
>CAZAPD010000026.1:0-2940 GCA_964487115.1 uncultured Thermococci archaeon | reverse complement strand
TTCAGATTTGAAAACGCCACCGGAACAGGTCTGGGTGTCTTTGGCTATCTGGAAAATGGAACTCTGGTGTTTAAGAAGTGGTATTCAGTAAAGGGCAAGAAAGAGTTCATACTGCCAAAGGAGTTAAATGGGAGTGTCGTTGTGAGATATACTTACCTCAAGAAGAGAACTGTGCTTGATAGAGGGATTTTCAGAATTGGATGAAGGTGCTAGATTCTGGGCTGGCGATATGTCTTTATTTTATTCTCGCTTTCCTCAGAATTTATCCATCTTCTGCTCCGATTCACCCATCATCTGAAGTCGTGATATCACTGCCAGCCAGTTTATTTCCTTCTCGAAAAGAATACGCTTCAGTGGAAATCGTCTGTATCCATTTCCCTTAAATTTCTCGTTTAACTGCCGGTTTACCAGGTCCATCAGAACTCTCATAGTATGTATATTCCTCTCCTCCAGTGAACGGAGCGCACTGGCCTTTAAGGCTGCAATCATAGCAGCTTCCACGTCCTCCTTTGTAAGTATGAAGCCTGAATCCTTTTTCAATGTTCCCTTTAACAGGTATTCTATATAATCCCATCCCTGCCGGTTTATCCTGTACATGTACTTGTAGCCCTTATAACCCTTTTTCCCGCTTTTTGTACGGCATTCCCTCTTAACCCTCCTTCGCCTTAGGAATCCCATCATGTACAGCCTTCTAAGATCGTTTGAGACTATCTTAGGCTGAAGTCTCTTAACGAGTCGCGGGTCTTTCCGGAGGGGTATTAGGATGTTCTGTAAATCTCTAGCTGCGGTTCGACTATCAAACTCATTTTCGCCGTACAGCCCTCCGAGGATGAACAGCAACTCATCGAATGACAGGAGAGGACGATCCATATTCATCACTTGATCATGTGATGAATTTTTTGGATTTATATTTTTCTCTGAGTTCGGGAGGATTTGCGTGAAAAATTCACGCTGTAGAGATTGGTTAGAAATTCAAATCATGAATGCAAAATTTTAAACTGCAATAATCGAAAAGGCCCACCTGTGCATTGCAGGAGTTATTTATCATCCCCACATTTTTATCTCAGCACGATAAGTTTTTATTTCCTGGAATAATATCAACGATGGTGATCTTCGTGAAAGCTCTTATCCTCTCAGGTGGTCATGGTACGAGGCTGAGACCGCTGACTTATTCCCAGCAGAAGCAGCTCATTCCAGTAGCAAACAAGCCAGTTCTTTTCTATGCGATTGAGGACGTTATTGAGGCGGGAATCCACGATATTGGGATTATTGTGGGACCAAACAAAGACCAAGTAATTGAAGCCGTTAAAAGCGTTGATTGGGACGCCAGCATTGAGTTCATCTATCAGGGAGAGCCAAAAGGATTGGCCCATGCGATACTCGTAGCGAGGGATTATTTGGAAGATGATGATTTTGTCATGCATCTCGGCGATAATATCCTCAGAGAGGGTATTGTGAGGCATTTGGAGCATTTCAAAAGGGGAAACCTCGATGCGAGCATTCTTTTGTGTGAAGTTCCGAATCCCCAGCAGTTCGGCGTGGCTGAGCTGAGCGAAGATGGGAGGACGATTAAACGCTTAATTGAAAAGCCGAAAGTTCCTCCGAGTAATCTGGCTTTAGTGGGGATTTACTTCTTCAAGCCCGTAGTTCATGAAGCTGTAAAGCACTTGAAGCCTTCATGGAGGAATGAGCTTGAGATTACCGACGCTATACAGTGGCTCATTGATCATGGTTATAAGGTCGGTTGGACGAAGGTTGAGCACTGGTGGAAGGACACCGGAAAGCCCGAGGATATTTTGGATGCGAACCGCTTAATTCTGGACGATATAAAAACTGACATTAAAGTGGAAACCAAGGCGAGGATCCATGGTAGGGTGATAATTGAGGAAGGTACTCAGATCGACGAGAGCACCGTTATAAAGGGACCAGCCATAATTGGCAAAAACTGTGTGCTCAGGAATGCATATATCGGGCCCTACACGAGTATAGGAAACGATTGTGTTATTGAGAACACGGAAATCGAAGATTCAGTTATTTTGGAAGGAAGCGAAATAAGAAACGCTGGAAGAATACTTGAAAGCTTGGTAGGAAAAAGAGTTAGGATATTAAACTCTGACAACCACCCTCTCGGGAGAAAACTGATCATTGGAGATAACTCTCAATTAATGCTGTGAGGTAAGAATGATGAAAGTTTTAGTCACGGGAGGAGCAGGGTTCATCGGAAGCAACTTCATCAGATATATCTTGGGACAGCACAATGATTGGGAAGTCATAAATCTGGACAAGCTCGGCTACGGCTCAAATTTGGCCAACTTGAGGGATTTGAAAGATGACCCGCGCTATACTTTTGTCAGGGGGGACATAAACGAGTTTGAGCTGGTCAAGGAACTTGTCAAAAAGGTTGATGCAGTGATTAACTTCGCAGCCGAGAGCCATGTGGACAGAAGCATTTCAAACCCCTACGCATTTGTAGAGAGCAACATTTTGGGAGTTTACACCATCTTAGAGGCCATAAGGAAAGTCAATCCAGAGGTTAGATTGGTTCATATAAGCACTGACGAGGTCTATGGGGACATACAAAAAGGCTCTTTCACAGAAGAAGACAGGTTGATGCCTTCTTCTCCCTATTCGGCAAGCAAAGCGGCCGGGGACATGCTCGTCCTTGGCCACACAAGGACATACAACTTAAACGCATCCATAACAAGGTGTACCAACAACTACGGTCCTTACCAGTTCCCTGAAAAGCTCATCCCAAAGACGATAATAAGGGCAAGCATGGGCTTGAAAATACCTATCTATGGTACTGGCGAGAACGTTAGGGATTGGCTCTATGTTCTTGACCACTGTGAGGCGATAGAGCTCGTTTTGGAGAAAGGTGAGAAAAGGGAAGTCTACAACATTTCAGCTGGAGAAGAGAAGACCAACCTCGAAGTCGTGAAG
>CAZAPD010000025.1:0-45870 GCA_964487115.1 uncultured Thermococci archaeon | reverse complement strand
GAAGGGTTAAAGGGTCAGAGCATCGGCTCCTCGTCACCCATCAGAGTGAGGGAAATGGTCATCATCCCCCGGAACCTTAGTGGATTCCCTTTAAAAATCTGTTTTACCCTCCAACGGCGAAATCCATTTAAAGCCTGAAGTGGTTTTCTTCTTGATGAAGTTCATAAACTCGATTCTCATCTTTTACTACAGGCTGAACGTCCGGCCTGAGAAGATTAGGACGGCCTTTCCCTCAGCCCTTGACTTCAAGAACCCCGTTCCGGATAGCTTTTCCATCCTTGAGTCTCCGGGGAAGGGTCAGGGTTGCTTGTGATTGACCTGAAGGGTGAAAATCGCTACGTATTCGTCCTTCCATTAGGGGAGAAGCTCGTTCTAATCAACGGTTTACTCCCAAGGGTTTTCGTTGTGCCAACAAAGGGTTTAAGAGATTTTTTCGAGGCGCTGGCCGAGGGAAGGATCGAGGAAATATCGGGAAAGGGTGTGAGGGGAAAAGGCAGGAAGTGGCGCTTTCTTATAGACATCGTGGCCTCTGTAATTCTCATATCCCTTGAAGATTACCTGCATCTTGGGCTCTGGAGTGCCCTCATCCTGGGTGCGGTCGTGGCATCGGTGGAATACCTCTTTGGACCGAGGAACATCAAAACGAGAACATTCATAAGCGAGCTTAATGAAAAAACCGTGAGAAAGGTTTACAAAGCTTCAGAAAAGAAGGGGCTGGTGGAGGTAAAGAATCTTTAACGCCCAAGCTCCCTGTGGGCCTTGGCGAGGTGCTTCGCAGCTATAGCCGCGAGGAGCGAGAGCTCTCCGGCCAAGACGGCTCCCGCAACGATCTCGGCGAACTTCTTGGCGTTCGTTCCTGCCGGTTCTCCGCCGCCGGCAACGCCCATTATGCTCAGCGCCTCCCTCTGCGTTGGGACGCGCGTTCCCCCTCCAACCGTGCCTATCTCAAGACTCGACATGGTGATGCTTATGTAAAGGTCCCCCTCGGGGGTCACCTCAGCCAGGGTTATACCGTGTGAGCCCTCTGTAATCTGCGCCTCGTCCTGGCCTGTGGCGAGGAAGATGGCACCGACTATGTTGGCAAAGTGGGCGTTGAAGCCGTATGAACCTGCCTGGGCGGAGCCAACGAGGTTTTTCCTGTAGTTCACCTCGGCAATGAGCTCCGGAGTGGTTTTAAGTTTCTTCTCGACTATCTCGCGCGGGATTACTGCCTCGGCTATCACCGTCTTTCCGCGCCCGTTGATGAAGTTCATCGCATTGGGCTTCTTGTCCACGCAGAGGTTTCCGGAGAGGGCGAGGTACTTAACATCGGGGAACTCCTCCTCGATAACCTTCATTATCTCCTCGCTGGAGATGGTCACCATGTTCATTCCCATCGCATCGCCGGTCTCGAACTCGAAGCGGAGGTAGAGGTTGTTGCCGACTATGAAGGGTTTAACGTCCCTAAGCTTTCCGTGGCGGGTAACCCTGCTGACGGCCTTCTCCTGAAGGTAGTCGATGTTGGCCTTGACCCACTCTGCAACTTCCCGGGCTTTTCTCGCGTCCGGGCACTTGAGGAGCGGCGCGCGGGTCATCTTGTCATCGATTATGGTTGTCTTAACGCCGCCAGAAGCGGTAAGGGTGGAGCAGCCGCGGTTAACGCTCGCGATGAGGGCTCCCTCAGTGGTGGCGAGCGGGATGTAGAATTCACCCCTGGCGTATTCGCCATTGATTTTGAGCGGCCCTGCAACTCCCATCGGTATCTGGACAACACCTATCATGTTCTCTATATTCTTGCCTATAACTTGGGCTGGGTCCACTGAATAATAGCCAATATTTGTAAGATTTATTCCTAATTTTCTTTCGAGGGCTTTTCGTCTTATTTCAGTGGCGAGACGTTTGTCACCATTAGTATATTTCTCCACTTGATACAGCCTGATTTCACCACTGACAACTTTTTTAATAATTTCTTCAATTTCAGTTTCGATCTCCATAAAAACACCCCCTCATCCGAACATCCATTCCTCAAGAATCTGGCCAGTTTCTTTAAATGCTATTCCTGCATAGCTTTTAGGACGATAACTAATTACAGGGACACCGACATTAATTGATGTGGGAACATTGTCATCAAAGGGAATAGCCCCCAGAACAGGAACTTTCAAATCTTCTTCTACAGCTTCGATTATGTCATTGACAACATCCTGAGACTCCCTTATTTTATTCAGTATAACTCCAATTTTAAGCCCATATTCTTCTCCTAAGGCCTTTAATTTCTCAACTTCATTCTTCACCATAGTTTCGAAAGAATAGATTGGTGACCTTTCTATCTCCACAACTATAAGCTGATAGTTTGCAACTTCAAATGTTGGTAGAGTATCAAAAGGAACACCAGTGGGTGAGTCCACAAAAACGACGCCAAATTTGTACTTCATATCTTCAACTATATCGCGGAGCCTTTTGGGAGAAATTCCAAGAACATCTTGAAGGTTCGTACTTCCGGGCATTACATAAACACCTGTTTCTGGATGCTTGTATATGGCCCATTCAGGATCCATGTTTGGATCCTTCAGGAGGGAGTGAAGGGTGTATTTGACATTTTCAAAAGCAAAGTGAAATCCAAGATTTGGCAGATAGAGATCACCATCAATAGCCAGTGCCCGGTATTCCCTACTTGCAAAATAAACACTCAGGTTAGCTGTTGTGGTAGTTTTTCCTGCTCCACCTCTTCCAGTTACAACAACAACTGCCATTTAAGCTCCCTCTCTATACTCCTCCCTATCTACGTGATTTTTAGCCTAAACTGAATATAAGGTTTTCTGATAAAAAGTATAAACCAAAGAGAAAAACAAATCAAAACCAAAGCCTTAGGTGGTTACCCGATAACTTCAGCGAATGCAAATTTCTGTTTCACATTATTTATAACAATTTCGACCTCATCTCCAATTTGGGTCTTTGGAACAAAAATAACAAAGCCTCTAATTCTTGCTATACCATCTCCACCTTTCCCCATGGCTTCGATCTTAACCCTATACCGTTCACCAACTTTAACAGGGGGCTGGGGGCTGAATCTCTTTCTTTGCCTGTTTTCAAATCTTCTGCCTTCCAATTCAGACACCACCAACAGGGGATTGCATTATAAGAGATGTCTTTTGGGTATTTAAAGCTTTGTTCAAAAGATTTATATCAGATGTTCGTTTAGATATTCATGTAACCGTTTTATGGAGATGATAAAGATGGATGGGAAAATGATCGCAATTATGAAAACAAAACCTGCATATGGAGCAGAGCTCGTTGAAGTTGATATCCCAAAGCCGGGACCGGGAGAGGTTCTTATCAAGGTTCTTGCAACCACTATTTGTGGAACTGATTTACATATTTACGAATGGAATGAATGGGCCCAGAGCAGGATAAAGCCACCGCAGATAATGGGCCATGAAGTCGCTGGGGAAGTCGTTGAGATTGGTCCGGGTGTAGATGGTCTTCAGGTTGGTGATTATATCTCCGCCGAGACTCATATTGTCTGTGGCAAATGTTACCAGTGCAGAACCGGGAATTATCACGTATGCCAGAACACTAAGATATTCGGGGTTGACATGGACGGGGTTTTTGCAGAATACGCCATTGTTCCTGCTCAGAATGCTTGGAAGAACCCCAGGGGAATGCCTCCTGAGTATGCTTCCCTTCAGGAGCCTCTTGGAAATGCGGTTGATACTGTTCTGGCTGGTCCGATTGCCGGTAAGAGCACACTAATAACTGGTGCTGGGCCGCTGGGACTTCTGGGAATAACAGTTGCCAAGGCAAGCGGTGCCTATCCTGTTATAGTAAGCGAACCCAGTGAATTCAGACGCAAACTGGCGAAAAAGGTTGGTGCAGATTATATAATTAATCCCTTTGAGGAGGATGTTGTTAAGGAAGTCAGGGACATAACTGAGGGCAATGGTGTCGATGTATTCCTTGAATTCAGCGGTGCTCCAAAGGCTCTTGAGCAGGGTCTGCAGACTGTAACTCCGGGTGGACGAGTATCTCTGCTGGGCCTCTTTCCGAGAGATGTTGCACTTGACTTCAACAACCTGATAATTTTCAAATCGCTCACTGTCTACGGAATCACAGGAAGGCACCTGTGGAACACGTGGTATACAGTTTCGAGACTTATTCAAAGCGGAAAGCTGAATCTTGAACCAATTCTGACCCACAGGTATAAAGGTTTTGATAAATTTGAGGAAGCTTTCGAACTTATGCGTGCTGGAAAGACTGGAAAGGTTGTATTCTTCCCACAGAGAGGTTGACGTTTTCCTCTCTTTTTCAACCGCAATTTTTAAGTAACTTCCATCCATATTCAACCCGGGAGGTGACTTTATGGATTTGAGCTATCAAGAGAAGGTAACTCTCATTAAACTCAAAGATTTGAAAAAGATAAAATTTGAGGAACTGGTTAAAGAAACAGGTCTGGATCAGGTTGCTGTTATGAGAGCTGTTCTTTGGCTTCAGAGTAAGGGACTCGTAAAGCTTCATGAGAGAGAAAAGAACATTGTTAAGCTGAGTGATACCGGAAAGAAATATGCAAAAATTGGACTTCCAGAAAGAAGGGCCCTCAGGGTTCTTAGAGAGAGAAAGAAGATTACGCTGGATGATTTGAGGAGAGTTCTGAGCGAAGAGGAGATCAGACCCATAGTAGGAATACTTAGAAAAGATGGATGGGCGTCGGTGAAAAAAGAGGATGGGAAGCTTGTTCTTGAGATAACTGATAAAGGTATGAAAGCTGAAGAGAGGCCGATCGATATAGCATTGAAGATTCTGAGCGAAAAAGGAGAAGCTGAAACAAGTGAAATCTCAAAGCTCGTGTCCATCAAGGAACTTAAGAGAAGGAAAATTGCGGAGGAAGAAAGCATAACTGAGAGGGAGGTTGAAATAACGGATAAAGGCCTTAAAATTGCTGAAAAAGATCTGGAAATAAAAGAAGAAGTCTCATTTCTGACACCTGAACTTATAAAATCTGGAAAATGGAGGGAAGTCGAATTCAAACGTTTCAACATAGAGGCTCCTGTTAAGAGAATATATCCCGGCAAAAAGCAGCCTTACAGGGCATTCCTTGATAAGATCAGACGGAAGCTTATAGAGATGGGCTTTATAGAGATGAGCGTGGATAGTCTTATAGAAACCCAGTTCTGGAACTTTGACGCTCTCTTCCAGCCTCAGAATCATCCTGCGAGAGAATGGACGGACACATATCAGCTCAAATATCCAAAGATGGGTTATCTACCTGAGAAGGAACTTGTTAAGAGGGTCAAGGCGTCCCATGAAAATGGATGGATTACAGGTTCAAGGGGCTGGGGATATGTATGGAGTCCTGAGAGGGCCATGTTGCTTATGCCGAGGGCTCATGGTACAGCACTAAGCGGGAGACAGCTTGCCAGAGGGGTTCAGATCCCGGGCAAATACTTTACGATACAGAGGGTTTTCAGACCCGATGTACTTGATAGGACCCACCTCATTGAATTCAATCAGGTTGATGGTTTTGTTGTGGGAGAAAATCTGACCTTCAAACACCTGCTTGGCATACTCAAGCGCTTTGCAGTTGAAATAGCAGGAGCAAAGAAGGTCAAATTCCTGCCAGATTACTATCCATTTACAGAACCCAGTGTTCAGATGAGTGCCTATCATGAGGAGCTGGGTTGGGTTGAGTTCGGGGGAGCGGGAATATTTCGTGAGGAGATGACAAGGGCTTTGGGTGTAGATGTGCCTGTGATAGCGTGGGGGATTGGGATTGACCGTTTGGCTATGTTTAAGCTTGGAATTGATGATATCCGTTATCTCTTCAGTTATGATCTGAGATGGCTCAGGGAGGCCAAGATAATCTGGTGAGGTGGTATAAATGCCGAAGTTTGATGTGTCCAAGGATGACCTGGAAAAACTCGTTGGAGAGTCCTTCACTGTTGAAGAATGGGAAGATCTATTCCTCTATGCCAAATGCGAGCTGGATGATGTGTGGGAAGACAATGGGAAGATTTATTTTAAGGCTGATTCAAAGGATACCAACAGGCCTGATCTCTGGAGTGCAGAGGGCATAGCGAGACAGGTAAAGTGGGCTATTGGAAAAGCCCGTGGTCTTCCAAGGTATGAGATTGAAGAAAGCGGCGTCGAGGTCTATGTTGATGAAAAGCTCGCTGATATACGACCTTACGGTGTTTACGCTGTCGTTGAAGACCTCAGGTTTGATGAGGAAGTGCTGAAACAGATGATTAACCTTCAAGAAAAGGTTGCACTGACATTCGGAAGGAGAAGACGAGAGGTTGCAATAGGGATATTTGACTTTGATAAGGTGAAGCCGCCCATCTATTATAAAGCCGCCGATAAAGATGAGAAGTTTGTTCCTCTTGGATTTGAGGAGGAGCTAACCCTGAATGAAATCCTTGAGAAGCATGAGAAGGGAAGAGAATACGGACATCTCATCAAAGATAAGCCCTATTATCCACTTCTCGTAGACTCCGAGGGTAATGTACTCTCAATGCCACCTGTGATCAACTCCGAGCTTACAGGTAGAGTCACAGAGGAAACAAGGAACGTGTTTGTTGATATTACTGGATGGGATATTGACAAAATAATGTTGGCTCTAAATGTTATTGTCACGGCTCTTGCAGAGCGTGGAGGGAAAATAAAAAGCGTTAGAGTTATCTACAAAGACTTTGAAATTCAAACACCCAATTTAACACCAAAGAGCTTTGAAGTGGAACTTGAATACATCAAAAAGCTTGCAGGTATAGAGTTGAGTGATGAGGAGATTAAAGGGCTCCTTGAGAAAATGTTCTATGATGTTGAACTCGTTGATGGGAAGGCCAGGTTGAGGTATCCAGCATTTAGAGATGACATAATGCACTCAAGGGACATCCTTGAGGATGTTCTCATTGCATACGGCTATAATTCTATAGAACCCGAAGAGCCAGAACTCGTTGTCCAAGGAAAGGGAGATGAGTTCGTTGATTTTGAAAATGCTATCCGAGAGCTTATGATTGGATTTGGTCTTCAGGAGGTCATGACATTCAATCTAACAAATAAAGAGGCCCAGTTTGCCAAAATGAATCTTCCATATGGGAATCTTGTTGAAATCGAAAACCCGATAAGTCCCAAATGGAGTGCCCTGCGCAGCTGGCTCATACCGAGCCTTATGGAATTTCTGAGCTTGAATACCCATGAGGAGTATCCTCAAAAGATATTTGAAGTCGGCAAGGCAACACTGGTAGATGAGAGCAAGGAAACAAAGACGGTTAGTGAGAGCAAATTAGCTGTCGCTATTGCCCATCCGAAGGTTACATTCACCGAGATCAAGGAAATACTTGACAGTGTGATGCGACATCTCGGGGTGCATTACAGGATTGAAGAGGTTGACCATGGTTCATTTATTCCGGGTAGGGCTGGAAGAATACTTGCGGGAAACAGAGAGATCGGAATAATTGGAGAAATTCATCCTCAAGTTCTGGAGAACTGGGGAATTGAAATGCCAGTAGTGGCATTTGAACTCTTCATCCGGCCTTTTTATAGGCCCTCTCTCTAATCCCGGTGGTGTCAATGGATATAGGGTTGATATTCCTAATAGCCATTGCATTCCTCTTAGGTTCTTATCTTCCCAAGTTAATGACGGAGCATAAAGAATGGGGCAGGCTTTTGATTATACTCCTCATGGTAGGGCTTACAATAACCAACTGGAAAACGAAAGGACTGCGTGATGCATACATATATTTTGAGATAATTGTACTCCTTCTCTTTGGCATGGTTGATTATCTTCAGGAGTTCTGGATAAAAGTACTGATGTTACTGGTTCTGATAGCTACCGGGGTCCTGGGTCTTACTTTATATAAGTTTGAAATGACGCTAACTGACGTAATGGGTGTTACAGTAAGTTCAATCATAGCATTATATGGATTTGCTTATTTAGGAGATCTGGCGAGAGAGAAGAGAGAACAAATTAAAAATTAATAGTAGCCGAGTTTTTTAGTTTTTAGTCTTTTAATTAGTTGAGTTAGCATTATTTCAAAATTCTCAATAGCACTTAAAACTTCTTTATCATTTATACAGCTATTCTCCAAATTAATCACCTCCATATTTCCATTTTCATGTATATATTTAAAGTTTATCTTATCACTCTTGTCAATGCTTCGAAAAAAGTCGGGCATATTTCAAAGAATCTGAACATTTTTCTTTATATTTATAAAACTTTACATAGATAAAGATGAAAATGCTTCTATGTTGCTCATGAGGTTTAATATATAATCAAGCATCTTTAAGTTCCTAAAGATAGTAAGTTAAATTTAGCTATAAAGTCCGAAATCTTTTATAGTGGGTTTATGCACATCACTATCTGTGAGTGAGAGATGGGAATTGCCTTAAGGGTAGCCTATGATGGAAGCAAGTTTCATGGCTTTCAGCGACAACCCGATGTGAGAACAGTAGAGGGTGAGCTGATAGGTACTCTTAAAAAACTGGGGATAATTAGAAACCTCAGAGAAGCCCGATTCAGAGGTGCTTCTAGGACAGATAGGGGAGTTTCAGCATTTTTTAATGTTGTTTCATTTAATACTGAAAATTTGGCTTTAGTTCAGCCAAGAATTCTAAATCATTATCTTCATGACATATGGGTTCTGGGAACGGCTAAGGTTTCCAATGATTTTCATCCGAGATTCCATGCGAAAGGAAAAACCTATAGATATTACCTCCCCGATGAGGACTTTGATTTAGATGCCATGAAAAAATGTAGCAGGCTCTTTTTGGGAGAGCATGATTTTTCGAATTTTGCCCGCCTTGAAAAGGGCAGGAATCCAGTGAGAAAGATAACACGTTTGGAAATTTTTAAGCAGAACGACATAATTACGATTGAAATCTCAGGAGAGAGCTTTTTGTGGGAGATGGTCCGGAGAATCATAACAGCCCTAAAGCTCTGTGGTCTTGGGCTTCTTGAAAGAGAGGAAGTGAAGGATATGTTGGAGTTGAAAACCTACAGAAAGATTCCTCCAGCACCTGCAGAAAATCTTGTGCTGTGGGAGATTAAGTATGAGAATCTAAAGTTTGAGATTGATAAATATTCACTGGAGAAAGCAAAAAAAGAGTTTTTTGAGAAATTTTCAGGCGCCATTATTCGTGCAGCCGTTTTCAGAGACTTTTATAGGGGTCTTTGATTTCATGCCTTTGTCATAGAAGCTACCATAATATTGTTTGAGAGCTTTTTGTCTTTCGATAAAATGTGTAAAGAGTAGGGGATCATCATCCTGTATATCTACAATAATGGCTTTCATCCGACTCTTGGGTCTCAATGCTCTTCCTATTGTTTGGATTGTCATGATATCGCTCTTTCCTCCTCCAGCGAGAATTATAGCTGATATCTCGGGTATATCTACTCCCTCTTTTAAAAGCGTGGAAACAAGAATATTAATTTCCCCATTTTTGAACTTTTCTAAAATCTCCCACCTGTCAGAACTTTGTGAGCTTAAAAATTCAGCATTTACACCTTTTTTACGGAGCATCTCTACAAGAATCTTTCCATGTTCTATTCTTCTCACATCAATAAGAACCCTATGCCCTCTCTTTGCGAGATTTACAGCCTTCTCTACAATTGCCTTATTCCGTTCATCGTTGTTCATTATCATGTCTTCGTAAAGTTCTTTATAGCGCTCACTGAATGAAGGCATTTTTGATTTGTATTTTATTATGTCAAACTTTGGTTTTGCTAAAAAGCCTTCCTTTATAAGATCCTCAGCCTTGACCTCATATAGAATCGGTCCAACAACAGCTTCAATTTTTATTTCTTCCCCTCTTATTCTTCTCCAGGGAGTTGCAGAAAGGCCGAAGCGGTAGATTTGGGGCAGTGACATGCCTAACTTGTAAAATTTTTCTGCAGCTGATGTCCTGTGGCATTCATCAAAGAGAACAGCCGCATATTCAAGCTCCAATTTGTCAACACCCCTTGAAAGGAGGGTCTGTATCATTGCTATTGTAACAGGTTTCTCTTTCCATTTGTTATCCCCTACAATGCCAGCTTCCACACCTAAAATTTCCTCAACTTTCTCAGCCCACTGATAGAGAAGTTCTTTCGTATGAACAACTATAATTGATGAAAGATTGAGCTCGTGGATTATCCGAAGTCCTACAATAGTCTTTCCACTGCCAACGGGCAGTGCCAAAACACCCATTTTAGATCTCATAGCCTTCTTGACAGCTTTTTTCTGATACTTTCTGAGTTCATAGTTGGGATTCCAAGTGGAATTTAAATTTATCCCTGAGGGCTCCCTCTCATCAATTATTCTAACCCTATATCCCTTGCAGTTCAAAAATGTCTTCACCCTTGGAAGGAGGCCTATCGGAAAACTCTTCTCGTATGGGTCATATAAGCTCTCGGGCTTCTCCCATTTTCCATAGTCCTTTTTATAACTGAGTAAGTCATATATCTGGAAATATACTTTTGGATCGGCTTTTTCAATGAACACCTTTGCAGAGCCTTTTGGTATACGAAGCTTTATCATCCCCATTTGCAATCAAATTGAAGATTTAGAAAAGTCCCTTTATAGGTTTTTTGATCGTATATAATGCAAAATGCTAAAAAGGTACACAAGCTATTTCATATGGTGAATGAGTGTGCTTAAGAACATAATTGAAGGTTTTAAGGAGGATGTACTTATCGTTGGCAAGCCAATAAAAAAAGAATTTGAGATAACCAAGTATCTGGTTGAGCATAAAGAAAAACCGGTTTTCTTTAAAAATGTTGATGGATGGCAGGTTGTTGGTAATCTCTGGAGCACTCGCGAGAGAATTAGTGGGTATTTGGGGATAAAAAAGGAAGAGATTGTTCATGTTTTAGCCAGTAGCATGGAACATCCCCGACCATATAAAATTGTGAGGACTGCTCCATTCTTAAAGAATTCAACTAAGGATTTCTCACTACTGGAGCTTCCTGTTCCTAAATATTTTCCGGCGGATGGAGGTCACTACTTTACTTCAGCAATGGTGGTAGCTAAAGACGAAGATGGTTTTGTTAACCTGTCTTTTCACAGGATAATGGTACTCGATGAGAGGAGAGCTGTGATACGAGTCGTTCCCAGGCATCTTTACTCAATGTGGAAGGATAAAGCTGATAAAGGAGAAGAGCTGGATGTTAGAGTTATAGTAGGAAATCCAGTGCATTTGCTTTTAGCAGGAGCTACAAGTGTCGCCTATGGTGTTAGTGAGCTTGAAATAGCATCTGCGTTGAGTGAAAGAGTCTTTGGGAAACCTTTAGAGGTCGTAGAGATCAATGGAATTCCAGTACCCATAGATACGGAGTTTGTTTTTGAGGCCAAGATTTTACCAGAGCTGGCTGATGAAGGACCTTTTGTTGATATAACTGGAACTTATGATCATGTTAGAAAGCAACCTGTGGTAATATTCGAAAGGATGCATCATGCTGATGACCCAATATTCCACGCTCTTTTGCCGGGGGGATATGAACACTACATGCTTATGGGGTTGCCTAAAGAACCTCAAATTTATGCCAGTGTTAAACGGGTTGTTCCAAAGGTTCATGGGGTTAGATTAACAGAAGGCGGTTGCATGTGGCTTCATGCCGTTGTCTCAATCACGAAACAGCACGATGGAGATGGCAAAAACGCAATTTTAGCAGCATTTTCGGGGCATCCTTCACTGAAACATGTTGTAGTCGTCGATGAAGACATAAATATTTATGATGATAGGGAAGTGGAATGGGCCATAGCGACCAGATTTCAAGCGGACAGGGATTTGGTGATAATTCCAAATGCAAGAGGTTCATCTCTCGATCCTTCTGCAGAAGAGAGCTTAACTGCTAAGTGGGGAATAGATGCAACAAAACCATTAAATAAGAAAGAAGAATTTAAAAAGGCGAGCCTTTAGCTATCATTCCACCATTTCTAAGAAAATTTCCTCCAAACTTGGTTCTTTAACCTGCATTGTCAGTATCTTGGCTCCTTGAGATGCTACAAAATCATGAAGTTCTTCTCTAATATCGTAGGAAGTTACGATCCTATATTTTTTCTCTCCCAATGGAGTTACCCGCCATCCAGTGCCATCAAATAAAATTTTCTTGGTTGTTTCAAGGATTATTGTGTATCCCGCTTTTTGAAGGAATTCGTGTTTTATTGTCTCAAGATTACCTTCCAGCCTGATTTTTCCTTTTACAATAACACCTACAGTGTCGCATATCTCTTCCACATGGGCCAATATATGAGATGAAAAGAATACTGTCTTTCCTTCTTTATTCAGTTCTCTGATTATGTTTTTGAATTCTGCGATTCCAGAAGGATCAAGTCCTGTCATGGGTTCGTCAAGAATGAGAAGCTCGGGGTTATTTATTAATGATTGTGCTAACAGAAGCCTCTGCCTCATGCCTTTTGAGAATTTTCCGACTTTTTTATTTTTTACTTCCCAAAGACCTATCATTTTTAAAAGCTCTTCGGATCTCCTGATTCTCTCTGATTTCGGCATTTTAAAGGCCTCTCCAATTATATCAAGTGTCTGTAAAGGTGTTAAGAAGTCCCATAAAGTGGCATGTTCTGGCATATATCCAATCTTCCTTTTGGCCTCTACTAAGTTGTCTTCATTATATTTTCCTTCACTGAAAATCTCCGATCCAAAGAGTTCTATTCGGCCTTTTTGAGGAAAAATCAAACCCATAGTACTCAAAATTGTCGTACTTTTTCCTGCACCGTTTGGGCCGAGAAATCCATATACTTGCCCCCGTTTGACCTCAAGATTAAGACCGTCGAGAGCTCTTATATCGCCATAATTTTTAACAAGTCCTTCTATTTTTAGAATCATCACTCCTCACCTCAAATCCATTTTAACAAAGCGATAGAATCCAATAAACAGATATAAAATTGTTAGCCATATTATGTGAGCAAAGTTCATAAGATTATTGCGGATAGCATACGCTACTCCATTGTATCTAACCTTTAGCACCTCCTGAGGATTTTTTGAAAGAGTTGTTGATACATCTTGGGTTATTACTTTGACTTGGGAAATCGGATCATAAAAGAGATATTTGGTTGTATATTCCTTTTGAAGTTTTTGCATTTCTCCCATGTCTGTATTAATGGTATTTTTAATGGCCAGAAAATTTACTATGCTCGGCACTATCATGAATATTACGAACATCAAAATTAGAGCCAAGCCCAAAGCTGTGTTCGAGGATTTTATGACAGTCGAAAGGATATAACCTAAGGCCACGAGTTGAATCATTGCCAGAAGTAGCAACATGTTCAACAGGAATACATCGACTACGAGCTGTGTCGTGAAAGAACCACCGAGGTACAATATGCCCAAAAGACTAACCACCGTTGAAAACAAAAGTGCCACCAGAAGAACCAGAGAGTGGGCAAGAAACTTTCCGCCGATATAGTGTAGCCTTTTTATTGGTTTGCTCATTGCTATTCTCAGGGTTCCTTTCTCAATTTCGCTGTTTATCGCGGTAGCTCCGATTAAAAGAGCTAATATGGCAACAAAAAAGCTTGTCATTCCGGTTATTGAGCTTATTAACATACTCATCGCAGCCTCATTTGTGACATGTTTTCCGGATTGTAAGAAAAACGACTTCATAAAGTAGAATGATGGGACATACAACACTGCCATTATTATAATTATCACCCAAAATTTTTTCGTTCGTAGATTCTGTTTAACTTCCAATTTAAATCCCCACATCATATTTCATCGCCTCCAACTGGTAAAAGTTCCTTCCAAAAATTACTAACATTGGGAATATAAAAACTTTTTTCCTGTTTGAGGTTAGGACGAATAAGAAAACTTAAGATAAAGATGAAAAATATAATTCCGCATTTAGAATTGAGCCGCCAGCAGCTCCTCTAATCAAGTTGTGCCCTAAAGTGACGTATTTGAACTTTCTCTCTCCGATTTTTTCTAATCTTCCAACTGTAACGGTCATTCCATTGCCGAGTTCTCTGTGAAGTTTTGGCTGGGGGATTTTCCTATAGATAATTGGCTTTGCATATGAAGGAAGCTTAAGCTCTTTCAATGGGTCAAATGATTCAAAAGCTTTTCTAAGTTCTTCAACACTGATGTCTTCATCAAGTTCAACAAAAACTGCCTCTGTGTGTCCATTGGATACTGGAACTCTTGTTGTTAGGGCGGCAATTTCAAAGTCCGCTGGGATTATCTTATTCCTTTCGAACTTTCCGAGGATTTTTCTTGATTCCTTCTCGATTTTCCACTCTTCCTTTTCAATGTGCGGAATTACGTTGTCAAAAATCTGCAGAGCTGATAGACCTCTAAATCCCGCTCCACTTATAGCCTGCATCGTTGCAACGTTGACCTTTCTGAGTCCGAATCCTGAAAGAACTTTCAGCGAAAGCACCAGAATGGCCGTGGAGCAGTTTGGGTTTGTAACTATAAACCCCTCCCACTCCCTCTGCTCTTGCTGAAATTTGATAAGCTTTATCTGTTCTGCGTTAACTTCTGGGACTAAAATGGGCACATCATCTTCATATCTATGGGATGAAGCGTTGCTGAACACGGGGATTTTCTCGGCGAGCTTTTCCTCCACTTTACCGGCTATTGAAGAAGGAAGGGCTGAGAAGACTAAGTCCACATCCGGATTCTTTAAGAAATCTTCCAAGCTCTCTACCTCTATATCTCCAATATCACCACTGACCCATTCTGCAATTTCTTTGTATTTCTTTCCTTTTGATCTTTCCGAAGCCACTAAGTGCTTTATTTTAAACCAAGAGTGATTTTCCAAGAGCCTTACAAACGTCTGTCCAACTAAGCCCGTGGCACCTAAAATTGCAACCTCCATCAGAGAACCTCCTTAAATGCCTCCAAATTTGGCTCTATCGGCTCTGGAAGCTTAAAGTTCTCAATAATTATGTTTGGATCCTTCAACCCATGACCAGTTGTTATTAAGACATAGCTTTCATCTGACTCGATTAGACCAAGCTTCTTCAGCTTTATTAAGCCAGCAAGCGAGGATGCTGAGGCTGGTTCGACAAAAATTCCCTCTTTTGATGCGAGAATTTTTTGAGCTTTCAGAATCTCCTCATCGCTCACACTCTCAAACAGTCCACCTGATTCTTCAACAGCCCTCCAAGCTTTTTTCCAGTTTGCTGGATTTCCAATTCTTATCGCTGTTGCTACGGTCTCAGGCTTCTCTTCGGGCTTGAACTCCCTCTTCTCCCCCCATGCTTTAGCTAGCGGAGATGCTCCCTCAGCCTGAATACCAATCATTCTCGGCAGCTTATCTATAAACCCAGCCTCATAAAGCTCCTTGAAGCCCTTCCAGATTGCTGAAATGTTACCAGCGTTTCCTACGGGTAGAACTATGTTATCGGGAACAAATCCAAGTTGATCAAATATCTCAAAAGCTATCGTTTTCTGCCCCTCCAAGCGGAAAGGATTTATTGAGTTGAGCATATAAACTCCCAATTCCTTGCTTGCCTCCACTACAACCCTCAAAGCGTCGTCAAAGTTTCCTCTGACCGGAACAACCTTTGCACCATAAACTATCGCTTGGGCAAGCTTTCCTAAGGCTATCTTTCCGCTCGGCACTAAAACGTAGCTCTTTATTCCAGCTTTTGCTGAATATGCAGCTAAAGAAGCTGATGTATTTCCAGTTGAAGCGCAGATTACTTTGCTCATGCCCAGTTCCAAAGCTTTGCTCACTCCAACGGTCATTCCTCTATCTTTGAAAGAACCTGTTGGGTTTGCACCTTCATTTTTGACATAGAGCTCTTTCATCTCAAGTTCTCTCTGAAGGTTTTTTAGACGATACAGGGGTGTTCCTCCTTCATTGAGAGAAACCTTCTTTCCAACAGGAATAAAGCTCTTGTACTTCCAGAGGGTTATGTTCTCTCCATTAAAGACGTTTTCAACTTTATCCAAATCGATAACTACCTCTAGCAGATCACCACAATCACACCTATATCTAACTTCGTCTTCCGAATATTCCCTACCACACTCTATACACCTAAGCATTTTGCTCCTCCTCCAACTTTGGTTATAAAGTATTCCGCCTTAATTTCCTCATTCTCAAATGCTTCAACCATAGCTTTTCCGATATTTCTCAAATCCTCCCCTAAAGCAAACATTGCTGGACCTGAACCGGATACAGAAACTCCGTAAGCTCCGTTCTCTAATGCAGCTTTTCTGACATTATCAAACCAAGGCATGAGGGGTTTTCTGTAAGGAATAGCCAAGTAGTCATCCAAAAGTTTCCCTACTTTTTCTATATCTCCTTCTTTCAAAGCAGAGATTAGAGCACTCGCAAGGGCTAAATTTCTAACGGCATTGCTTAAAGGCACATATCTTGGCAGTACAGCTCTTGCTTTTTTTGTACTAACTTCAACTTCTGGGAGAACTATAACAAGCTTAAAGTTTGCATCAAGCTTAAACACCTCAAGGGGCGAAAGAGATTTCAGTATTGTGAATCCGCCAAAGAGGGATGGAACAATGTTGTCTCCATGGGCACTTCCTGATGCTGCTTTTTCGCCTTCGAGAGCAGCTTTTATTATAAGTCCTTTATCTTCAACTCCAAGGAGACTTGCCATTGCTAATGCTCCACCCAAAGATGACGCTCCAGAGCTTCCAAGCCCGCTCTTAGGCCGTATTCCCTTTTTAACCTTTATTTTAAAGCCCATATTTGTTTCAAGCATCTTCAAAAGTGCAATGGCAGAGATTGAAGCAACATTCTTTTCTGGTTCTTCCGGCACGTTGAAGCCCTCGACTTCTACCCTGACCTCATCGCTTTCTTTGATTTTGATAATATCCCTCGGTTCATCAAGGCACAAACCAAAGACATCAAACCCCGGCCCAAAGTTCGCTATCGTTGCCGGTGCTGAGACTTTCATTTAAAACCACCTCATGGATTTCGTTTAAAGCTTCCTCAAGCTCGTTCTTATCGACAAGAAAACTGGTGTAGTATTTTCCATGCCGATAAATCGGGTATTCTGGGGTTGTTATCTCTATCTTAGAAGTGCTTACGATCGATATCTCAGTTTTTGAACCTCTTATTCTTTTGTAAACGATAATTGGAATTCCGGAGCTATTCACTGAAATTAAACTTCCTAATTTCCAGTTCTCGGTTTTTCCAAGAATTACCGGTACTTTGTTCATAATGGGTTCTAATGTTCTTTCGTGCAAAGCTTTCATTCCAAGTTTGGATGCAAGTAACGCTTCTTCGTATGAGACAAACGGTATTAACAGTGCATTTTTTACAACTCTTGGATCTGCTGTATAGATGCCATTCACGTCACTCATTATTGCAACGGCTTTTGCATTTAATAAAGAAGCAATTACCGTGGCAGTATAATCACTTCCACCTCGTCCTAAGGTTGTTCTAAATCCCTTGTAATTTCCTAAAAAGCCAGTGACAACTGGGATTTTTTCCCTTTCTAAGAGTTTCTTTAGAAACCATACCTTTTTGGCCGTGCTCTTTAAGTCAACTCTTGAATCTCCAAAGTTTCCACAGGTTTCAATGATATAAAATGCATCCACAGGAACTGATGGAATTCCTTCATTCTGGAGGGCTTTTGAAAATAGTTCTGCTGATAATCTTTCTCCGAAAGAGACCATGTGATCAACATAAGCTTCTTGAGATGGAAAAATTTCAGGATGTTTAAATACAAATTCGAGTTCCTGAAAATAATGTTCTATTTCTATGCCAAGTTCTGTAGCGATTTTTTCATGAACTTTTTTTATTTTTTCCATAATGCTCTCTTCCCGGTTTTCTGCAAGGGTTATTAGCATATCTGTTACGCCCTTCAGTGCCGAAACGACAACCACTATGTTGTTATTTTCTCTGAGGTATTGTACCAGCTCTAAAGCTTTATCAAAAGAATCCCTAACAGAACTACCTCCAAACTTAATCACGATTCTTCTGGAGAGTTTGTAAATCACCCAATTAAATCACCATCTTGACAGCATTCTAATCCAATATAAGCTTTTCTGACAATTTTTTGCAATTTTGATAACAATAGGAGCTTCTCAGTGTGTGATATTGATGAAATGGCAGGTTCTATTCGGATAATCTTTAGATATCTCTCAACATAAAAACAAGCTCTGCTTGAGGACAATATTTTTTCAATCTCTTCCTAACAGCTTCATGTTTCCCGAGAATTGGCCATAGTATAGAATCAATATGTAGCGGGGGTATATTCACCTCGTTGGCTACTTCATTCCAGAAAATTACTGGAGGAGCATTTGTGAAACGTTTTGTATATGCGTTTATTCTTACATCATCTGGGATTTCTATTTCCATTGGATACGGAATGAAATAGCCGAATGCTATTCTGCAAGCATAACCAAACATTTTTACGCTGAAGACTATCGTCTTTGCAGTCTTTTTTGAGCCCAAAACATCTGCGAGCTCACATCTAAACCGGGACATATCTTTATAATAACGCTCAAGATCTCTGAGGGTTAGTTCCTGAAGAAATGGTTCAGCCTTCTCCAATCTTTTGAGTTTTCCCCGAATAAGACGTCTGTTTGTTTTTGAATTTGGCAGAAACTCAGCGTAGGCGTCTTTTATACTGCTCTCTGGAGGGTTTCGGGAAAAATACTCTGAGAACTCCCACCACCACTCCTCCCCTGTTGCAGTTAGTTGATAGGATACAAGTGCATTAGCTATTACAAGCTTTATGAAAGTTTCATTATTCCTGAGTCTCTTATGGAGATTTTCCAGAGCTGAGAATTGTAAATCAACCTTTTCTTCGATAATTCGAGCACATTCTACTCCCAGCTCTTTCAGTATCTCATTAAGCCTTCTAATTTTGGCTCTATCTCCTTTGTAGCTGATTTTAATAAAGCGGCCAAGGGTCATTTACTCACCAGCTACATGGTTTATTATCCTTTGAAGGAATGTATTTTCCCCTATGACCTCTGCTCCATGGTTTCTTGGAATTCCGATCTCTATCTTAGCTTTTATTCCATGATCCTTCATATAATCGTGAGCTTCGATCATTAATTTCTGAGCCTCCCCCTTGAGTATCAGTCCATAGACTGTTGGGCCCCAAGAACTCTGGCCATAGCCATATGTTTTCTCACTTAGAAATTCAATCGCAATCTCTACATCCTCTCTAAATTCACCCCCTTGATAGAGCTCGAAATGTTTTCCTACAAGTTTTTGTATTGCAGTCAGATGAGAACCAAATTCCTTGATATTCTTCTCTTTTAATGCGGGTAGCAACCCAAGGAGTATTCTGTGGGAGATCTCCATAGCGGTGTCTCTTGAGCCTCTTATTTGCTCCATAATAGGTTTTTCTTCTTTCTCATCCAGACCGGCTTTAGCTTCAGGTGTTATAAGGAGAAATCTCCACTCGGAAGGGAATTTCTCCCTAAAAATCAGAGGAGGTATTCCTTCCTTAACTCCCCCATCAATGATAAAACCACCGTAGGCAAAGGAATATATTCCGATTGCTCCGTTTTTACCTCTTCCCAGAACTCTTGCAAGTCTTTCAATTGGTATGTTGATATTATTCAGCTTTGCGAGAGAGATTCCAACGGCTAACATCAGCTGGGTTGTGGAGCCCAAGCCTATATGTCTTGGAATTGACTTTTTAACCTCAATTATATAGTCGGTTCCGGTATTGAAATGTAGATTCATTTTTCTAATGGCCTCTTTTATTGTGGATACATCTTCCCCATGGGCATGTATCTCGAATTTGTCGCTTGGAACAACTCTGATTTCATATCCATTTTCTAAAGAGATCCCTAAAGCCCCAAATCTCCTTCCAAGAATTGCTGTAGGGTCGATAAGACCAAAATGCAATCTTTTTGGGGTATGAACTATCATCTTCTATCTCCCCTTTTCTGTCATGGTTTTCCATTCTTCAATCAAAGTTGCGGCTAATCCCAGAGTAACCGGACCAATTATAATGCCAACTACTCCAAATGCAAATAGACCACCAAAAATTCCTACCAATGCTATAATCGCATTAACACCTGTTTTACTAAGCACAACTTTTTGCCTGAGCAGATAATCAGGCATAGGAGAAACTAAGAAAAATCCATATAGGGCAAATAAGACTGCCAACAGAGTTTCTCCTCCTTGGAACAGATATATAGTGCCAGCTAACCATATCATCCATCCGCCAACCACTGGAAGTAGTTCCAAGATCAGAGTAAATATTCCCGCGGCAATAGCACCACTTACATTCGCAATCCCAAAGATCAAAAACGCTAAGGCTAATGAGATCCCTTTGATGACACTGAATGCTAACCACACTCTTAAGAGCGTATTAAGAGTCTCCTCTCCTTTTTTAATAAGACGGAGAGCTAAGTCTCTTTTCTCAGAGGGAAGAATCTCATATACCTCCTTCTCAATCGCCTTCGCATTCAGAAGCAGACCATAAAAGGTGAAAATAAGAACAAAAACCTGCAATGTCAGTTTGGGTAGTGAGTAGGTGTATGCCTGCAGATAGTTCTCAAATCTCTGGAGGATATCATTTGCAACCCTCTGCAGGACATCGTAGAGACTTGAAGGGAGGTTCTGATTAAGTAACCATTTGAAAAATACATCGAGATATAGGGCTAAATAGGTTTTAACTTCATTAACCCAAAGTGCAAAGCCTAAAACGAATAGCATCAAGAGGATTGCCAGAAAAGATGTTAAAACTAATCCTGAATTACGTTCTCCAATCTTTTCGGCTAAATTCTTATGCCAGGGATAAAATATGTATGCTATGGTGAGGGCAAATATTACGGGGGTTAGTACAGGTTGTATAGTCTTCCAAGTAAGAAAAAGTATTAAAAGAGAAATTATTGCCCATATAATAGTTTCTGCCCTCATCAGAATCTCCTCAGATATTTGAGTATGATCTCCCTAACCGCTGGTTTGTTAAATACAAACAGTCTTTTTTTGCTTTCGTCTAAGATGAAGGTTCTGCCCATTACAATTAACCCATCTTTAAGCTTTTGGATCTCAGCTTTCTCAATATCTATACTCTGCTTCACCTCGTTGGGTGCATTGATCTCGGCTAATGTCTTCTTAAGTTTGTCAATGAGAGAGCGATTTATGAATTTAACCTTACTGAGTTTAAGTTCTTCGGGAATTATTTCACTGGATTCGAGGTATATCTTCCAAAATTCCTTGGAGCATTCAAATGGATACACATATTCTGACCCATAATCACGTAAGTAGAGTTCATAAATCACTGCAAGGAGAAGCTTTCGAGAATCACTACCATAGAACCGAATCGTTATATTAAATTTTTCGTCTTTGAAGCCATTATCAAACACCTCAAGCTTCTCCTCACATTGCATAATCTCACCCCTTTATATATGCGCTAATATATCTTGGATCCATATAAAGTGCGGTGCTCTGGTAGACTCCAAAGTTTACCGGAATATCCCCTTTGTAGATAATAACCTTTACGCTTGTTGTATTTATCATCTTTTCCAGAGCTTTAATTGAATAATCAATATCTCCGGTTTCATCAACTAAGCTTCCAGTAACATTTAATGCAAACCATGTTCTACCCGTTGCAAACTTCTTGGTTTCATTCATGCTCATATTTCTACCTGCACTAACCGCATTTAGGAAATCGGTAAAATATGCATCTATCATATTTGAGATAATCTTCTTTTCTTCATCTGTAAGGCCACGCCATTCAGCTCCCATGTCCTTATAGGGACCTGTTTTAAATACTTCAACTTTTATTCCATTTCTCTCATAATTCTGCTCAAGGTCATAATGCACATATATGACTCCAATGCTTCCAACGTCTGCCAAAGGGTCGGCGATGATCTTATCTGCCCCACAAGCTATGAAATAGGCACCAGAAGCCATCATGCCACCAGTATATGCAACAACAGGCTTAGTATAGCTCAATTTTTTAACTTCGTGGTATAACTCTCTAACAGGACCTACGTATCCTCCCGGGCTATCGATCCAGAGGAGAACTCCTTCAATCGAGTTGTTCTTTGCAATACTCCTCAGCTTTGGAATCAAATCTAAGGCCGTGTATTCATCTATCGGTCCGAATATTGGAAGTATTGCAATTGTGGCATTAGTAACATTTTTAGAAATTTGCTTTTCTCTAACCTGTTCTTTTAGATATTCAATCTCCTGCTGGAGTTCATCTATCTTAGCCTGTAATGCCGTTATGTTTCCTGTCGAAACTACTACAGTTTGATTTTTAACTTCAACTTTTGCGGCTGTGGTTTTATTCAATATATAACCCTTTTGCAATTCAGAATTCTGGAGATAGAGAAGAGTAGTGGCAATTATTGAAGTTGCAAGCATGAGTGCTAAAATAAGTGCAATATATTTCCAGATTTCTTTTTCTCTTTCTCTTTCGTTCATCCTACCACCTATTCTGGTATCCTTTGTGGGATTTTTAAATATGCCTCTGCTAAGATTTTTATAGTTACCAACCAGATATTGCAATAAGGTGAATACTATGGAAATTGGTGTAAGTGTGTATCCACAATTTATCAGCAAGGACAAAACACTCGCATCATTGTTAGCGGACGTGAAAATCAAGAATTACGACTTTGTCTCAATTTTCCCCCATGCTCTTGGGCTGATAAAAAATGGCCAAGTCGTTGAGAAGGCCATGAGGGAGGTTGAAATAACGCTGAAAGGCGTCGGCATTGACTACATAATACGAATGCCAATATCTGTCAATCTCAGAGACCATATCTACTACACGCGGCATTTTAGAGTTGCAAGGGCAATTGCAGATGTCGCAATAAAACTCGGTGCTAAGGTTATAGTCATGCAAAGTGGTAGGACTGGAAGACTTGATTTAGAGATAGAGGCTATCCAGCAGTTGGCTGACATGGTGAAACCATTCAGCATAAAAATAGCTCTTGAAAATACATTCAGTGTTAAAGACACTCTCTACGTTGTAGACAATGTCGACAGGGACAATGTAGGTTTTGCCCTTGATGTTGCCCATGCATTTTTAAGTGCTCAGGGAGATGAGAATAAGCTTCTTGACGATGTTAAGCTCGGGACAGAGAAAACTATCATTCTCATGATACACGATAATTTTGGAAAATTATTCCCCCAAGTGGAACCAGAGGATGCACTGGCTTATGGTGTTGGAGATTTACATTTAATGCCGGGCGAGGGAAAAATCCCATTTGGAAAGCTGCTGAAGCTCTTTGGAGATGTGCCAATTCTTCTCAAGATTAAAGATCCCGAAAAATTTAGAAAGATCCCAACAAAACAGGGGCTTATAGAGCTGTTAACTAGTCTTTGATTCTTTATTTTAAATTTCCAGCCTTTCTTTTATAACTTTAAAAACCTCACCAAATGCTTTTCCTATTATCTCTTTTTTCCTTGCAAAATGCGTAACATCTTCTGTAAAGTTTGTTTTTAGAATTTGAGCTGCTTCTTCTATTGTAATTTTATTCTCAAGCCATGCATAGGCAAAAATGGCTTCTGCTATATCCCCCTTTTTGTGCTTATCGGTTCTTGGAGGAATTAAATGCCTTAATCCAGCTATCTCAAGTGCCATTGTTAGTGAGGCATTTGACACTCTACCTGCGGAGGGATATTCCAAATATTCACTTAAAGCCAAGGAGAATACAAAATTAATGAGAGAATCACCGAATTTGGAGAGATTTTTGTCTTTGAAATCTCTGGAGTATCTCATAGAAGGCCACTTCCATGTACTGGAGAGCACCATTACTCCTTTGTGGCCTCTTTCCAGAGATTTAAAACTTCCCGTGCTCTATCAAAAATTTTTTGAGCAGCCTCTTCAAGGGCTTTTTCTGGTGTCACTTTGCCATCTGTAACAACTTTGAACCTTGGTTTCCTTGCTGCTAATATCGGATGTTCGATTGTATAACTCGCAAACACTATGTGCTTGTTCTCATGAAGGACCTCATTGAGCAACCCTGCGAAAGTGTGGTCTTCTCCTTCAAGATAGAACTCCAGAGAATTTTTCTCACGCTTTATAATCTCAATCTTCATCGACCTCACCTTTCAGACATTCTAACAGCCTTTTCAATGCCTGCTCCTTATTCTTCACAAGTTCGTATTTAAACTTATCCTCTTTATATTCTGCCAGCTCAAGCTCTATAAGCATGTCAAGAACTTCTTCAGGATCAAGGCTAAATACAGCGGCAACAGGAAGAACAACCTCTCTAATCTGTCTCGTGGTCTGTAAGGATATATCAGAGAGCATCTCTCCCAAATTTCTGACAAGTCCAACTATATCATTCCACGGGAGAGATGTTTTTAAATCTCTGCCGTCAAACTCCACTGTTTCTCCATCGAGCTCAAGAGTCTTCAGCAGGATTGGAATTGAAACGCTAACCCCAGCCTCCCTGAAAAGATCATCAATGGTGTATCTGTAGAGTCCTCTCTTGTTTGTGTGCAATCTTGCCCTAACTCTGTGCTGTACCTCTTTTATCTTTTTAAGTGCCTCTCTGATTTCATCCTTGGTTCCCTGCACTGTTATCTTGAGTGAATTAAGCTTCCCATGAACATAGATAAAAGCAGGAAGTCTGAGTTTTTGGAGCTCCTTCATAAATTCCTCCTTCTCAACATCGTCCTTTACGTGTATGACAATGACTTTTTTTGCTACCATGTCTTACACCGTCAGCTGAAGCTTTCTGTAGAGAGTCGAAACTTTTCTTGTTTCAATGTTACCACACTTAGGGCATATAAGCTGATTTCCTCTTCTTACTAAGGGATTTCTGCATCTGCTACAAAGGGCATAGATGACACCTAAATCTAATTCCCTTGTACTGAGCTGAATTGGGCTCTTCTCGTCTGTTATAACCCGGGCCCGGATTATATCTCCAATCTTGAATTCCTTTCTCATATCTTCAACATAGCCCTCCCTAACCTGTGAGATATGAATTCCAGCCAGTTTAGAGGTTGCTATTTCTCTGTATCCTTGTCTCCCTTCAATTTTCGAAAGCTGGATTATGGCAGCTTGGGGCTTTACCTCTATCACCTTCCCGATTACTATGTCCCCAATCTTTGGCAGAGGAGGTGTATCAGTTACGGGCTCAATGCTGATCTCCATCTTTTTTTCATTTATCTTAACTCTCCCAGCCATCGTTGCATATAATTCCCCATTTTCCTCTATAACTCCCTCTCCCGGGAGATACTCTTCTATGACCCCGAGATAATCGCCCGGGATAACAAGCGCACCTTCTCTGATTTTTTTCTTTTCATCCATCTGCCGCACCTCAAAAGATTTCTGTGATTTAATCTTTTAAGCTTGCCGCTGGATTTATAAGGCTGGAGAAAAAAGGTTTTAGTAATTGAACATGAGCTTATGGTGGTGATAAGAATGAGAATGCTCTTAATCCATAGTGACTATCTCGAATATGAGGTCAAGGATAAGGCAATAAAAAAGCCTGAGCCGATAGAGGATGAAAGAAAAAGAGGCAGACTTGAGGAAGTTCTGGCAGTTTTTATCAGCGTTGAGAAGGTTGATGAAGGCAGTCCTACTGAAGTTGTTCAGAAGGCTCTTAAAGAGATAGAGAACGTTGCTTCTCAAGTTAAAGCCTCAAACATATTCCTTTATCCGTTTGCTCATCTTAGTAGTGAGCTTGCAGAGCCTGATACCGCTCTTAGTATTCTAAAAGAACTCGAAGAGAAACTTCGGGAAGAAGGATACCATGTAAAAAGAGCTCCTTTTGGCTACTACAAGGCATTCAAGCTGAGCTGTAAAGGTCATCCCCTGGCCGAGCTGAGCAGAACGATAGTGCCGGAAGGAGAAAAGGTTGAGGAGGAAGTTTCTGAGGCATTGAAGAAAGAAGAGGAGCTCGTGAGCTACTGGTATATCCTAACACCTGAAGGCGAGCTTATCGATGTTGATAAATTTGATTTTACAGGTTATGAGAATCTCAAAAAGTTTGCAAATTATGAGATAAGCAAGAGCAGAATTGCAACAGAGGAACCGCCTCATGTAAAGATAATGCTTGAGCAGGAGCTCGTTGACTACGAACCAGGCAGTGATCCTGGAAATCTCAGGTATTACCCGAAAGGCAGGCTTATCAAGTCCCTCCTTGAGCAATATGTCACTGAAAAAGTCATTGAGTATGGAGCCATGGAGGTGGAGACACCCATTATGTATGACTTCGAGCACCCAGCACTTGAAAAATACCTCAACCGCTTTCCTGCGAGGCAGTATGTCGTCAAAAGTGGTGATAAAAAATTCTTCCTTCGTTTTGCAGCATGTTTTGGCCAGTTCTTAATAAAGAAGGATGCAACAATAAGTTACAGACATTTGCCTCTCAGAATGTATGAATTAACAAGGTACTCCTTCAGAAGAGAGAAACGTGGAGAGTTAAGCGGCTTAAGGAGACTCAGGGCATTTACAATGCCGGATATGCACACCGTGGCTAAGGATCTCAAGCAAGCCATGGATGAGTTCAAAAAACAGTATAAACTCAGCATGGAGGTTCTTAAGGGTGTTGGCCTAATGCCGGATGATTATGAGGCTGCAGTCAGATTTACCCGTGATTTCTGGGATGCTAACAAAGACTTCATCGTCGAACTGGCTAAGATAATTGGCAAACCAATACTAATAGAGATGTGGGATCAGAGGTTCTTCTATTTCATCATAAAATTTGAGTTCAACTTTGTTGACAACCTCGATAAAGCAGCGGCTTTGAGCACAGTCCAAATTGATGTTGAGAATGCAGAACGCTTTGGCATAACATATTATGATGAAGAAGGCAGGGAACGGCATCCGCTCATACTTCACTGCTCTCCAAGTGGTGCTATTGAACGTGTCATGTATGCAATCCTCGAAAAGCAAGCAAAGCTAACGAAGAAAGGCATAAAAGCAATGCTTCCACTCTGGCTTAGTCCGATACAAGTTAGGGTAATCCCAGTTAGTGAGGACGTCATTGACTATGCCCTGTATGTTGCTGGAAAGCTTGAAGGAGCGAAGATTAGAGTAGATGTTGATGACACCGCGGATAGACTTAATAAAAAGATAAGGAAAGCAGAGAAGGAGTGGATACCCTACATAGTTGTTGTAGGTGAGAGAGAAAAGGAACAGGGGACAATCACAGTGAGAAGAAGAAAGGGTGGCCAGTTAGAAATGCAGCTTGAAGATCTTATAAAGGAAGTAAGACACAAAACAGAGGGCTTCCCATATAAACCGAGACCCTTGCCGCTTCTACTTTCAAAGAGACCAAAATTTAGAGGTTGATTTTCTTTATTTTTAGCCGCTCTGCTCTCTTCCCTCTTGTTGCTCGTAATTTGTATGCGGTAGGCTCAAAGTCCTCAAATGGTGCTTTCACAACGTGAAGTGTCTCATCGAGACCTTCATCAGTCAATTTTGAAGAAGCAACTATAACATAGTCACTTAGACTGGCAACCCATGCAACAAATTTCTGTGAGACCACGTCTCTGTTAATGGGTAGAACCAGAACAGAACTCGGCATTGTCTTTGTTTTTTCTGCTATAGTAGCATTTAAAAGTTTTAATGTGACATCCTCCCCAAGCATAAACGCCGCTCCATCCAGTGTATATACCAATCTAACTACAGATCTGTTGGCTATTTTTGGCAACACAACTTTGGTATATAAAATGTTTATCTTTGGATTTATTGTTTCAGGATCGACATTTTCAAGATAAAATATGTTTTTCATGTTAAATTTCACATCATATTTAGAGCCAAAAACATCGATAATAATAATGTTATCCTTTTCTACCTCATCTTGTATATTCAAACCAACGAGACTCCCGGCTCTTATTAAATTCGGAAGTGGCAGATTGTAGTTGGTTATGCTAATAAATCCGCCTGCATCTATCTCCTTTTTTAAGAAAGCGAATCCCAACATCCATGCTGAAGAGTAAGTATCATATATAATTGATACTATTGAATTGTGAGGCAACTTATTCTTAAAAAGAGCTGTTACTATCTCTTCCTCCTTGGGGGACATGTGTCCTCCCTATGACATGGTAATGAAATATAAAGTTAAAACTTTTTCGAAAAATGTGAAGAGCATATTAAACTATAACTACTACCCCTGTGAAATTCCTTTAAAGTTATCAAATGTATCCTTGAGGAAATCCCGGGCTTCATCACTAAACTTGTCTAAAGGAACCTCTTTCCCTAATTTATCCCTGACTATACCGTCCCTAAAGTTGATTTCAAAGACTTCATACCGTTCCTCGGTTTTTTCATGAACCTTAATACCATGCCATTTTAGATGGCTCGGAACACTGTCTATATCCACATATTTTCCGCACTCTTCACATTTGTAGAACTGCCAAAAGACATAATCCTGCCCCATCATCATATTGCCTTTTAAGTGCTCTATGAGCATGCCACCCAGATATTCATAAAAATCTTCTTGTATTAATCTTCCATCTTCTTCGATAGTCTTGAATCCACTCCAGATTATATGGTCGTTTATATCGGTAAGTGTTGCCCTAACATATTTGAATGTAAGAATAAATGCCCCATTGTGAATGTAGAATACATTCTTGTCAGGAACCACTATCAGGTCAATTCCTTCTCCCTCTTTGTCCTTATTCTCACTGAGTTTTTCTGCTTCATTTTTATCCCCTGCAATTCTTATTCTCACTAAAACATTGCTTCTTTTATGTATTCCCAAAATTTTATCCTCATAAAGTTCCCAATGATAATCATCCAATGTTCTTATCCTTGCATATACTTTTTTCAGCCTACTTCCCAGCTCCTCATATTTCATCCATACCACCGATGATGAGTCATCGGCAACCTTAATAAATGTTAGCGAAAAAGTTTAAAAAGGGTTTAAAACTGGTTAGAGGCTGGAATCATCTACCAAACCGTCTTTCTCTCCTCTGGTATTCTCTAATTATCCTGAGAAAGTCAATTTTCCTGAATTCAGGGAAATACACATCAACAAAGAAAAGCTCACTGTATGCAATCTGATACAGAAGGAAGTTGCTTATTCTTATCTCACCCCCGGTTCTTATGACTATATCGGGATCAGGCATATTGGGGATGTAAAGATAGTGTTTTATGAGATCTTCCGTTATTTCTTCTCTCTCGATTTTACCACTCATAACATCATCAACAATCTCTTTAACAGCATCAGCTATCTCACTTCGGCCGCCGTAGGCAATAGCTAAATTTAAATAATAGTTGTTATACCTCTTAGTTGCCCTCTCAGCTTCTTCAGCGGCTTCCCTAACATTTTCTGGGAGGAGTTCTTTTCGTCCGATAACACTCACACGTATGCCATATTTATGGACCCTCTCATCATGCACAAGCTCTCGAAACTTTTTCTCAAATAGGCTCATCAAAGCTTCTACCTCTTCTTTGGAGCGTTTGAAGTTTTCAGTTGAGAATGCATAGACAGTTATTGTCCTTATCCCCAGCTCTCTGGCCCACTCAAGAATTTCTTCAAGCTTTTCAGAACCAAAGAGGTGGCCGTACCAGGGGGGTTTTTCGTATTTCCTTGCCCATCTTCGGTTTCCATCCATTATAATGGCTACATGTTTTGGGATTTTTCCACATGATTTAACCTTTTCAAGGAGATATCTTTCATACAAATCATAAACAGGCTTGAACAAAATATGGGGAACATGGGAAATAACACGATATAGCATTTCAGGTCACTCTATCTTTTTCCTTCCTTTGAGGTGTATTTTAGCCAGTTCCATGTAAATCTCGGCGTTTTCCTTTGTCATTTCAATTTCTTTTTCATTGAGTTGTCTGATGATTTTTCCTGGAATTCCAACCACAAGACTGTAATCGGGTATTTCTTTCCCTGGCGGTACTAAAGCTCCGGCTCCAACTATTACGTGCTTACCTATCCGTGCTCCGTCTAAGATTATTGCCCCCATCCCTATGATGGTGTAGTCTCCTATCCTTGCCCCATGAACAACAGCGTTGTGTCCAACAGTAACATATTTACCTATTACTGTGGGTTGGCCATGAGAAGTATGTATGCTAACGTTATCCTGTATGTTTGAGCAGCAGCCAACATAAATCTGCTCTATATCCCCTCTGAGAACTGCTGAAGGCCAGACACTTGTTTTTTCCTCAAGGACAACATCCCCTATGATATAAGCATTCTCATCCACAAACGCAGTTTCGTGGATTACAGGTTTTTTTCCATTTAACTCATAAATCGTCATGAGCATCACCAACTCAAGCTTATCCAGAGCCTTTATAAATTTTTCATGGATAAAATTATGGGGAGGTGTCATGAAATACCACAGGGGAGCGAGCGCTGAAAGGGAGTTAATAAAGATGCTTGAAAAGAACGGATTTGCAGTGGTGCGTTCTGCAGGAAGTAAAAAAGTTGATATTGTGGCTGGTAATAGCAAGCTCTTTTTATGCATCGAAGTTAAAAGTACAAAAAATAATTTTGTTTATTTTAGTGACGAAGACATGAAGAAACTGGTTGGATTCTCCTCTCGTTTTGGTGGTAGGGCTGTCATAGCAGTGAAATTTATTAATCATGGATGGTATTTCTTTTATCCTGAAAAATTGACAAAGAGCGGTAAAAACTATAAACTCAGCTTACAAACAGCTAAGTATATGGGGAAAAGATTTGATGAAGTTATAGGTAAGCAGAAATCTTTGAGTGAGGTGATAAAAGGTGAGATTTAGAGAAATTATTTTGATATTTCTGATGTTAGCTTCCCTGCTTAGCGTTACAAATGTAGTCACGTATGTTTCTGCTTATCCGTTGATTACTGTTCATGTTTTACATGATAATTTCGAAGCTAAGCCTGGAGACACGATAATAATCCCGGTTAGGATAGCAAACTTGGGTAATGAAAGTATTAGTAACATCACTCTTTATGTGACGGGGCCAGCAGATGGTTTTAAGTATCAAACTCGGATTATAAAGAGCATTGCTGCAAACCAGAGCATACTTCAGACCCTCATAATAAAGGTGCTTTCACCTCCAGCAGGTATGTACTCCTTGAAAGTTGTTGCCGTTTCAGGTTCAAATTTTGCTCAGGACATCTTTAAAGTCAAGGTGTCTGCCAAAATCGACTATACTACAAGCATCAATGTTAGCAATAAGTATTATTATGGTAGAAATGTAACGGCGAATATTATAGTTAAATCCCTATCAAACACCCCTATAATAGGAACTGTGGAAGTCCACCTCTTCTATGGTAAAAAGCTTATACAATCATACTCTTCCACAATATACGTGGAAAGTGAGGGAATATGGAGTCATGCAATTTTTCTGCAGAAACCTGAACCTGGCAACTATACAATTGTGCTGAAAACTAACTTTTATGGGGATGTCAAGGTAATAAACAAAAGTTTTGAAGTTTATCGGAGAGTTCTGAATTATAAGGTTGAATTTCAAAATGGTGTCATCACAGTGAATGTTAAAGATGAAAATGGAAATAGTGTGCCAGGCATAGCTGTTCAGATAAATGGTATTCAATTCATCACCGATGAAAATGGCAGGGTCAGTTATGCAGTTGATAAGCCGGGTACCTACAGGATAAAGCTTAATTTAAATGGAAAAGTCGTTGAAACCCTTGTCGCGGTAAAAAAGCCCTTTGTGCATACAATACAGAAAAACATGACTTTGCTTATACATGTTATAGATCCAACCGGAAAGGGAATTGACAATGCTACTGTCACAGCAACGGGTCCTTCGGGGACTGTTTATGCATGCACTAATGCAAGTGGCTGGGCACAGATATCTCTGAAAGAAACTGGATTTGGTACTATATTGCTAAATATTAAAAATCCAAAATATCTTCCTGTAAAAGAAACTATAACGGTGGAAAAACCTTCTGAACGTTTAACAACCACCTCACGGCCGATAGCAAATACAAATACAACTGTTTCCCAGGTCCTGACATCAACAGTAGCAACTACGCCATCTAAAAAATCCTCAGCAACTTACATGGCATTAATCGTACTCATAGCGGCATTAATTTTTGGGGCAGCTTCTTATGTGGCATTTTTCATGCCAATTAAACTTGAAGAACAATTGGATAAGTACTACTTTGTTAAGATAAAAGCTCCAAAATTGAGGGGAATAAAGAACTTTAGATATGAAAAACAGATTAATGCGGTCGATGTGAGGGCAACTAAGGGTAATGCTCAGATAGAGGGAAACATTGTTCTGTGGGAGATTGAGGAATTAGAACCTGAGGAGGAGGCTTTCCTTCAGGTTATCTTGTAATTTTAATTTTATTTTATAACTGAACCAAAAACCTTTAAATGACAAGAAGCAGAGCATTAAGACGAAAATCTAAATGAGGTGGTTACAATGGTAGATCTTGGACTCTTAAGGGCGATTATAGAGGCTCCAGGTGTTAGCGGATATGAATTTTTGGGAATAAGGGACACTGTAATAGAAGCTCTGAAAGATTATGTTGATGATATCAGGATAGATAAACTGGGCAATGTTATAGCACATAAAAAAGGTGAAGGGCCAAAAGTTATGATTGCCGCCCATATGGATAAAATTGGAGTCATGGTCAATCATGTGGATAAAAATGGATATCTCCATATTGTTCCAATTGGGGGTGTTGATCCCAGAACACTTGTAGCTCAGCGGATAAGATTCTTTACCGAGACAGGTGAGCACTACGGTGTTGTAGGCCATATACCTCCACATCTCCAAAAGCCGGAAGACAGAAAAAAGCCTGCCGATTGGGATACAATTGTTGTTGATGTTGGCGCTGATAATGAAGAAGAAGCTCAGGAAATGGGATTCAAAGTTGGAACCATTGGAGAATTTGCTCCTGCTTTTACAAAGCTTACTGAGAACAGGATTGCAACTCCTTATCTTGATGACAGGGTATGTCTCTATGTCCTGATTGAAACCGCAAGAGCCATTGAAAACAACACCGCTGATTTGTATTTTGTAGGAAGCGTGCAGGAGGAAGTGGGGCTTAGAGGAGCCAGAGTTGCCTCTTATGCAATAGACGCTGAAATAGGTATAGCCATGGATGTTACATTTGCCAAACAGACTGGAGATAAAGGGAAGATAGTTCCGGAGCTTGGAAAGGGACCAGTTATGGATGTTGGGCCTAATATCAACCCAAAACTAAGAAAATTTGCCGATGAGATTGCTGAAAAGTATGGCATTCCTCTTCAGGTTGAAGCCAGTCCCAGACCAACAGGCACTGATGCTAATATAATGCAGATAAACAGGGAAGGCATGGCTACTGCTGTTCTTTCAGTACCGATTAGATATATGCATAGTCAAGTTGAACTCGTGGATATCAGGGACATCGATAGTACAATAAAATTCGCAAAACATCTGCTTGAAGAGATTAAACCCATGGATTTAACTCCATAAGGGGAAGGTTTATTTTTATCTTTTTCATAAATTTTAACTGATGACCATGAGGGAAATCTTGATAATTCCAATCGGGACGAATTATATAAAGAAGAGTATTATGAATGCTGTTTCATCCTATATTATGGAGTTCTATTCAATATTTGGATTTTCAGTTAGAGTTCTGCCCGGGTTGAGAATAGATATTGAACATTTTGTTAAAGGATATAATGAAGTTCGGAGGCAGTTCTTAGGTAGGGTTTTTATTCCTGTCCTGCAGGATATACGGGAGAGGTTTAATGCTGAAGCTGTTCTTGGTATTGCCAATGTGGACCTATATGAGGATAATCTAAATTTTATTTTTGGGCTTGCTGATCCTTATTCCAGAGTTGCTATAATATCACTGTACAGATTAAACCCCGAATTCTATGGTGACTTCCCCAATGAATGGCTTTTGGGGGAGAGGTCTATAAAAGAAGCTATGCACGAGCTTGGACATGTCTTTGGACTGGCTCACTGCCCAAATCCCAAATGTGTAATGCATTTCTCAAACTCTATTTCGGATACCGATTATAAGGAAAAGGATTATTGCAGGATGTGCAGAAAGAAACTGGAGGAGGAGTTGAAATGATTGAAATTGAACTCAAGGGTTATGCAAACGACAGGATTTTCAGGAGGGTTCGTGAAAAATTTGAATTCATGAGGAAAGAAGAGCAGGAGGATATATATTTTCAACATCCTTGTAGAAATTTTGCAGAGACGGATGAGGCGTTAAGAATAAGGATTAAGAGATTTAATGGACATCTTGAAGCATTTTTAACATATAAAGGACCAAAACTCGATAATATGTCAAAAACTCGAAGGGAGATAGAAGTCCCAATAAGTGATGTCAAATTGTATCTTGACATCCTCAATTCCTTGGGATTTGAAAAGGTAATAACCATCGAAAAAATCAGGGAAAAATATTATGTGGAAAAGGGAATAACAATAACATTGGATGAAGTTAAAGGGCTTGGAAAGTTCGTTGAAGTTGAGGAGCTGGCAACTGAAGAAGCTGAAATAAAAAAAGAGGTTGAAAAATTAAAAAATATTCTGCTGGCCTTAGGAGTGCGGCAATTTGAGAGGAAATCCTATCTTGAACTCATAAGTGAGAGGTAGAAAATATGAGCGCACTGGATAACATTTTTAAACCAACAGAGGAACCTGAAAGAGACAGTGATAGATTAGAGGCTATTGAGAATCTGGTTAATTATTGGGAATTCAAGGAGGCTTTAAAAGAACTTAAAAAAATTAAACTGGCTCCTAATATTTTTCTTGGGATCAGGATTATCATTGATGGCATCCTCTCAGCGATCCGAGAGAGTATAGAGGATGGAGTATTGCGGGAGGAGCTTAGAAAAGTTTTTGTAAAGTATATCGAAGACATAATACCCATAGCGAATGAAATTGGAAATCTGAGATTGAAATCCCTCGCCTTCGCTGATATATCTGTGGCATTTTATATGCTCAATGAGAATCTTAAGAGTGATTTAGCCTTAAAAACTGCGTTAAACATTGCTTCGGATATTGGAGATGATGATCTCTTGGTTGAAATCGTCAAAGCTCTCATTGATAGGGGTCTCTTAAAGAAAGCGGCGTATGCCATAAAACTTGTTAGAAACCGGAAGAAATTGGATGTTATCTTGTCCCAACTTGCAGTTATGTTTTACAGTTCAGGAGAGTTTGAAAAGGCTGATCTCACATTACAACATATAGAAAGTCCATTTCATAAAGCAACAGCTTTTTACTACATGGCTTCCGTGGAAGCATCGAGAGACAAAGAGAAAGCACTGGCTCTCCTTGATTCGGCATTTAAGATACTCGATGAAGTGCAGAACCCGATACTCAAATTTGAGCTATTTCTAAAATTAGTAGACTTAAAGTCTTCACTTACTGGTGAACCAAAGCCTAAAACTGATTTTTCAAAGTTTTGATAAGTTCTTTTTCTGTCAGGGCGACTTTTTTTAAGATCCCTCTTTTCTTGAGCTCTGTTCCTATTTTTATGCTGGCGGGCAATCTAATCCCAAGCCTACTGAGCATCTCAGCTTCCTCAAAAATATCCCGTGGCTTACCTTCTAATACTATTTTCCCCTGATCCATAACAATAACTCTATCTGCAAAGCTCAACATGTACTCTGCATTATGTTCAACTAAGATTATGGTGATGCCCTGCTCCTTATTCAATAAAGTAATTAAGCTGAGAACCTGTTCCTTTCCCATAGGATCGAGCTGAGCAGTAGGTTCATCAAGCACGATAATTTCTGGTTTCATTGCCAAGACGCTTGCTATAGCAAGACGCTGTTTTTGTCCTCCGCTTAGGTTTGGAGGAAATTCATTCTCTAATCCCTGCAGACCTGTGATCTTGAGAGCCCAGTTTATTCTTCGTTTTATTTCATCCCTTTCGAGTCCAAGATTCTCAAGTCCAAATGCTATTTCCTCCTCCACTGTCATATTAAAGAGTTGAGAATCCGGATTTTGGAAAACAAGCCCGATCATTGTGGATAGTTTTGATGGTGGAGTTTCTCTTGTGTTGTATTTTTTCACATATACATTGCCTATAAACTCCCCCTGTATAGAATTTGGGATGATTCCATTTAACGTCAGGCATAATGTAGATTTACCGCTACCACTTGCCCCCAGAATTCCTATGAACTCCCCCTTTTTTACCTCCATATTTATGTCTTTTACTGCATATTCTTTGGCTCTACGATATTTAAAGCTTAGATTCTCTATTCTTATTAATTTCATTTTCTCTCCACCAGCCGCGGCACCAATAGGAATGCACTCACTATAAATACAAGTGTAGAGAATATCTCAAGCCGTCCTATCCACATGTGGAGTATGAGAAGTATTTTAACGTCAATGGGCAAAGAAGGCGATGTTATTCCAACACTCAAACCCACATTCCCCTGAGCTGAGGCTACCTCAAAAAATGCATTCACTAAGGACACCCTGAGTCTAAGCATTAACCAAATTGTACCTATCAAAAGAAATGCAAAATATGTCATTGTGAAACTGAGCACCTCTTGGATTTCTTCGTCCGAAAATATGTAATCTCCCACCTTTCTTTTTATTATAGCTCCTTTAGGCAGAATTGCTTGTTCAATTGTCCATTTTAAGCTTTCGTACATAAGAGTCACTCGAATGAGTTTTATGCCCCCAGCTGTGCTTCCGGCCCCACCTCCAACAACCATTAAAAAGCCAATCATGAATTTAGCCAGCTCTGGATATTTATTTAAATTGTCAATACCAAAACCTGTGCATGTAACTGCTGAGACCGCATGGAAAATAGCCTCTCTAAAAGCTCTTCCAACACTCATATTTGTCTGTATAAGACTATATGCAATTAGAATTATTGCAGGGATGAGAAAAAAGAACATGTATCTGACCTGAATATCTTTGAAAAACCTTGAAAGAGAACGTTCTCTAAACATACGGTAATGGACTGTAAAGTTTGTGGCACCCATAATCATTAGAAAAATTGTAACTGCTTCTATGCTTAAGCTATTGAAGTATCCTATACTAAGATCATGGGAGCTCATACCACCGGTTCCCAAACCCGTCATTGAGTGTATCACTGCATCAAAGAGGGACATCCCATTAATGTAGTAAAGGTATACGCCAACGAGGGTCAAGAAGAAATATATTTCGAAAATCACTTTTGCTGTATTCACCAAATTTGGCATTATTCTTTCACTTCTTGCTTCTGCTTTGTACAAACGAGCTGCAGCAACTCCCGGACGAATTAAAACAGTCAATGCTACTAAGACAATTCCTATACCCCCAAGCCACTGCATCCAAGCACGCCAGAAAAGGATAACATGGGGGTAGCTCTCCAGATGGCTCATCATCGTTAAACCTGTTCCTGTCCATGCAGACATACTTTCAAAATATGAATCAATAAAGCTCATCTTGGCTATAAACATGAAAGGAATAACGCTTATTAGGGACGCAAAGAGCCATACAAATGCCGCAGAAACCATTGCCTGCCTTAAATTAACATCTTCGATTTTTCCTATATGCCTGCCCATCCAAGCTCCAAGAAGTATGCTAATGAATCCGGGGATTGCGAAGTATGGGATATAGCTCATTTCACTCCGATAAATCCAAACAAGAAGACCGGGTACAAGATAAGCAAGACCAATGCCCTGTAGGATTGCTCCTATGAGGTTTTTTACGACAAAAAGGTCGTCGGTAGTATTAATGTATTTTCTGAGCTTTAGCATCTCTCCACCACAGAGGTAAAACCTACTTAGGAAATAAAAGGTTTTCGAGTAATGAAACATATTGAGAGTACTTGGGAAGTAATGAGCTTAAAATGAAATAATGAGCTTAAAATGAAATATGCCCGAATAGTTGTGATAATGTCCCACATACTCCAACAGCGGACAGCGGAAATACTATAAAGGAAGCGAGTGTTACTTTTTTGGTGGTAATAATGTCTGACGAGATAAAGCTACTTCTTCAAGCAGGGGAAATCGCAAGAACAGTTAAATCCGAGGTTATGAAACTCATTAAACCCGGAACATTGTTGTATGAGATTGCAGAGTTTGTAGAGAATCGTATAGTTGAACTTGGTGGGAAACCTGCTTTTCCGTGTAATCTCTCAATAAATGAAATTGCAGCTCATTATACCCCATACAAAGGAGATAAAACAGCACTTAGGGAAGGGGATTACCTAAAAATTGATCTTGGCGTGCATGTGGAGGGTTACATAGCCGATACAGCGCTAACAGTCAGGGTGGGTATGGATGAAGATGACCTCATGGAAGCATCTAAAGAAGCCCTTGAAAACGCCATAGCTACTATCAAAGCCGGAGTTCAGATAAGAGAAATAAGCAGAGTCATAGAGGATACCATCCGAGGAAGGGGGTTTAACCCAATTGTTAATCTAAGCGGGCATAAAATAGAACGTTATAAGCTTCATGCGGGGATTTCAGTCCCAAACGTCTATAGAGCATCCGATACATATACTCTTAAGGAAGGTGATGTGATAGCAATAGAACCCTTTGCAACGACAGGAGCAGGGCAGGTTATAGAGGTTCCGCCGGCTTTGATTTATATGTTTGTTAAAAACAAACCAGTTAGAATGCCCCAGGCAAGAAAGCTTCTAAATCATATACGGGTAAATTATGCAACATTACCCTTTGCTTATAGATGGCTTCAAACTTTAATGCCCGATGCCCAGTTAAAACTGGCATTACTACAGCTTGATAGAGCAGGGATTATATACAGCTACAATATCTTAAAAGAAATTAGAGGAGGATTGGTTAGTCAGTTTGAACACACGATCATAGTTGAAAAGGATGGTGCCAAAATAACCACCTGAGCAAGTCTTAATAAAAACACAGGGGGAATCCTCCAAGGGCCCGGCAGGATGGCGCCGGGGCAGGGATTTGAACCCTGGCGGGCAAACGCCCAGTGGATCTCGAGTCCACCGCCTTCCCGAGCTAGGCTACCCCGGCATTTTCCACAGTTCTCTCCAGACGGAGCATCCTAACATAACATGGCTTTACATGACGAGAACTTCCAATGATGTTTATAAATTTTTAGTCTAACCTGCTTTATCGAACAAAAACCCTTGCAATGTTCGTGCAGAATATCCCAAACTTTTAGTGGATATAAGTCCAGATAATCTTTGTATATACAAAAGTACTGCAGGAAAATCTTTATATAACATTAAAATAAACTTTCTATAATTCTCCAGAAGGGGAAGAAAATTTGATAAGATGGAGCAACAAGATCTCATGGACTCTCCCCCTTCTCCGTGCTCCATCCGATAAAGGTGAGAAACTGTTATGGAAAAATATGGAGGTGTTAGCATGCCAATGTATCTTATAACCCATAAATGGCCAGAAAGCAAACAGCTGGATGCTATGAAAGAAGCATTTAAATTTTTTACTGAAGTTAAACTACCCCCAGATGTAAAGTTCATGGCCAGTTACAACTTCAATTTTGGGGCATATACTCTATGGGAATCACCAGATAGAGAATCCATCAGAGAGATAATGGCGGAATTTCCGGTATTTGGAAGTGAAGCTGAGATAACTGAGATTGTGCAAAGTTATCCCCCCACTATGGAATATACTGTGAGAATGTGGAAGATGATGCTAAAAATAGCAGGCCGGTAGTATTGCTTTGTTTTTTAATTATTTTTTAATCTGAAAGATTGAGGCTGTTCTAACTTTTTCCTAATAGTATGAACTTCTTAGCAAGGTTTAAATGGGATGGAAGACATAGAATATATTGAATGGAGGTGACAGCAATGGTAGGAATTCTGGTAGAAGAAGTCATGACAGACAGGTTTTCTCGGATTGATATCAATGCCCCGCTTTCTGAAGCTATTGGAATTTTTGAAACTGAAGATCCGGATTTGATTTTGGTGTTTGACAGGAAAATGTATAAGGGTGTAGTAACTCAGGATTTAATTATACGATCCCATTTAAAATGGGATCCCACAAAAGCTAAAGTCAAAGATGTTTATAAGCCTGCACCTGTAATCAGGCCAAAAGAGGATTTAAGTAGAGCTGCAAAGCTCATGCTTGAAACTGATCTCCGTTCACTTCCTGTTGGTGAAAACAAGAAAGAAATTTATGGTGTAATTAGTGATATTGTCCTCTTAGAACGTGTTGCAAAAGGACAGTTTGGAAGAAGAAAAGTGGAGGAATTCATGACAGCAGAGGTTATAACCCTAAAGCCAGATGACACCGTGGCAAAAGCTCTCGCCACAATGAGGGATCACGCAATTTCAAGAATTCCCATAGTAAATGATGAAGGTAAGCTCGAAGGTTTGGTTACACTGCACGATCTTATAATCCGCTTTATAAAGCCAAGATTTAAAGCTCAAACTGGTGAACTGGTTGGTGAAAAAATCCCACCGTTTTCAACTCAACTTAGAGAAGTCATGATAAGGGGTGTTATAACGATATATCCAAATGCAGCGGTTAAAGAAGCAATTGAACTTATGCTCGACAACAACATCGATGGACTCGTGGTTGTAAGCGATGAAAACAAGGTTAGAGGTATCTTAACGGTAAAAGATCTTTTGCTTCCAATTTCAAGGATGGTAGAAAAAGAAGCGAAGTTCTATCTTCAACTTGGAGGTGACGCTGCGGTATTGAGTGATTTCACGAGAGAGAGAATAATCAGTGATATCAGAAAGTTCGTTGATGGTTATGAGGAGATTCTCGGTAATGAAGGTATAATATATCTCTACATAAGAAGATTTAATGAGAAATTCCGTGGAGTTCATCTGTATCAGGCAAGGATGAGAATTGTAACCGACAAGGGCATTCTAATAGCAACAGGGGAAACATGGGGAGCGATTCAAGCAGTTCATGACGCTCTTAGAGCTATTGAGAGACAACTCCTCCAAAAGGTAGAGCTTGCAAGGGATGTGAAATATACAAAGAAATTCTTAGAAAAGCTTGAATTTTGATTTAATTCTATTTATGTTTCTATTGTTCTGTTATTACTCCACAAGTTCAAACTCTCTGAGTAAAATGGCTTTTTCTCTTTCATTAAGGGCTTTTAGATTTAATACTACAACTAATGCGGCTCTCTTTGAAAGTATCCTATCTCTCAGAGATAGGAGGAATTTTAATGCACTTTCAAAAGAGTTTTCAACTGCAATGTATTCAAAGGCATCCATATATACTATGTTATACCCCTGTATGAGCTCTTTGGTTACGAGATCTATTAAAATTTCAAGTTTTGTTGGTGATATTGCATATATTGAAGTGCCATTAATCTCTCCTTCACTACTTCTTGTTATCCAAAAAGCAATGTTATGCTGGTTCATATTTTGTTTAATCCATTCTGGATCTTTCCGAGTTATAAGTATAACATTAGCTTCTTTAAATAGATTTGGGAAATGTCTCCTGAGAGTTTCTTCCTTTGTGAAAATTAACGCCTTACTCTCCAAAACGAGTTTGGGGGTTTTTGAGGGCGCTTTAATTGGATAGAATACAAAAACTACAGCACCAACAGCTGCCATAAGTCTGGACACTGCAGCTATCAGGAATCCAAAATGGGCAAACCATGGGATAGGTCGGGTTATTGGGAAGGTAAGATTCAGTGCTCCGATGACTATGAGGCCCCATGGGAGAAGTTCTTCAAGGCTTCTCTTTGAAATTACGTAATCTCTCAGGACATAACCTAAGAAAATCATTGAGCCTCCGAGAGCGAGAGAGGGGTAGAGGGATTTTAAGAAAAAGCTATGTGGAAATTTATCAAAAAACTGAGTTGCCAGCAGAAATATCCAGACATAAGCCGTTACTAAGAATAGGCCAATGTATAGAGTATCTTTGAAGGTTGTTACACGTTTTTTAAGTTTAAGTGCTCCCCATCCAAGGAGCGCAGCAATGAAAAAGTTTGGTATCTTACTTGCTACATCATATGCCTCTGGTTTTATTGTAAGTCCAAGAGGTATTAATATGTAACTCTCGATATTGAGGGCATCTACAAAGGTTGCAAAGCTCAGAAGAACCCAGCTTTTCTCCTTTGTTGTAGCAGCTTTATAGCTTACTGCAAAAAAGAGTACCCAGCGGGAGAAAAAATTCAAATAAGGTATGAAGCTCATCCTCTCACCTCTCTCTAATGACTTTTTCCTGTTTTACAGAAACCAGAGTATTCGGAGGAATATTTTTGTCGACTATAACCCCCGGCCCAACAAATGTATTGCTCCCTATCTTTCTGCCGGGGTAAATTGTCACGTTTATGCCTGTCTTAACGTTATGGCCGATTATTGCTCCGAGTTTATGCCTTCCACTATCTTCAAGCTTTCCTTTTATCTCCACTTTTATGTTGCCTCGGTCATGCCTCAAGTTGGCTGTTATTGTTCCAGCACCAAGGTTTGTGTTTTCTCCTATCACGGAGTCCCCAACATAGTTGAGATGAGGAGCGTTGGAATAATCCATTATGATTGAGTTCTTAACCTCTACGGCGTTTCCTATATGGCACCTATCTCCTATGCTGGTATATGGACGAATAAAGCAGTTGGGCCCTATCCTGGAATTTCTACCTATTTTTACAGGCCCTATGATATATGCCCCACTTCTAACAACAGTTCCTTCCCCTATCTCAACAGGTGGGATTAATGTTGCTCCTTCCTCAACAACGCCTCTGATGTTGTGCTGGAGATATTTTTTCAGGAGATACTCGTTGAGTTCGAGCAGGTTCCATGGTCTTCCAATATCATTCCAGTAGCCATCATATACTGCGTATGTTATTTTTTTGCCCTCTTTCAACATCAGGCTTAGCGTATCGGTTATTTCGTACTCCCCACGCGCACTTACTCCTGTTCGCTCAATGAATCTAAATATCTCAGGTGTAAATGCATAGACCCCCAAATTGGCATATCCTCCAATTTTGCCGGGTTTTTCTTTTATCTCTCTCACAAGATTTTCCTTGATATTAACCATGCCAAAATGGCTTAGATCATCAAATTCCTTAATTAGAAGTGCTGCATCAGCCTTTTGTTTTTTAAATTCATGAATCAGCGCCTTGACACCGTCAAGCTCAAAGTATATATCTCCATTGGCAACGAGGAATGCCTCGTCCTCTATGTAATTCTTTGCAGAATAGATTGCCCTTGCAGTTCCTTCTCCTTCAAGTTGCTCCACATATATTATTGGCTTTCCATTGAATTCATCCCCGAGAGTTTGCACAAGCTTCTCCTTTTCATAGCGCACAACGATGAGAAATTCGTCCACAAATGGTGACAGATTCTCCAGAACGTATTCTATTATTGGCCTGTTTGCAACCTTCAGAACGACTTTTGGCCTGTCGTCTGTCAGAGGCCTTAACCTTTCACCCTTTCCTGCAGCAAGCACAACACCAATCACAGCAACACCCCCAATACAGCCATTATAACAGCTATAAACCCGAAGACAATGCAGAACTTTGAAAAATCGAGCTTTTCCGCCAGTTTGGTTAGGACTTCAAGCATGAGCAGACTGATGATAAATGCCGAAAGTACAGCTGTTAAAGATACTGTTAAAGGAAGAGCTACACTTTCTCTGTGTAGGAAAAGGAGCCCTGTTATGGCAAATATCCCCATCAGGAAACTCATTCTAACCGCTTTTTTCTGGTCGACTCCAAGAAAAAGAAGAGCTCCTACAGTCATTCCTGAGCGGGAAATTCCGGGAATAATTGAAATTCCCTGCGCAAGTCCTGCTATAAGAGCGTCTGCCACAGTAACCTCTTCTTTACTTTGTCTTATGCTCTTTCCCACGTTTTCAAGAGGGGCTCTCATCATCAATCCAGTGAAGACGAGTATAATCCCGATGAGACCGTTTATTATTTCTGGATTTATATAACCTTTAATGCCTTTATAAAGAGGAAGCCCTACAACAAAAGTAAAGAGTGTGGAATAGAACAGGAAGCTCTCTTCTTCACCCCATCTAAACGTCATGAGATTCATTAGAATTTTTCCTAAGTCATATCTGAACCTATAAAACAGAGCCAGTAGGGCTCCCATATGAAACAGGATTAGATAAGAATATGCCTCCGCAGGAGACATGCCCAGCATCGTTATTACAGTATTCATGACATGACCAGAGCTGTTTATGGGAAGCCACTGCACAATTCCCTGAAGGATGCCAATGATAACTGCCTGCACATAATCCATGTCAATCACTGAAAAGTTTTAACCCTCTTTGAACATAAACTTTTCGAGGGATGTTCATGAAGGTTACAATTGTTGTTGAGAACCACAGTGGATTTAGGAAAGGCTTCTATGGAGCCCATGGATTTTCAGCCCTCCTCGAACATAAAGCGAGGGTACTCATTGATACTGGTGTTGATGGGGATGTTCTCCTGAAAAACATGAAGGAGCTTGGAATAAATCCGGAGGATATAGACTATCTTTTTCTGACCCATGGCCATTACGACCACACGGGTGGATTAAAGGCTCTGTTAGAAGCGAGAAGCCAGCGGCTCAACGTAATCGCACATCCGAATATATTCTCAAGAAGAGTGGCTTTAAAGCCTTACCTCAGGGACATAAGTCTTCCATTCAGCAGGGGAGAGCTTGAAGAGGCTGGAGCCGAATTTATACTCTCAAAAGATCCTTTTCAGTTTGCGGAGAGAATATGGAGCAGTGGGGAAATTGAAAGAATAACATGGGACCGGGCAGTAGGTTATTTAGTTGAGAATGGAAGGCTTCTCAGAGATCCTGTTAAAGATGACATGGCTCTTATAGTCGATGCAGGAGATGGCATCATCGTAATAACAGGATGTGGTCACAGTGGGATACTTAACATAGCACGGTATGCCGGGAAACTCTTTAACAAGCCCATAAAAGCTCTCATAGGTGGTTTTCATCTGGCAAATGCCAAGGAGAATATTCTTGGGGAGGTGGTTCGGAATCTTAAGGCGGAAAAGCTCTATGCCGGCCACTGCACGGGCATTGAAAGCTTTTCTTACCTGAGGTGCAGACTGGGAGAGCGTGTTGAACCTCTCCACGTGGGTAAGGTTATCGAACTTTAAGGAGAGAAGACTTTAAAAACCACTGTGCAAAGGAGGCTAAGGCGAGAAAATTGAGAGGTGAGAGAGATGAAAAATCCCTTTGAAAAGATGCCTACAGTTCTTACCGCTGATGAGCTCATTGACAAAGCATTTAGAAGAGCTGAGAAAGCGGCTTCTGCCTTCACACCTCGGGGTAACAGGGTGAGCAAGGCACGCCAGAGGGAGGAGCTCAGGGTCAGAACTGTTTCAAATATACTAAGAGACAACCTGAAAAAAATCTTGGACAGAACGCCTGGAGTCTCAACCCTTCCGGAGTTTTACAGGGAGTTGGTTGATGCCCTTGTTGACAGAAACCAGTTCCACAGGGCTTTAGCTTCTGTAAACTGGGCGATAAAGACAATACGTACCCTTGAACAGAGATATGCAGAGAAGATACGATATTCTAAAGATCCCGATGAAATTGCCGGGCTCAGAAGACAGTTCTATGGCAGGGTTGCAAGCGTCATCAAGGATATTGCCGACAACCTTGAATATCTCAATCAGGCAAGAAATGTTCTCAAGGAACTCCCAGTTATTGAGCTGGATCTTCCTACGATTGTTATATCAGGCCATCCAAATGTCGGTAAATCTACCCTACTTAGAGCTTTGACCAATGCTAAGCCTGAAGTTGCCAGCTATCCCTTCACGACCAGAGGGATAAACGTCGGCCAGTTTGAAGAGCATTACCTCAGGTATCAAGTCATAGACACCCCCGGTCTGCTTGACAGGCCGCTGAGCGAGAGGAATGAAATTGAAAGACAGGCAATTTTAGCCTTGAAACATCTGGGGAAAGTTATCATTTACATCTTTGATCCCAGCGAGTACTGTGGCTATCCAATAGAGGAGCAGATGCATCTGTTCGGGGAGATTTACAGCGAGTTCGGTGAGTTTCCCTTTATCGTAATCCTCAACAAAGTGGACATAGCGGACGAGGAGAAGATCAGAACAGTCGAGGAGTTCATAAAAGCCAAAGGTCTTGAACCTCTCCGAATCTCAGCCCTCACCGGTGAAGGCCTCGATGAACTCAAGAAGCGTGTCATAGAGCTCGTCAAGCCGATGGTCGAGGAGCAGGCGAGGAGGATAATGGAGAAGGAACTGAGGAAGTACAGGGAAGAGCTGGAGCTCTGATTTGTTCTTTTCTACCGTTAACCA
>CAZAPD010000024.1:0-13148 GCA_964487115.1 uncultured Thermococci archaeon | reverse complement strand
GGAGCACGGCCTTGAATGAAGTCAATGACCTCCATCGGAACTTTGTTTTGAGCCATGAAGTTTGAGAACCACTTCCTGATTGTTGAAGCGGAAACTCTTTCGTGAGTTGTCCTTGGTTGAGCTTGGAAGTAAGTTATATTCATTCTCCTAAGGCTTTGAGCAAACTCCAAGGGCATATAAGCCCAAAAAGCCTTTTTTGTTCCTCTACTGTATGCAGTCATTGGGTAACGGGCAACTTTTTCATTCACGACAATGAGATTTTGAGGATCGTAGTCGTTGAGCATTTCAACGATGTGCTTGAGTCTTAAGCCTGTAAAAACGAGCAACTTAAAAAGAACCTCCGCTTCTTTTCCATAGTGCTCTGTTAGCTCAGAATATGCTTCTCTTATCTCTTCATCAGTGATGAAAATTTGTCTTGGTGTTCCTCTCTTGAACTTCAAGGACCTCTTAAAGAGTATTGCAACTCCTTCATTGATTACCTCTTCTTCGACCAGGAAGTTCACGAAGTTCCTCAAACCTTTAACTATTTTCTCGTTGTAGTTCTCCTTTTGGAGTGCATCTTTCAAATGCTTAATGTCCTCTACCCTATACCTGCCGAAAAACCTAATTAATGCATTGATATAGTCTTTCCTTGTGCGCTCAGCCACTCTTGAAGAGAGCCATTCTGAAAATTGCTCTTTATAGTAGCTCCAACAATCATTTAGGGAACCCTCACACGGCGAAGGTCCGGGGTTCGAATCCCCGCGGGCCCACCATAACGAAAGACAAGGGAATCCCTCTCCATTATCTCCCTTACGCCCTACAATCCTGTTTTTTCTAAAAGTCCGGGAAGTTAATGTCTCACTCCAAACACTTTGCCTTTACAAAGTTTCATCAAAGGTTATTGTGATTTTAAACTACCTTAACAGAATCACCGCCGCTTACCCTGCTAAACTGTGTCCTCACTTTCTCAGCCCAAACTCCAGTACCGGGTCGGCTATCCGGTAGGTTACGTTCCTCCCATCAACGACCTTCTCGATGAATGACGCCTTCAGCAGGGATTTGAGAAGCCTGGCTAAGGTAGCGTCTTCAATTTCACGCCTTTCTTTCCTTTCAAGCTCTCTCTTCAGCTCACTCCAAGTGTTCTTACCGGAAGCTATGGCATGAAGAACCGTCAGATAGCGCTTTTTTGCAAGCAGTCTCCTCTCAAGGAACCTCTCAAGCTCTGTCAGAGCTAACTTTGAAGCCTCTTTAAGAACTTTCTCTACCGTTTCTCTTTTAGCACCTTCTCTAATGGTAACCACCCCAAACTTCACGAGCCAGCCCACTATTCCATCGAGCTTATCTACCGCCAGCTCCAAGATTTCTTCGGGGACATCCATCCCGGCCTGTTCAAACCCTTTCCTGAGAAAATCGAGGCTTTGCCCCATCGAAAATCTGGAAAGCTCTATCTCGTGGAAAACCCTCCCATAAAGGGGTGCGTCTGAGTCTTCAATACCGAGAAAGTCGTAGAGAAGCCCAACCTCGCTCCCTGTGAGAATGAACGTGATCTTCCCGTAGTCGTAGAAATGGGCTATTAGTGAGGCAAGCTCTTTTCCAGCCGGCCCGCGGATTTCTTGGACTTCATCGAAGGCTATCACAAAACCTTCACTTTCGAGGGTGGAGATTAGCGAGTATAACGTCTCCGGATTCTTCCACGAGAGCGAGATGCCAATTCCAGAAACTCTAATGCCATCTATGAGCTTTACCTTGTCCTTCAGCTTCGTGAAGAGAGGAGTATTTTTTGAGAAATATTCGTTGAGAGCACTCTGAAAGCGGAGGTACAGATCACGTCTTGAGTTTGGGTTTACTCCCCGGAGATCGACTATCACGTAAGGAATGCTGGCCTCGTTGAGGGCGACCCGCAGGAGAGAGGTTTTCCCAAGCCTGCGGATTCCTTTAAGGAGTATTAGTGGCTTATGCGATTTAATTGAAGCTAAAATCTCTTCAAGTTCTTTTTTCCTATCGTACAGATCCTCCCTTCTGCTCTTAGGTCTCTCATCGAAGTACAAACTACCCCCCTGATAGTATACTATCACCCCGATAGTTAAAAGGGTTACGCTTTAAGTCGCCCTCTTCTCTTCCTCTGGAAACGTCCAGTTCTTTGTTATTTTCGTCACGTTTTTCACCAGAGCTTTTTCCTCAGGATTCTTCTCCACAAGCTTCTCAAGGAAGTTTATCAGCTCGTCGTATGCTCCTTTTTCTATTGGAAAAGGCACTCTGTCTTTTCCACCTACAGCATAGGCGTATTTGAAAGGATCCGGTGGATGCGTTACTGGGTCTTTCCAAGAAGGATGGACATCATAAATAAGTTCCAAAACCAGAGATAATGCTCTCAGAGTACTTGGCCCTAAACCTTTCAGAAGTAGGAGATCTTCATAATTTGATACTGAAAGCTCTCTGGCCAGATTAAGAGCTCTCTTGTTCAGTTCAAGCCTTCCAAAGCTTTCATATCTCTTAATGAGAGAAACCTCATCAACATCCCTCGGCTTGTAATAAACGAGCGGACGATAGCCTCTGGCAAGAGCCTTTAGGCTCTCAAGCTCGCGCTCTATTTTTGTTGGTTTCTCCTGAACAATGTCAATGAGAGTTTTCTGATACCCCCTCGATTCTTTCGAGACAGTGTTCAGGACAAACTCCCTCTTGAGACCGGAGATGGCCTTGTGGGGATCGAGGGTAAATGTCTCTGAATCAAACCAGTGAAAGCGCCTCGCAAGCCTCTCCCTCTCGTTCATGCCCTGCTGGACAACTGCCCAGTTACCTTCCTCATCGAGGAAAAACATATGGTGATAGAGCTGATAGCCAGTTTGAAGAGCAACTGTATCGACCTTAGCTACTAACCTTGAGGTTTTTACATAGGATTCAAAATTAAGCTCGTAGAGCTCTGCTATTGTCTTTAACTCCTCTGGTGTCGCCCTGCTTTTCTTCCCCTTGCCTCCAGCAGCCTTAATACCAAGCTCTTCCTTCCAGAGGACATCCTTTATCATACCAGCAGTTACTGTGGTCGAACCAGAGGAGTCCCAGTCCATACCAATAACGTTGTTGAGGGCTTGAAACCATACAGGATCTGAAAGGCGTTCAAGGAGGCCTTTAGTACCGTATTCATCAACAGCAAGTTTCAGAACTAATGCCGTGAGCTTTCTCATCCTCTGGGCCAGCCATCTGGGTACATGCCCGCCATGTAAAGGGAGCTCTGCAAATCCCCTTCTCATCAGGGAACATTCATTCAAAGGGAATTTAAAGGTTATCAGGGTAGGCCTACCCTGACCTCGTGGAAAGATTTTTATCTTCCTCACCATTTTAAAGGTATGTATAGTATTTAGGAGGCATAATTATGGGAGTTGAAAAGGTTCCAAAATACAACATTCCGGTAAAGAAGGTTGATTATGTTTTTATTGAGCTTGACAAAATGAAACCGCATGAGCAACTCGTTCAAAAGGAGCTTGAAGATTTTATTGAGAGCGTAACAGGTTCTGGTGTTTTTTGGAAGCCAATGCTCCTCGCAAAGGTACCGGGAGAAGACATGTATCTCATAGTTGATGGCCACCACAGGTGGGCTGGTCTCCAGAAGCTCGGAGCCAAGAAAGCCCCCTCGGTTCTCTTGGACTACTTCAGCGATGATGTTAAAGTCTACACATGGTATCCAGCTTTCAAGGGTGACCTTGAGAGTGTCATCGAGAGGTTAAAGGAGGAAGGACTTGAAGTTATAGAAGACCCCGAAGCAGAGGAAAAGGCTGAACGGGGGGAGATAGCATTCGCTCTTGTTGGTGAGAAGAGCTTTTCTATCCCGGGAGCTCTTGACGAACAGAAGAAAGTTAGCAAGGTTCTTGACAAGATGAACCAAGAAAAGGTGATAGAACTTATCTACTACGGCCTCAAAGAGGATGCTAAGGAGGATATGGACAAGGGTGAAATTGACTATGTCTTCATCAGAAAAGCTCCAAGCAAAGAAGACGTTATGGAGCTTATTAAGCGTGGTGAAGTCTACTCGCCCAAAACAACCAGGCACGTTCTCCCCTTCATCCCGGATATGATAGATGTCAAGCTGGAAGATCTCTTTTGATTTTCTTTAAATTTCTTTGCCAATGAGGAGGGATTAACCGGCTGAGTTGTGATGAACAGCCCATCCTGAGGCGGTGATCAAAATTATCCATGGAATAATCTTTGATGTTGATGAAACTCTCGTGTATTATGAAGGCTACAATCAGGAAGAATGGTACAGACTCTATGTGGAACCTGCATTATTAGAGCAGGGAATAGAGCTCGATTATTCTATCTATAGAAAGATGACGAAGGGAGAACTACCGAGGAGCTATGTGGAGGGATACGGAATTGACCATGTTAAGTTCTGGAAGCTGGTGGATAATTTAAGCTTGAAGTACCGTAAAGAACTATCCAAACAGAGCAAAATCAAGGCATTCCCAGACGTGCATGTTTTGGAGGATATAAAAGATCTCGGTTTGAAGCTCGCAGCTGTAAGCAACGCCTCTCAGGAGTGCACAGAATTCGTACTGAAGCTTTTTGATTTGAGGAAGTACTTTGATGTAGTGTTTGGCAAGGATTATGGATATCTCGATGGAGTGAAACCCAACCCTCACTTAATTCAAAAGGCCTTGAGGTATTTGCGTCTTGAACCAGAGGAAACTCTTGTGGTGGGCGATAGTGCACTTGATATCATGGCAGGCCACAGGGCTGGAGTGGAGGTAGTTCAAATACTGCGATTTGGAAAGATTGACGGTGCTGATTACTATGTAGAGAACCTATGGGAACTCTTGAATTTAATAAAAAAGATCCAAGGGGAGAGAGTTCAATCCCCATAAAACTCCTTTTTAAAAACGTCTATACCCACTTCCAAGCCGCTCAGCCAGTTAAGAAACTTATCAACATTTTCATCGCGGAATATAGCTCCATGTTGGGGGGCTATCATTTCGGGATTTAAAGCTTTAACATATTTAACCCATGACCTCAGTGCCTCTGTTGAACCCATATACCTTTTATGGAATCCTTCCATTAGTTTGATATGTTTATCAAAATCCTCAACAAAGAGATACCATTCCCCCTCTGGAAAAGCCGCGGCGCCTATATCCGTGCTGAACAATATTTTACTTTTTTCATCATAAAAAGCGAAATTTCCAGGGCTGTGTAGATAATGGGCCGGAATAGCTTTAATCATTGAATCTCCAAGTTTAAATTCTGCGCCCTCGTCTGGAATTCCAACAGTCCTACCTGCACTTAAGACGGCCAAATGGGGAAGAAAACGAACCCAGAGGTTTGATATTACAACTTTCGCAAGAGGTGCATACTCAAACCAGAGATTTAACCCTGCTATGACATCGGGATCCTGATGGGAATAGAAGAGATATTTAATCTGAGTAAGCCGAACTATTGAAGAGACGTTCCTGAGGACTCTGTTAAAAACAAAAAACCCTCCCGGTTCTATCAATGCAGCCTCATTTTGGTCCACAATTAGATACTGATTTGTGAGGATTCCTTTCTCATCCTCAGCCTCCTCTATACCCAGCCAAAATACTTTGTGTTTTCCATCATCATAAAGTGGATAGCTGTTCATATTCCGGATCATGTTAAATCCCCCCCACAGGAACCCAAACGTTAATCATATATGCCCCCTCAATATTGGAGGCGATATCCACTACCTCCTTGGCTTTTTCCTCGTTTTCAACTTTTACGGTTTTTAATTCTCCACCTTCCCGATATTCAAGGGCAACTATCTGACTTCCATGAAGAAGCATCTTGAACGATTTTGAACCATCTTGTACTATGCCAGAAACATAGAGCACGTCTTCCCTTGTACTTTTCCTCAATTCTGCAATTACATCAAACAGTCCTCCCTGAGGAACTATATGAAGTCCACTGTGCATCATTTTAGCTTTTGAAAGAAATTTTGCAACACTCATAGGGTCCGAGAAATCAACGTTATATATTATATTCTCAGTGTGCCCTGAGAGCGTTTGTGTGGTCTGTGCATTAACAAGCTCCTCTATACTTTTCGCTATTCCGTTGGCAAGTATCTGGAGTGGTTTTCCAAGTAGAAACTCTCCTCGCCCAGAATAGGAGATTTCTACGTGAATCTGGACATTTTTTGAGGACTCTTTTAAAGTTATAACGACTATCATGCTACTTTTTTCTCCAACCCCTTCGTAGATATAGCTGTTGTAGTCTGTAGACAGCGTAAAGGTGTAAACGTCTCTAAATTTGAATAAAAACCTTGGAAGCATTATCTCAGCGACAACACCTTTTTTAGTGTTGACCTTGACCACATACGGCCAGTTTGTGACAAAAGATGCTGGGTCATTTAGAATTTTTCTTATAGACTCAGTATCTGTTAGAACAGTGAGCGTGGCTTCCTTGCGTTTCATCCAACCACCCCCAGAGCTTTTATGAGACGCAGATAGGCCCCCTCAATGCCTTCTTCCACCCTGATGGGTATAAGAAAATAGATCCTATTTTCTTCTGCAAAAATAAGTTTAATTTCCCTTGCATGGGGAACTGCCTCGATTTCCATCTCCACTATTCTACCGCCATCGACTTTCACAGTTCCAACGATATGGGGAACGCCGAATTTCGCCCCGCTATTAATCTCATGCCAAATTTGATAGAGCATGTTGAATGGATTAACAGACCACATAACATATCTGCCACTTAAATTTTCCACCATTCCAACCCACATCCACTGATGTTTTAATCATTAGTTAGAAATCCCACAACTAATGGGATTCTACATGAAATATAATAAATAGTTTTTTAAACTTTTAGTTTCGATTTTGTAACATTAAACATCCAAAGTTTGAAATTTAAACTTTTGTTTTCAACATACTTTCGAAATTTAAATGCGACATCCTTAAATACTTAGAAAATCATTTATCTAAGATAGTGATGCCCCATGCAGGCCTTTAAATGTGAAAGATGTGATGCTCCTTTGGAGGTATCTCCCGAGACAATTATAGCGATATGTCCATATTGCGGCTATCCAAACCACATAAGTGGTAACATTGATACAGAGCATATATACATTGCTCCCAGCCTCAAGAAGGACAAAATCCACCAAGCATTCCTAAAGAGGGTTGAACGAGATATGGATCTCAGAAGACTTAAAGACGATATTCAAGTTGTGGAAATTGAAGGGCACTATGTCCCTTACTGGAGAGGCCGGGTCTACCTAACAGGCGAAGTCAAATACATGAAAAGAGAAACCGAATGCCACACTGTGACTGACAGTGAAGGAAACACCAGGGAAGAATGCCACACAGTTGAGAGGCATTACCATGAGTTCATAGACAGAACGCTTTATCTAATGGGTTCGGCAAGAAGACAGGTCACCGATTTTGGAATAAATGACATAATCAAACATTACAAAAAGAATTCTCCAAAGCTAAAACCTCTGAAAGAGCTCGACGAAGAGGAGTGGCAGAAAATAAAGCTCGAAATACTGAACACGGAGATGGATGAGAAACAAGCAAAAATGCTCATGAAAGAAGATGCTGTTGACGTCGTCAGGGAAGAATACAAAGCTAAGTCTGATGAAATAGAATATTTCCGCTGCGAACCCAGTGAACCAGAGGATGTGAAGCTCGTTCTTCTCCCGATATGGACAGTATATTACAAATATGGAAATTCAATCTTTAAGGTTGCATTTTCAGGATGGGATGGTAAAGATGTCGCTGCTACCGAACCTATGACAGCTTTGAGAAGAGCCATGTATATGGGTGGAATCATCGTGGGGATTTTGATTGGAGGGATTGGAGCTGCAGCCATCTCCTCAGGAGCTGCCATAATACCTCTCATAGCAGGAGCTGGAATAGCATACTACTCCGGGAGTAAAGTTCTTGCAGGAACAAGAATAGAGAGGTGAGAAAGATGGAAGTGCAGTGTCCAACATGCTCGGCTAAATTTGTTGTTCCCGAGACAATAACCGTTGCGACATGCCCGTACTGCGGAACAACATTCGAACTTGAAAGTAAAGAAAAAGTTGGTGATCACTTCTTTTTCCCACCAATAGGAAAGGATGCCGCAGGTTTGCTGTTGAAGTTTATCTCAAGGGAGTACGGTGCTCCAGCTGATATCGTGGATGCCAGAGTTAAGGAGAAGGTTCTCCACTACGTCCCTGTACATTTCTTCTACATCCATGGAAATCTCCAAGGAAGCACAGCTGAGGAAGTCATGCTCATAGGAGTACCTGCAGTTGGAAAGTTTAAGGAACTTCTTAGAGACTATCCATTCCCTGTTAGAGGAAAACGCTTCTTTGATGAAAACATCGTGAAAAAAGGCAAATACTACGAACCTGAAATCAGTAAAGATGAAGCAGAAAAAGAAGCCGTCAGCAAAGTCGTTGCGGCTATTAGGGAGGAGGCCAGAGACTCCGGAGACTGGTTCAGTGAGGATAGGCTTGTTCTTGATGTGCATTACCAAGGGCTTGTGCATTATCCGGTCTGGGAAGTTCATTACGAATATGGAGGCGAAGAGTTCTACGGCTTTGTCGATGGAGCTGATGGAAGAGTAATAGAGGCAAAATACCCAATGACCAGTGAAGCCAGAAAAAAGGCTGGAGTGCTGGGAGGAGGAGTACTGGGTGCTGGTATAATTGCAGGCATCGTCTTTGCGGCCACAGGAGGACTTTGGGGCTTTTTGGGAGGATTTATACCGGGATTAGTAGGAGCGGCCCCCATACTTTTCAAGAGTGCCCACAGAATCCAGACCACAGGGCAGATAAGAAGGGTTTATGAACATATACATTTCAAACCCTGAGGAGGTGTCTATATGGGGAAGGAAACCTCAATATTTGAAAAGATTGAACTTGTGATCCCTGGATTCCATGGTTATAAGAAGAAAGAGCTTTTGAGGGAAGATGACAGGCTTATAAGGGGCAAAGTTGCCGAACTCCTTGAACAGGCAAAGAGAGAGCTTGAAAGAGCACTTCAGAGATGTGCAATGGTGGGATGTCCCCAACTTATGGCAATTGAGAACCTCAGGAAAAAAACCATGATGCTGGAGGGAAGGATAAGGCATGCTGAGGCCGGCTACAGAGGTTATTTTGACCGGATTAAATTCAAAGAAGATGAACTGAAGAAACTGATTGAATATGATGCCAAAATGATTGAAAACGCACAGGCAATAATTGAGGATGCCAGAGCAATAAACACGGCAGTGGCCAACCCTCAACAGCTCGGAATGGCGGTTCTGAACCTCGAAGATAAACTTAATGAACTTGAGAGTGTTATATCAAGCAGAATGAGCTTCGCGGCAGGTGAATGAAATGGTAACTGTAATCGAATGGGTTAATCCCGGAGAGGACGAAATAATCTGGCGCTACCCCAATGAAGTTATCAAATGGGGAAGCCAGCTGATAGTCCATGAATATGAGGTTGCCGTGTTTATGCGCGATGGCAAGATCTACGATGTCCTCGGTCCCGGAAGGCACACGCTGACGACCCAGAACCTACCACTCCTCTACAAGCTTGTTGGCGGATCAAACAGCCCCTTCAAGGCGACGGTGATTTTCGTCAGTATGAAGCAGTTTCAGGGACGCTATGGAGGAGAGACGCAGACAAGAGAGCTTGCACCGATCAAATATTACGGAGTGTACTGGTTCAAAGTTGGTGACCCGGTTCTCTTCATAACCGAAGTTGTTGGAGGGCAAGGGCTTTACGATGCAAGTGATGTTACAAAGTTCGTAAGGGCTTACTTCAACGAAAATATGATGAAGCACCTCTCCACCTATTCTATCGTCGACCTCTTCCAGAACCTCGATATGGTTAGCACTCAGGTTAAGGTTAAGCTCCTTGAAGATTTCCGTAGGCTTGGCCTTGAGCTGGTTGATGTGAAAATTGAAGGCGTCAACACAACCGACGAATGGAGGCAGAGACTCTTCTGGATCATGCAGACAGGAAACGCTCAATACGTCATGCAGATGGATACAACTAAACAGGTGGCAGCTGAGCTTGGAAAAAGCCAGGGAGCAGCTGTTGGGGCAGGAATGATGCTGATTCCCCAGCTAATGCAGCCTCCCGCATACCAGCAACCAGCACAGCCTTATGCTGGGGCTGGCGTCCCCCCCGCCCAGCAACAGCAGCCAGCTGCTCAAACCCAGCAGAAGGAAATATGCCCCAACTGTGGGAATCCCTTACCTCCCGGAGCGAGATTCTGTCCAAACTGCGGGGCAAAGATAAACCGCTGTCCCAACGGACACATAGTTCCGGAAGGTGCAAAGTTCTGCCCGATTTGTGGAGCTAAGATTGAATGAGCTTTTTCTTTACACTTTTTTTGCTTGGCAACGTTTAGGGGCTTACTCCCTTAAACCGCCTTAAGACCAAGATGTTCTAGGACTGCTCCTGTCTACAGTTCTTTAGTAGATGCCACCAGTTTAATTCCCTCTCCCTTACAGGCGCTCTTAAAGTCCCGGTCAAGGGATACGAGGGTATCAACGCCGTAGTACTCGGCGGTGGCGAGTATGAGTGCATCGTTCGGAAGCAGGCCGTATGTCTTTGAGATGCGGAGAGCGATTGTAGAGATGTCGTAATTCACTTCAAGGAAATCGGGAATCGCGAGCAGGGGGAGCACGACCCTCTCGAACTCTTCGACGGCCTTGGAGACTTTTTCAGGATTCTTCTTGGCGCTCCAGTAGGGGCCGGCTCTTATGCGTATGAAGTGGTACATGACCTCGCTGAAGACAACGTCGTTTATGAAGACCCTCCAGTCCGAGCGCAGGAGGCGTGCAAGTATGCCCTCTGCCTCACCGTTCCCTTTGAGTGCCTCGATGAAAACGTTGCTATCCACCAGAAAGCTCCTCATAGAGCTCAGCCTCCAGCTCTTCCCAGCTCTTGGAGGTTTTCAGGTAGCCGAAGGCCCTCTTCAAAACCTCGTCCACGTTTGCCCTCGCATCGGCCCTGAGCTTATCCATCCTAACCCGCCATTCGATGTTCATCCCAATTTTTCCTTCAGCGTTCTCCATTCCCTCACCCGTCATAGATTTGACTGTGAGGGTAAAAAGACTTTCCCCAATTTCTCAATTTACCGGACAGACACCTGTCTATTAAAGGGAAAATTCAAAAAGTGGAATCACAGTCTTGGGGGGCTTACTTCCTGAGCTCACCCTTCAGTCTTAGATACTCCTCCTTCGTGAGGGGAAAGTCCCTCGCCGCTTTGAGGAAAGAATTTACCAGCTTAACCTGCTGGCTGAAGACCTCATCGGGGTTCTCCTTGAGCCATTTAACGTAGAGCCTTATGAAGGCCAGCCTTTCCTCCATGTCGCGCTTAGAAGGAAACTTCGACGCCGAGCCTCTTTGCGTACTCATGAAGGGCCCTCCGGTTCAGGTTCTCTTTAAACAGCTCGTAGAGGAAGAACGCATCTTCGATGTCCTTGTCACTTCCAAGGTAGAGCTTGTATGCTATCTGGAGTTCGATTGGTGAGATGTAGAGCGTTTTGCCGTTGAACACGACGGGAACTCTATGTTCAAGTGCCTCCGCGTGGAAGCAGTCTTTGGGGAACTTAATCTCGGCGTTGGGGATTATCTCGCCACTGCGGGCCATTCTAATGCCCATTCTTTCCTCGAGCATCTCATAAAGGCCCTCGCAGTCTTCTGGATTCAGGAATTCAAAACCTCTTCTCTCGGCTTCCCTGCACAGTTTCAGAAATTTCTCACGCGGCAGTCTTTCAATCACAAAGTCAATGTCCTCCGTGCCGCGGGAGCGGCCGAGAAGGATCGTCACGTACCCGCTGACTATCACATACCGGGTGTATTTTTCGATGAGCTCAACTGAATCGAACACAAATCTGTCGAGGTCGCTGAGCTCCCTCGTTATCTCGATCCTTTCAGGGGTTAGCTTTATGCCCATGCCATGCACCTGTGGAGACTTCGAGGGGCAGCTATTTATGGCTTTCCTTCAGGGCGAAAGGGTTTTATCCTTTTGAATGTAACGTTAGATGGTTGCTTGCAATGGGGCAAGAGGATAATTTGTTCAATGCATGCTTTGCTTTTAATTTAGCAAGAAATACTGGACAGTAACAGGTTTGGTGAACATGATGTACGAAATTGATCCTAAGAACTACAGAGAGCTCGAAAAAGAGCTAAAGAATATGAAAAGGAAAGTGAAGATTCATAATGTTGCAATAAATATTGCTGATTTGTTCTACGAAAACTGGGGATCTGACTTTGGCATATTTGTCAAGAACATAGTGAAAAGTTCTGATGAAAAAATGCTTGCAAGAACAAATAGAGTAATAAACAGAAGTGATATACCGTCATGGGGCCCGTACAATACGACGAACAAATACACTCACGCTAAATCGTTAACTGAATCGTTAAAAGGCACACTATTCCTCCGAATTCTCCCCGCTATATTATACGAACGTCTAGAAATCCCTCTAGAAAGTGCAGTAAATTTTGCTCAGAAGGAAATAGCAGAGAGATTGTTCAAACAAATAAGGTACGTAGTGCCAACCAAAGAACACAGAGAAATAGTAAAAGAAAGTGTGACAGAATCCGCGAGAGAAACTGGTCTTGATATTAGTAAAGATGAAGCTGAAAAAATTACTGAGCTAGTTGTGGAACTTGGAGAATTGCTTCACGAAGGTCTTCCAGATACACCAAGCAACCATGCTAAAGTCGCAGAAATATTTAAAGAAAAGAGAACTTGGGAAATCGGCAAATTGCTCCTTGAGAACTTCCCCGAGCTAAAAGAAGCTATAGAAAAGCACTCGGACAGGATCACACAATTGGCAGATGAATTAGCAGAAATGAAAAAAGAGAGGGATAAGATGCAAAAGGCCATCACAAGCGGAGAGTTCTACATGGAGGTCATAAACAGGCTCGATGGGCTGGAGCGGGAAATAAAAGAACTGAAAGAGATTCTGTTAGAGATCCGGTCAAAACTGGAGTGAGGGCGTTATAGTTTTTCCTCAATGTAAGCCCTCATCAGCTCCTTCGTCGCGAGCAGGCCCTTGACGTGCGGCCTCTCCATGCCGTGGCTGGCGTGGACGCCCGGCCCGATTAGGGCAACCCTGAAGTCCCAGCCGGCCCTCAAAGCGGCCGAACCGTCGGAGCCGTAGTAGGGGAAGAAATCAACGACGTGCGGTATGCCCCTCCCTTCGGCAAGCTCGATGAGCTTCGTCGTCA
>CAZAPD010000023.1:0-2871 GCA_964487115.1 uncultured Thermococci archaeon | reverse complement strand
ATAGACGGGGGTTGATAGGGATGGAAGCCTTCTGCCCACATTGTCAGAATTGGATACCAGACTTAATTGGGCCTAATTGTCCATTCTGTGGTGCTCCTTTCTGTGACTTAATAATTATTGAAGATGCCGAAGAGGAGGAATAACGGGGTGAGATTATGGAGATAGTTTTCAGTAATGGAGAAACTTGTAGAATAGCCAATTTGACACCGTGGCCACTCAAGATTTTGGTTAGGGATGTTGATGGAACTGTGAAATATGTTGAAGTTCCAAGGGCTGGAGTTTTCAGAGTGTATAAGGAAATTGCTGTTTTAGGCTATAGGAAAGGAATACAAGTGGTTAAAACGTCTTTTGAGGATTCGGGAGTAACAATAGAAGCGTTGAGGAGATTGGATGAGTATTGCAAAAATAACGATTTTGTAATTGTTGATGAGATAACAGCGAGGTTCTTAAAAGATTTGCATAGGAAAAGAGTCATTGATGATGAAATGGCTGAGAAATTATACACTATTGGGCAATATGTGAAGGATGAGGATGGCAATATTGTGGGAGCTGATAGTTTAGTGCCAATTCTTAATATGGTTTAAAATTCTTTTTTGGCGGGCTAAATCCCGCCACTATTTTTTTCTTTTCTAAAATTTTTTTTGCGGGTGAGAGTATGAGAACTAAAAAAGTAGTAGTTTTGAGTCATGATGGGACAAAAAGAGGGGGTTGGAATGTCAGGTATTATTTGGAGCTTAGGAGACCTGATGCAGAGTTTAGGGAATACTTGAAGAAAAAAGGGTTTGAAGTCATTAGTGAGGAAGAGTTTTTGAGGCTAAAAGAGATTGCTAAAAATGAAGGATTTAAAGTAGTTGAATGGGAGTGGCGATATGTTTGGGTCAAGATTTATGGTGATAAGGATAGGCTTGTAGAGTTTGCTAAGCGTGCTGGGTATGATGTGATAACGAGGGCAAAGTATGGGAAGCTTCAGAATGATTTTGAGTTAAAACAGAGAATAAAGGAATTGTTAGAAAAAGGCTTGGGTAAGATTGAAATTTTTAGGGAGACGATTTTCTACCATAGGAAGAATTACAAGAGGTTTGAGCAATTATGGAGGGAAGTGTTGGAAGAGGGTAATTATGATGTTGAGGATGTCCCGATTCCAAGACCTGAATATTTAGTGGAGTTCAAAGGTAGGGTGATTCTAAAGACTAAAGATAGGAAGAAGGCTCTTGAGTTTGCTAAAAATGTGGCTAATGAGAATAAGGCTCTTGCGGCTGTCTATTTTACGGATGTGGCGTTGGGGGTTGATAAGAGTGTTTTGAGGTATGTGTTGCCAGATGTGAGTTTCTAATTTTCTATTTTTAAATGTTGGCTGGGTGGGAGTATGCAAATAGATAAAATAATTGAAGCATTGGAAAAGGCAAAGGCAGATTATTTCAGTGGAGACACTGTCGGGGCTTTGAGGCATTTGGAAAGGGCTGAGAGGTTGATAAGTCAAGAAAAGTCAAAGATTTGCACTGAGTTAGGGAGGGAGGGTTATGATGCGGTCTTCATCAAATAAGGTTTATTTTATCGTTTTGAAAGCTGGAAGGGCTGTGTCTTATGGTTATGCTAAGAGTCATAGTGAATTTTTGAAGAGAAAGGAGGCTATAGAAGCTTTGGCTAATGACATAAGAGTTCAAAAGGTTGGCGTGAAGTTGTTTAAAAAGGTTAGAAGGCAGGTTTTGGATTCGGATAGGAGGAAAGAGTTGATGAGAGTGTTAAAAGTTAGTCGGAGGGATTTGAATGTGTGTAGAAGTTAATTACGCTGTAGCTTCTCAGGTGCATAAAAAAGTTTATGGTGCTGAAGTAAGCCCTGAAAAGATTAAAGAGCAAGTTAAGGAAATTCAAGCTAAGAGTTCTGGGCTTTTGAATGAGAAAGGTGCTTTTAGAATGTGGTTGAAAGAGCTGAAGTTGGACAAGGAATATGATAAGGCCATTAAGCAGGTGAGAGTTGTGGCTGAGAAAAAAGAACAAGTTCAAAATGGCAATGCTGAAATTAAGAACAATGGAGTTAGGGGTTTTGAGCTTATTGAGAGAGGGTTGCAAGGGCTTCCAGATATTATTGAAGTGTTTGGACCTACAAGGTCATTGAAGACATTTTTAGCGTATAAGTTTGCAGTGGCTAAGGCTGAAGCTGGGAAGGAAGTGATATACATTGATACTGAAGGGAATATGACTAAAGAACAAATTGAAGGGTTGAAAAAGGCAGGCTGTAAGTATGAGGATATCATTAATTTTGATAAGCTTGTTAAGAGGATTCAAACCTTAGAAAGTGGCTATGATTATGTGGTGATTGATTCTATAGGCTTGCCTGCTTTGGGTAAGTTTGCTTTGTCTAACATGAAGGAGAAGGGGAACATTCTGTTGAATGTCCAGGCGATTTTGTATGTGCTTAAGGATTATTGCAGGTCCAATGGTGCAGTGGCATTGGTAACTAATCAGCCTGTTTCAGAGATGGGGAAGGCAGAATATTTCACATATAATGGTAAGAGGTATTTGGAGCTTCCACCGTTCGGGGATAAGGGGAGCTTTTTTGTCAAGGAGATTTACAGGACTATACCAATTAAACAGTCTCAATCTGAGACGGTTGTTGATGTAGTGGCTTGGGGTTCAAGGATTTTGCCTAAATATGCTCCTGTGTGTAGGTTAGTTAGGAAGGGGAACGAGTTGGAGATTAGGGAGATTTAGTCCTTTAAAGCTCTTCTATTAAAACTTTTTTGGAGGTGGAATTATGAACAGGTTGTTGCTTTGGGATGCTGTAGAACAAGGTATTCAAGGACCTAATAGGAAGATTGCTATCATAGAGTTGGATGCAGATTTAAGGAAAGAAATTCTCGGTTTGAATGA
>CAZAPD010000022.1:0-8044 GCA_964487115.1 uncultured Thermococci archaeon | reverse complement strand
AGCATAATCCGTGTTAAGGACGTCATAAGTTTAGCAGGTGCAAAGCTCCACATTGACCAGCTCATGGAGATAGTCTACAATCATCCCGATCTTGTGGATTTTGTCATTATCTATCATCCGCTATCCCCTGAGAATCCACGGCCAAAAGCGATCATCAGAGTTGCTTATCAGGAAAGGAAACCTTCTGGACTTGAAGATGAGGTCAGAGAGCTCATATATGAAGCAAACAACCCTGTTAGATATGAAGTCGAAGAATCCAAGCAGGCAGAGCTGATTATTGAAGCTGTTTCTCTGAAAGAACTCAGAAAGGGTCTTCCTCAGAAATCTGGAAAAACAAAGCGCATATACATTGTTGGCAAGGATATTTAATCTTTGTATTCCCTTATTTTCTGCTTTTCTTTGTCATAATGCCAAAATTTATTTAAGATAACTCTCAAAGCTCTAATCAGGTGAAGGAGATGGATGCCAAGATAATCCATGATGGAATTCATGGGAGTATGAAACTCAGTGGACTGATTTTGGATCTCGTTAAAACACCCGAATTTCAAAGACTGCGGAGTATCAAACAATTGGGATTGGCATATCTGGTTTATCCCGGTGCCAACCATGCACGCTTTGAACATTCTCTCGGGGCGTATTATCTTGCCAAGAGACTATCCCTTGAAGTTGGGCTCGATGAGGAAGAAGCCACGATTCTTGAAGTCGGAGCACTGCTTCATGATATAGGGCATGGTCCATTTTCCCATACATTCGAACAGATTTACAGGCACTATGTGAAGCAATATGATCACATGAGACTTGGGCGGAGTATAATCCTTGGAAACATTGACATAATTGATGGGGATTTTGAGGATAGAAAGACAGTTCCAGAGATTATCGAGGAATACGGCTATAGGCCAGGGGAGATCGCTGATTTAGTTCTGGGCAGATACCCCAAACGGTATCTTGGACAAATGCTTCACGGGGATGTGGATGTTGACCAGCTTGACTACCTCGTGAGGGACGCACACTACACCGGCGTTGCCCACGGCATAATCGATCTTGAGAGACTGCTAAAGGTTCTGAGGATTCATGATGGAGAGCTGGTTGTGGATGAAAAAGGCATTGAAGCTGTGGAAGGCATGATGGTAGCCCGTTCTCTGATGTATTCGAGGGTTTATTTCCATCACACAGTTAAGATTGCAGAGGGGATGCTCACAAGAGCACTTGAGTTTGCCCTTGAAGCTGATCAGCTCTGGGATTTCTGGAAAATGACTGACTGCAGGGTTTTAGTGGAGCTTGAGGATTTAGAAGGCTACCCGCAGGAGATAGTCAGGCGTATCAAATACCGTAATCTCTTCAAAGCTGCTGTTTTAGCCAATGCAGATGAGTTAAGCAGTGAAGAGAAGAAAGAACTCCTCTCTGCATACAGAAATATCAAGAAAAGACAGGAGATCGAGAGGAATCTGGCCGATGCCGTTGGAGCCAGGGAGGGTGAAGTTATCCTTGAATTTTCTACAGCCGATCTGATGCTCAGCGAACCGCGCCTGAAATCAACAGAAATAAACGTCCTCGTTCATGATGGGACTCTCCAGCCGCTCACAAAAGTTACACCCCTTGCAAATGCACTCAAGAGGCGGCAAACCCCAAGATGGGTCGTAATGATAGCCTCTCCACCAAAATACGTTGGAAGAATCAGAGAAGACTGGAAGAAAATTCTCTTTGGATGATTAACCAAAAATCTGTTTTTTAACCTCTCTCTTCAGTTCTTCAATCATTTCTATGAGCTCATCTGCATCTTTAATCTCACGCAGGGATGCTTTGGGTATCAGGGGGACTTCTCCAACGACCTCTGTCTTGGTTTTTTCGAGGATGAAAACTCCATCGCTGTTGATGATCTTGCTAACCTCACTCACCATCTGTGCCCTCTTTACGGTTGTACCCGTTTTCCTGTGATCTATACCTGTTAGTATCTTAAATTCGTTCTCTTTTGAAACCGCATTGAAGGGAGCTTTTTTGACCTTTACAACGCCCATTCCCAGTGTGGTGAGCCTTTCAAATACCTCTCTTTCAAGTTCGCTCTCTGGTTGCACATCGAGGCTTGCCTCCACCTTAGCATGCAGAATGTTTATAGGCTCGGCGAGAGGAGCGTCAAATATCTCTTCAAGCTTCAGTGCAACTTCTAAGCTTACAGATTGCTCGCCTCTTTCATAATTCTGAAGGCTCTTCCTTGAAACTCCTATCATCTCAGCGAGCTCATTTATGCTGTAGCCATATTTTTCTCGCAGATATCTGAGTTGAGTGCCATTTATCCTTACATAAAAACCTCCCCGCTCGGCAAATATTGCAGGTAGCTCGTTTTCGACTATCACATCGTAGAGTGTTTCAGGATTTAGGGCATAGATTCCAAAGCGTTCATACACAACCCCCTCTTCAAGCTCGGCGTTTTTGGTTTTCATTCCCACTATCAGGGGGGAGGCTTTGAAGAACTTTGCCAGCCGCTTAAGATCAGCAGCCTGCTCTGGAGTTATAGTGTCTATATTTGTCAGAATCTTAATGAAAAGTAGGAGAAAGAGTCTACTGGCAACTAAGTCAAAACATGCCCCTTTAAACTCTATCCGGGCAGTTTTAAATCCCGTTCCCCGCAGTATGTTATTGACAAGCTTGATGAGTCTCTCCTTCTCCATCATTTTTAAATAGGTGGAGGAGCTTAAAAATTTAAGGTGCAATTCATGGATCGGCCCATAATATTGAGGGGACGGAAAGTCTCCCTGGCTATGCTCCATAAGGAAGATGTGAAAAAGCTCTGGCTCTGGTACAATGACAGAGATATAAGGAAGTATCTCTCAAATCCTGAAGAGATTTTCTTCTTTGAGGATGAACTTGAATGGTACGAGAGGATTAGGAAGGAAAAGGAAAGACATAAAGTCTTTGCGATAGTTGAAAATGGGAGCTCAAACCTTGTGGGTTTAATTGGCATCCACAATATCGATCACAAAAACGGAAAAGCTGAGATAGGCTATTTTCTCTGGAGGGATTACTGGGGGAGGGGTTATGCCACTGAGGCAGTGGGCCTGACACTGAGATACTGCTTTGAGTGGCTCAATTTAAGAAAGGTCTATGCCCACGTGTTTGAGCCAAATGCTGCATCTTCAAAGGTTCTTGAGAAAAATGGTTTTGTTCTTGTCGGCCGCTGGAGAAGGCATATGCACGTGGTCGGTGAAGGATTCGTTGATGTCCTCTGCTATGAACTTATGCGCGAGGAGTGGAAAGGATAATCTTTTAATCTCTCCCTCTCTTTGTTCTGTGATGATAGTCCACATTGGAATTGACGACACCGACTCACCCAACGGCATGTGTACAACCTATCTTGCTGCCATCCTCTACCGCGAGCTCTCACGCTTAGCGGAGCCTATGGATCTACCGAGGCTCATTCGCCTTAATCCGAACATTCCTTACAAGACGAGAGGCAACGGAGCCGTTTCCATGACCTTTAAGGTCGATAAGGAGTTTATAACCAGGGTTAAAAACACCGTCCTCTTCTACGTGGGCCAGTTAGCTGACTTCGAGCACGAGAATACTAACCCCGGTGTGGTTTTTCTTGAAGGAGAGATTCCCAGAGAGCTGAGGGAGTTCTCGCTCAAAGCTCTGAGGGAGCACGTCACAATCGAGGAGGCTGAAAGGGTTGCTGAAAAAATTGGGGCAGAGTACTTCAAGTTCAAGCTTGGAAGGGGCATAATCGGGGCTCTGGCTTCAATCGGCTACCCGCTCAAACGCTTCACCTACGAGCTTTTAGCTTACCGAGAGAGGGAAAACTGGGGAACGCCAAGGAGAGTGGAGGGGGAGAGTGTCTTCTCGGCCGACCGCTGGAGCTACCCCTTCACCTACGACAACGTTGATCCATACAAAAAGATCATCCTCATAGCCCCCCACGGAAAGGATCCAGTCCTCGCTGGAATCCGCGGGACCGATGCGGGGAAGGTTCTCCAGACCTTCGAGCGGATCGAGTTCGGGGAGTCAGTGGCCTTTTACCAGCTCTACAGGACCAACCAGAACACGGACGACCACCTAACACCGAAGAAAATCGGTGAGCTGAAGCTCTATGACAGCGCGGTTGTGAGGGGCAGAGTGACTAAACCCTACTGGGAGCGCGGGAGGCACGTATTCTTTGAGCTGGAGGACGAGACGGGAAGGATCCGCGTCGCGGCCTTCGAGCCGACGAAGAAGTTCCGCAACTGGGTCAGGAAGCTCCTCCCCGGAGACGAGATAATTGCCGCTGGAGGCGTTAAGGAGCACGAGGGCGTTCTGACGCTCAACCTCGAAAAGTTCTACCCGGTGAAGCTCGTCCCCAAAATCGAGTACCAAAAGCCGAGGTGTCCGCGCTGTGGGGGAACGATGAAGAGCAAGGGCGACTACCTCAAGTGCAAGCGCTGTGGCCATAGGATGCCGAAGAAGCTAATCCCCGTTGAGGTCCCACGAGAGCTGGAGAGGAAAATCTACGAGGTTCCACCTGATGCCAGAAAGCACCTGTCGAGGCCCCTCGTCCTGCCGGGTGGAGAAGAGAAGATTCTGGGACTTTTGTGAAGTGGGAGAATTGATAATCACGGTTATCATAACGGTGATTATCATTGGTTGATTTGCACTCCCACCGCAAAAGGAGTTAAAAAGAGTCTGCAGTGGCGGTGCAAACCTACTGCTTCATCACCTTCCACACGAGGAGAGGAAACACGAGCGTGGCATCGGCCCATATCTCGACGTAGTCCGCTTTAGCCCTTATCTTGCCCCAGCTAACCCCCTCGCTCGGCGGCGCACCGCTCAGCGACCCGTCCCATGGGATAGCTGTGGTGATGTAAATCGCGTAGTCCGTTCCTCCCCTGAAGAGGTTGGCGTTGATTATTGCGTGCTTCGGCAACGAGCCTCCGAGGATTATCGATGCCGTCTCCTTGGCAGTAACGGCGAGGTTGTTGAGCTTCACTATATCGTTGGCGATGTCTATGATAAGCTCTCTATCGTTTCTCTCCTCCTTGAAGAAGTAGAGCATGTCCCCTATCGAGCCGTCGGTTATGGCGGGGCAAAAGATGGGGACGTTCCGCCTGTAGGCCCAGTATATCACCGAGCGCTCCTTCTCCTTCCCGAGCTTCTCGTCCATATACCTACCCATCTCGTGGATGAACTCGCTCGCCGTTAGGGGCTTGCCCCTCTCACGCTCCATCTCAAGAACCCGCTCGAAGAAGGGAATCATGTACTTCTCGAACTCGATGTAGCGGTCGTTGGGCACGAAGATGTTGCCTATCCTGTTGATGCCCTTCTCGCGCATCTCCGCGTCGTTCACATGCCAGTCGCCGAGAATGAAGGGCTTCAGGGCCTTTATGAAGTCCTCCTCTATGCCACCTGCTGTGGTTACGATGACGTCTACTTTACCTTCCTTGACGAGCCACGCGATTAGCTCCCTCAGCCCGGAGGAGATGATGTTGGAGGTGTAGCCGAGGAAAACTCTAACCTCTTCGCCGCTGGCGTGCTTCTCCTCCACCTTGCGCCATATCTCTATCGCCCTTCCGAGGTGCGTCGCCTGGAAGCCTATCCTCTCGTAATAATCCAGAACCTCCTCAAGACTGGAAACATCATCCAGCCATGGGCCCTCTATCGGCAGCCCTTCAACCTCTTCGCTCTCCTTCAGCACAATGTCCTTCGGCTCGGTCATGATTGTGACTTCGATGGCAAACGTATAAAGTTTTGGGAAAGGGTTTTATTCATCTGCGTGAAGATAAGTCCATGAGTGTAGGAGTAAATCTCAACGACATCGGCATTTTAGTTACCGCGTCATCACGTGGTATTGGATTCAATGTCGCGAGAGAGCTTCTAAAGAGAAACGCAAGGGTGGTTATAAGCTCTCGAAACGAGGGGAATCTTAGAAGAGCCGAGGAAGAGCTCTCAGAATACGGAGAAGTCTACAGCATAGTTGCAGACGTCAGAAAAAAGGAAGATCTGAAGAATCTCATCAGGGAAAGCTGGGAACTTTTGGGAGGAATCAATGCCTTCATATGGAACGCCCCTAACGTCTCCTGCGAACCGTGTCTTCTGCATGAGGTCTGTTATGATGAGTGGCTGGAGGCGGCTAAGCTTCACTCCATCGCTCCGGGATATCTCACAGGCTTGCTCATTCAGAGATGGTTGAGGGAAGAAAGGAAGGGTGTCATAGTCTACCTTAATTCCGTCTCAGTGAAAGAACCAATGCCTCCACTTGTTTTGGCCGATGTGACGAGAGCTGGCTTAATTCAGCTGGCAAAGAGTGTTTCGCGCACATACGGGAAGAATGGGATAAGAGCCTACAGCGTTCTTCTGGGCAGTTTTGATACTCCGGGAGCACGCAGAAATCTAAGGCGAGTCGCCAATGAAAGGGGAGAGAGCTTTGAAAAAACATGGGAGCGGGAAGTTCTTTCGAGAACACCTTTGCACAGAACTGGAAAATGGAGCGAACTTGGTTCACTCATTGCCTTCCTGCTGAGTAATGAAAGTGAATATATGCTTGGCTCAACTGTTGTGATAGATGGTGCGATGACGCGAAGCGTTAACCTGTAGTTTTGCTTCGTGAGCAGCAAATACACGAGGAAGGTAACCGGTCGGAGAGGTCTGAATATTAAATAGCGTGCAATGATGGCACAGCCACAAGTAGAAAAGGGAAAGGGCATCACATGCCCATTTCCATTCCACCCATACCGCCCATACCGCCGCCCATACCGGGCATTCCGCCTCCTTGGCCGCCTTCAGGCTTGCTGACCTTGGCAGCTATGACGTCGTCTATTCTTAGGATCATGACAGCAGCTTCGCTGGCGCTCTTGATAGCCTGCTTCTTAACTCTAAGTGGCTCTATTATGCCTTTTTCTATCGTGTCAACTGGCTCACCAGCAAAGACGTCTATACCGATGTTCTTACCCTTGTTCTTGTGCTCGCTGATTACCTTAACAAGCATCTCGACTGTATCCAAACCTGCATTTTCAGCAAGAGTTTTTGGAATTATCTTGAGTGCTTCTGCGAAGTTCTCTATTGCGAGGGCCTCCTTACCGCCAACCTCCTTAGCATACTCATCAAGCTTGATACTGAGCTCTATTTCGCCTGCTCCCCCTGCTGGAAGGATAGCACCATCCTCCATGACGTCCTTAACAACCTTTATTGCGTCTTCCACAGCACGCTCAACCTCGTCGACGACGTGTTCTGTTCCGCCTCTTATGAGTATTGTAACTGCCTTTGGGTTCTTGCAACCCTCAACAAAGATCATGCTCTCGCCTGCTATCTTGCGCTCTTCAACAACCTCCGCATATCCGAGGTCGTTTGGAGTGAGGTCTTTAACATTCGTAACAACCTTGGCTCCTGTGGCTTTTGCGAGTTTTTCCATGTCGCTCTTCTTGACTCTTCTCACGGCGAGGATGCCGTACTTGGCCAGATAATGCTGGGCGAGGTCATCAATGCCCTTCTGGACGAAGACGACGTTTGCTCCGGTTGAGGCTATCTGCTCAACCATCTCCTTCAGCATCTTCTCCTCCTGCTCAAGGAACGAATAGAGCTGATCTGGGCTTGTTATGTTTATTTTTGCATCGGTTTCAGTTTTTTTGACTTCAAGAGCATCGTTTATCAAAGCTATCTTGGCGTTCTCAACTCTCTTCGGCATCCTTGGGTGGACTCTCTCCTTGTCGATGACAACACCTTTAATCAGTTCGCTCTCCTCGGCACTCTCACCGGCCTTCTTTTCGATCTTGATGTTGTCTATATCAATCTTATATTTGTCTCCAACCTTCTCAGCAACCTGCTTAACAGCCTCAACTGCAAGTTTGGCAAAGAGCTCCTTGTGGCTCTCGGCGTTTTTACCTGTAATTGATGTCATTGCTATCTTCATAAGGATCTCCTCGTCGTCGGGGGTGACCTCTACGGCGATGTTGTTGAGTATTTCTTGGGCTTTTTCGGCGGCCATTGTGTAGCCTTTGACTATTATGCTTGGGTGTATGTTTTGGTCGAGTAATTCTTCAGCTTTTCTTAATAATTCACCAGCAATCACAACAGCAGTAGTAGT
>CAZAPD010000021.1:0-7868 GCA_964487115.1 uncultured Thermococci archaeon | reverse complement strand
CCATACTACTAAGTCCTTCTGAAACTTCCGGGGCGGGAAAGAAAAAAAAGGAGGTGGTAAGAATGGAGCGACCATACTACTAAGTCCTTCTGAAACGGCGGAAAGTGGAGGGAGAACTACAGGGAAGAAGTGACGCGACCATACTACTAAGTCCTTCTGAAACCTCGACCTTATAAGATTTTAAAAAATAAAAGCCTTTCTCAAAGCGACCATACTACTAAGTCCTTCTGAAACAGGAAAGTAAATGGTGAGTACAAGAGGCTGTTTGAGTATGTCATTCGCGACCATACTACTAAGTCCTTCTGAAACGAGAGAATGAAAGAGGTTGTAGTTAGTGGAACCTTCATGGAGTTACTCGTGGGCGACCATACTACTAAGTCCTTCTGAAACATGCGGTGTTAGAATTTCATATCCGGATTTAACAGGTGAAGACATTAGAAGCGACCATACTACTAAGTCCTTCTGAAACTTGGACGATATGACAAGAAAACAGGAGCTTATGTTCCATGGCGACCATACTACTAAGTCCTTCTGAAACGTTGGAGAGAGCAAAAGAAATGGAGAAGCTTGAGCAGAAGGCGACCATACTACTAAGTCCTTCTGAAACTTGAAGAAATTGAAAAAATCTTGGCCGACTTGGGGTATGCGACCATACTACTAAGTCCTTCTGAAACAAAATAAGAAGTTAAGGAAAATAAGAGATGAAAAGAAGCAATTAAAAAGCGACCATACTACTAAGTCCTTCTGAAACTATGCGGCAAAATCACCGACTGACCTAAGGGATTTTTAATCAAACTTTTATTTAAGATTTTTGAATGATATCACCTTTTGTGCCTACACTACCATGCCGCCCTGAAGTTTGGAAAAAATGAATCAAGACGTATTATCCCAAACGTCTTATGAAAATTTTGCCGGCCTGATAAATTCTGCTGATTTCCTCCTGCTATATCTAAAAAAACAATTCTTAGCAGGAGTTCGTTTCAACAGAATCTTGGAAATTTAAAGTATTCAGAGAAAGCTTAATTCCAAAGTAAACAGCACTGTATTTGAGAACTGCCCCATTCACAAATCTCAACAGCAGTTTCGGCTGAATGCTAGACAGTGCCACTTTTTAAGTTCTATATTATCCGTGGTAATTTTAAAATGTATATTATGAGACATAGCATCCAACGGAACAAAAACTAAATCTTTTTATATTATAGTGACAAAATTCACAGTGATATTGATACTAAAAAATACCTGCAGTGGTATTAATGAGGCTAAAACTCGACTTCGAACCCACTGAAGATTTTCCGTATTGGGAGATAAACAAGCACACTATCCAGGGGTTTATCTATAATACCCTTATGGGAACAGAACTCGGAGAAGAGCACGATAAGCCAAAGTTTAAATTTTTTACATACTCTGACATATTTCCGCCAACAGAATTTATGAGAGGTGATGCTAAAAGTCTGATAATATCCTCTCCTAATGAGGAGTTTATTGAGACTCTGTATTCGAGGCTAAAAGAGAGGGACACAATATATCTTGGTAAAAGGGAGTTCTATCTGAAGTCCATCAAAAAATTCAACTTAAAAGTAAGGCGGAAATTTATAACAGGCTCACCAGTGGTTCTCTACAAGAACAATAGAAAAAATGAATATTTCAAATTTTATACACACAGAGACATAAACTTCTTTTTAAAGAGACTTGAAGAAAACGCCGTTAAAAAATATCAGGTATTTTATAATGAGGAAGATGGAGGCTTCATAGGAAATCTCTTCGACAAGATGATGCCAAGAATAAGGAATGGCAAAATTGATCTTTATATTAAGATTGTTAGACATGGAATTCCATTCATAATAGTCGGGTCAATGTGGAAGCTATTGGAAAAGTACAGAATAACCCAAGAAGAGAAAAAATTCTATCAGTTCATAATGGACTGCGGACTTGGAGAAAAAAACAGCTTGGGCTTTGGATTTTTAAATCCTTTAAGATAGGAGGGGTTTTTGTGAATAACGTTGAGAGGATAATCGCACTTGGAGGACTTTTCCATGATATAGGCAAAGTCTTACAACGGGCACAGGTGGGAAAAGGCACTCATTCAGAGAGGGGAGCGAAGTTTCTTAGAGAGCTTGCAGAGAAGACTGAAATCGAAGAGTATAAAATCATAGCACTTTTTTCAGAGTTTCACCACGAAAGAGAAATGAGTGACGCGAAGATAAAGAGTAGCGTCAAGAGGGTTCAACCGGAAAAGTTCGGAATATCCGAAACAGAGCTGATCAATGCAATATGGCTCATTGATAAAGCAGACAACATATCTTCAAGTGAAAGGGAAGAGGACTCAAGATTAAACATCAAAAACCCACTAAAGTCCATCTTTACCTCAGTTGATATTGAAAAAGGAAAAGCCGAAAGCCGATATTATCCAGTTACTCCCCTCAATTTTGAGGATGAGCTGCTAATACCTCAAAAAGAAATCCTTGTACGTACAGGGGATTACAGATTTCTAAAAGAGAGAATTGAACGTGAGCTTGAAAATTTGGGGGGCCCAAATATTAACAAAGTTCTCGCCATCTTGGAGCATTACCTCACCTTTGTTCCAACCATGACATCAAAAGAAAACGACATCTCACTTTATGATCATATGAGAATGACCAGTGCAATAGCCTTGGCATTGTATCATTACCACAGAAGTGATTTTAAATCCAATCCAGAGAAATTTAAAGAAAAGCTGAATACAAATGAAAAGAAACTTCTTCTTATTGGGGCTGACTTCTCTGGAATTCAGGATTTTATCTACACGATAAACATGAGGGGTGCCCTGAAATACCTCAGGGCAAGATCCACCTATCTTGACCTGCTCGGCTGGGATGTAGCCCTCGAAATAGTCGAACGCTTGAGATTAACCCGGGCAAACATAATCTATAATGGTGGCGGAAGCTTTACAATCTTGGCTCAAAATACAGAAGACGCCAAAAATCAGCTGAAAAAGATTAGAAAAGAAATTTCAGATTGGCTCTATAAAAACTTCAACGGGAAGCTTTACCTCGCAATAGATTGGATTGAAATGAGCTTGGAGGATATTAGAGACCTTCAAAAAGGCAGGCTCTGGGAAGAATTAAAAATGAAGGTCAATAAAAGGAAAACCAGACGATTTGAAGAAATTCTGGAAAACAGTTTTTTCATAGATAAAGAAGGCATTGTGAAGAGGGCTGAGTGTGATGTATGTAAAAAGCAGATAACATCAGAAGAATACAACAGAAATCCTGTGGCGGGAGAGTTGCATGTTTGTGACACATGCAGAATGTTGTGGAGTTTAGGGGATAAGCTTCCAAAGATTAAGGGCTTCTTAAGGATAGAGAAAAACCACAGGACAGAGAATCTAACCCATAAGCTTTCAGCACCTTTCTCAGAATTTCTAACTCTTGAACTCGATATTAAAAAATCAATAGGGGTTATACTGGAGAAGATAAAACCGGAGAGAATCGAGGTCTTTGTAAAGAACTCTTTCGACATCTCTCTAATCCCAGAAGAGGCAGAATTCATTCCGTACATAGTCGCGGATTATGCAAAGATAGTCAAGGATGATGATGGAGAGCATGTGATAACCTTTGAACAGCTCGCCGATAAATCTGTTGGTGCAAAAAGGATAGGTGTTTTAAGAGCTGATGTTGATAACTTAAGTTTAATTTTCAGATTTGGCCTAATAAAACACAGTAAATTAACTCTCTCAAGAATAGCGACACTCTCAAGATTCTTGGATTACTTCTTCAAAGGATACCTCAATCAAATAGCTCAAGGGAGATTCTGGTATATTATCGACAACAGAATGAGCCTTCCAACATTGCCCACAACACTAAAGGAAAATGAGTGTCCAAACATAGTTATTGTATATGCGGGTGGAGATGACCTTTTTATCGTTGGTTCATGGAATGAGATTTTCAACTTGGCTTTTAGGATCAGGGAGCTCTTCAGAAAGTATGTAGGAGATAACCCAAACATTACTATATCTGCCGGACTTGGCTTTTTTGATGAGAATTATCCCTTAGCCAGAATGGCAGAAATTACCAGAGGGAGATTAGAGACAGCAAAAAATGAAGGAAGGAACAGAATTTCACTGCTTGAGAGAATGGAAGTTAACAAAGAGAGCTTCAGAGAGTTTGCAGAAACCCATAAGATTTCCTATGAATGGGATCATTACAAAAAGTTATGGGGGCAATATGCATCAAATATCTACGACGAACGAAGGAATGAACTCAAAAAAATTAAGGATAAAAAACTCAGTAAAAGTCTGTTGTGGAAAATACTCCAAGCTCAAGAATTATATGTGAGAAATCCCGAGAGTATAAATTGGAGCTACATTCTGGCATACCACCTAAGCAGAAATGGAGTTGAAGATATGTTCAAAGATTTGATAGCTATAGACACTTCTAAGGCCAAAACTCACAGACCTCAAGAGGTTTATTTTGTTGATGGAATCTTAAAAATAATATTATTTGCTCTGAGGGGGTGAATGAAAGTGTATGACCAAAAAGATATTTCCCACTTTTTCAAAGATGAAATTCTTGACGTGTATGCTATAAAAAAAGAGGTTTCAAACAGAAATGTCAGAATTGATAAAAGACCCCTCGAAAGAATGTACGCGGAAATAGTTAAAAGCAGTAGAAACTTTGTAGACTGGAGTCAGGAAGAGATTTTGAGAAATGCTGTTTTAGTAGCAGTTCTTCTGGTGAAAAATGGATTAAAAACCAACCAGATAAGAAGAATACTTGAGATAGCAAATCAAACCCATTTAAAGCTCAAAACAAGAAATGTTGAAAGTATTGAAGCTGATACTGTTAAAATGAGGTATCTACTGGCATATGCTGTAGCAAGGAGCTCATCTAAGGAAAGAGGAACTGAATATCTCCACAGAATTCTTGACCCAATACTCCAAAACACCACCAAAGACAATTTTGAAAAGTTTTATGAGTTTTTACAGGCTGTTGTTGCCTATCACAAGTTCTTTGGAGGTAGAGAAGAATGAGAGATAGGAAATTCTATGGGAAGGTAATCCTTAGAGGTAAGATTAAAGCAGTAACCGGACTCCATATAGGTGCTCAAAGAGAAGTCTCTGAAATCGGTGGCATTGACAATCCCGTTATAAAAGATCCGGTAACAGGTCTCCCCTACATTCCCGGCTCATCTCTCAAAGGTCGCTTAAGGTCTCTGTTAGAAATTGCAAAGCACACAGAAGATCCAGCAAAGTACGAATTCAACAAACCAATTGGCAAATATGTTAGGATTCATGTCTGTCCAAAATACGAAGACGCCGTAAACTGTGAAGTATGCCGCCTATTCGGAGCAAGTGGCGAATCAAACTTTCCCTCAAGGCTTATTGTTAGGGATGCTAAATTAATTAAGGAATGGATTGAAAAGTGGGAAAAAGGTGAGCTTCTGACAGAGACAAAGACTGAAGTTTCAATCGACAGAGTAACTTCAGCGGCAAATCCAAGACAGAACGAGAGGGTTCCAGCTGGAGTTGAATTTGACCTTGAAATAATCTATAACATCGAAGACAAAGAAACGTGGACGACTGATCTAAAGAACCTCATAAGCGCTATGAAAATGCTTGAGGATACATATCTCGGGGGTTCAGGTTCAAGAGGATATGGGAAAGTTAAGTTCAATATTGAAAATGCAATCTTCAGGAGCAGAAAATTCTACTTTGGAGAAGAAGAGGAAAAACCAATTGAGCTCGATATCAAAGAAATCAAGGAACTTCTCAATGATGAGAACTTCAACGCCACTTTTGGACAGATTAACATTTAACGGTGAAAAATATGCAAGTAAAAACAGTAAAGCTACTCTTCAAAAGTCCTCTTCATGTTGGCAGTGAAAACGGACTAAGTGAAACAGTAGTTCCAGTGCACTCTGATACCATCTTCAGTGCCATAATCAATGCATTGATCTATTTAGACATTGATATGTGGCCGTTTATTGAGGCATTTGAACGGGGAGAATTTTCAATATCATCAGGATTTCCATTTAAAGGAGAAAATTTTTACTTCCCCAGACCCTTTCATATTAATAGGCTCTTAAAGGACATCGCATTAGAGAATAAGGAAAGATATTCAAAGCTGAAAAATCTAAAGAAGAAGCAGTTTTTTGATAAGGAAAACTTTGAGAAGATGATAAACAATAAATTCCCAGACTTTGATGAAATTAACCTCGAAGAAAACTATGGTTATAAGATATGGGATGTTCCAAAAGTTGCTCTCAACAGGATTACAGGAGATTCCCAAATTTATTATATATCTCAAGTGTTCTTTGATGACAACGCTGGTCTCTACTTTCTCTACAGCGGTAGCAAAAGCTGGTTTAGGGATTACATTATACCAGCCATGAGGCTCCTCTCTGATGAAGGGATAGGTGGCAAAAGAACGTGGGGGCTGGGGCTTTTTGAGTTTGAGGTCAACAATATTAAGATAAAAGAACCAGAAGGCACTGATTTTGTAACACTTTCATTAATGATTCCCGAGAACAGAGGCAAGTTAGTTCTGTGGAGCTTCATCAAAAGGAGTGGATGGGTTTTCACAAGGAACGGAAAGCCGAGGAGAAAGCCAACTATGATGATGGTCAGTGAAGGCTCAATAGTTAAAAAAGACCCTGGGAGGCTTATTGATCTGGATGATTATGGAAATTTTTCAGCCGAAGTTGGACATAAGGTTCTGGTCAACGCAAGATCATTTTTAATCCCCGTGAGGTGGAGACAATGAAACTTGAAGTTCTCTCTCCGCTACATATAGGCTCTGGAGAAACGCTAACGCCAGCAGACTTTGTGATAATCAACGATGAGGTGATAGTCCTTGACTTGGATAAGCTGATATCGGCTTTACCCACAGAGGACATTGACGAAATTCTGGAAACTCTTAAAAGCGTTCCGTATCCCTGGGAGAAAATCTTGGCAAAGTATCACCTAAATGCGAGAAGCTTTGAGAAGTATTCACTGAAGCTGATTGGCAAAAAGAGAAAAGAGAGCATGCAAATCAAGGCATTCATAAAGAGCAACGGAAAGCCCTTCATACCCGGCTCTTCAATAAAGGGTGCAATGAAAACAGCCGTTATGTATAAGGTTGTTAAAGAAAATCGATGGTTACTCAATCAAGCTGTTAAATGGCTTGACAGCAACCAGAGAGATGCCCGAAAATTCATGAAGAAAGCCGATGACTGGCTTGAAGGAATGATCTTTGGAAGTGAAAAAGGCAGGTATGAGCCGAAGAGAGACCCATTTAAAGCTGTGATTGTCAGGGATAGTGAAAGTCTAAGCCCCAAGCACCTGAAAGTTTATGGGGTTGAGATAGTTGGAGAAAGCGGGGAGATACCAACGTACGTTGAAGGCCTCGAAAATATCACAGTAACTTTTGACATGGACATTCAAGAGAATGTTCTAAGGCTCAACATGGAGAGATTCAATGGAAAATTAAAAGAGATAGCTGAGAAAAGTACTGGAAAGAGATTTACAAATGAAGCTTTTGTAGAGTTCATCCAAAACGCTTTAAGAGAATTCCACAGAGAGGTAATAAAGACTGAGATTGGAGAAATCCATAAATACGGGAGATACAGAGGAGAAGTGCTCGAATTCTACCAAGATTTATTAGCTTTGATTGAAAATGGAGCAGTTCCGATAAGGATTGGCTGGGGAAGCGGCTGGTACTCAACAACAATTGGTGTTCTGCTGAAGACCCATCCAAGGTTTGAAGGGCTTAGAAGAAAACTCGGCTTAGGGAGAAATCCAAAGACTAAGAAGATTGTAAGGAACTTTCCAAAAACCAGAAGAGTAGCGAATGGAAAGCCGATGGGATGGTGTTTGATTGAGCTTTGATTTCCGGTTTTCTAATTTTCAT
>CAZAPD010000020.1:0-2614 GCA_964487115.1 uncultured Thermococci archaeon | reverse complement strand
CGCCAGAGTTCTGAAGAGAATCGGCGAGGAGTTCAAGGGCATCGATTCCTACGTCCTGATAAGCCCGCACAACACGAGGATGAGTGACCACCTCGGTGTTGTTATGGCGGAACACCTGGTTTCGTGGCTCGGCTTCGAGGGGAAGGAGCTGCCCGGCAAATGGGAGACCGACGTTGAGTTAGCTAAAAAAATCTACCGCGCGGAGAAAGATGCTGAAATGCCCGTCGTTGACCTGAACTTCGCCTCCCTCAAAGGGCAGTATTCAAGATGGCCCCTGAGCTGGGGGGAGCTGATTCCGCTCCAGTTCCTTGAGAGGAAACCGCTGGTCCTTATGACCCCCACCAGGGGAGTGTCGAGGGAAACTCTCATAAAGTTTGGCGAGGTCCTCGGGGAGGTCATTGAAGAAGAGGAAAAGAGGGTCGCGCTGATAGTCAGCGCAGACCACGGACATGCACACGATGAGAACGGACCCTACGGCCACAGAAAGGAGAGCGAGGAGTACGACAGGCTCATCATGGAGCTGATTAACAAGAACCGTCTCGATGAGCTCCCAAAAATCCCTGAGGAGCTCGTGAGGAACGCTTTGGTGGACAGCTACTGGGGGATGCTGATAATGCTCGGCACGATGAAAAAAGCTGAGTTCGAGCTGAAAAGTTCAGCGTACGCATGTCCGACCTACTTCGGCATGGCGGGGGCGCTGTGGGTGAGGAAGGGTTAAATGTTTCTTTTTTGTTTTTCCAGTATTATGATAACTCAAGGCCATCAACGAAACGAGACGACATAGGAGGAAATCAAAAAAGACCCGATATAGTAGCCTTCAGTAGGATGGGACTGAAGGGCATGAAGACGAACTATGACGAAGACTGGATAGGTGGTAGAATGACGCTAAGACCAGAGCTTTTCTACATAGACACGAGCGCAATGATAACCCTGCGGGTGAGGACAAAATTCAGAATCTAAAAACTCTTGTCAGGACACTTTCAGGAATAACTTGAAACAAAAACTATTCTTTTTTCTTTTAACCTTATTTTTCTTTTAACAATACATTCAAAATTGCCTCTGCAGAGTTTATTGCCTTTTTGAGAGAGCGTTTATTAATTTCAACGTCTTCTCTGCGTCCAAAAACATCCTCCGCTCGCCCTTCATGCTTAACTACCGTTGGATTAAGAGCATAATGGTCAGATGCAATTCTATATGTGTGAAGGAACTTTATTTCGGCATCTAAATCCTCTGCAATCATATCCTTAACGAACTCTATAAAGCTAAAACAATCCTGGTTAGGACCCCTACTTCGTCTGTTTTCCAAAAAATACTTTTTATTTGCCCAGAAATTAAACAGAGAGAAATATAAACTACTTATAATCCGCCGAATAAGAACTTCGTCAAGGTCATAATGTTTTGATTCCGTGAATTCTTTTAGACAGAGTATAAATCGCGATGGATCCATTTGTGTTATTCTCTTAGACCCCGAAGACATGTTATTGCCACCTTTGCTGCCAAGTCTTCAAGCCCTGCTTTTCGAAGTTCTCCCTTTACTTCCTTAACTACCCTACGCCATTTTTCCCAGTCACCATCGGGAAATATAATTTCAATAAAAGCTGGCTCTGAGGTATCAGGGTTATAAACAACGTTTAAAGTCGGATGTCCTAACTCCGGATATTTATTAATAATCCTCGTTAACAGGCTTGATAGTTCTGAGATTGTAGTCAATAATGCTACGCCTTCAATGGTTTTTTTGTCCAGTGTTCCAATCACTCCATGGACATTTACAGTATTCGTAGAAATCTTTTCTCTAATTTTAACAGACTCTCCAGTAGTTATAACAGTTAATCTCGTCTGAGATGGAGTACTTGGATTATACATCACATACCGCGATTGTGAAAGCGAATCCGTGCTTTGGCCAGTGAAATTTGTTAGAGGATACATTTTCACCCCTCCCCATCCTCTGTGAGTTCTTCCCAAGTAATCTTTGGAGCCCATCTAACCATGTATAATGGTTCACCATTAAGCGTCCGTACTTTTGTATTCTTAGAAACCATTGCAGGCTCAAATTCTACCCTAATCCTATATCTTCCCAATATAGGATCAATGTATTCAACTTCTTCAATAGCCGACTCTTTTTCAAGAATTTTCACTCGTACCCATCCTTCCTTGGGGGGTGTCACTCCTGGAGGAGACACCTCCTTTCCCTCAACTTCTTTTATGCTTTCTGGGGAAGGGTAAACAGAAATGCCAGTAGCAACGTTTACACCAAATTCCACACCAAAAGGAGAAATCTCCTGGGAGGGAATTGCATCAACAATAGCTGCCCTGAATACAATTCGTGTATTATCCTCAAGTTTTATAGTACCCCATTCAACATTGAGAACCTTTGTGAGCTTTCCCATACTAATCCACCAATTAAGATATATGGTGATACATACTTAAACGTTTTGATTAAAGTCCAAGAAGTGTAGAGATAGTCTATTCAGAAGACATCAAAGCTTATCTCAAGCAGTTCCTTGCTCTTCCTAAACCTGACCTTCCTGATTTTTATCTCCCCTATCTCGCCAGTGGTTTTCGTGTGCTCTTTGTTGCATGCATTAATATTCCAGTCCTTAATAACCACAACCTT
>CAZAPD010000019.1:0-26008 GCA_964487115.1 uncultured Thermococci archaeon | reverse complement strand
CCGAGGCCGAAGAGCGCCGCGAGGATGCCGATGAATATCCCGACTGCGAAGTAGGAGACGTATTTGAGCAAGGAATCACCTCCTTAGGATCTTCCGTATCGCTTTACTTATGTCCCACACCTCTATCAGGCCTTCCTCTGCAACCCTATCAAAATGCCTGTCGTTGGTTATCAAAACAGCCCCCGTCTTCAGGCACGTGGCGGCATGGACGGCATCCGCCATCTGGCTCGGGGGAAAGTAGGGGAGAAGCCTGAGCACCTCCTCCCTGGTGGGATTGACCATCTCCATCCTTAACCTCAGGAACTCGTAGAAGTCCCGGGCGTTTAGGCGCTCGGCGTATTTTCGATACTCCGCGAGGAGAACGTTGTTCCCGACGATGCGGTATTCTTGGCTCGAAAGGAGGCGGAGTATTAGCTCGGTGGTGTCGGTCCAGCCCTTTTTCACAGCCGCAATGAAGACGTTAGTGTCGAGAAGGAACTTAGAGGTCGTAGAGCTCCTTTGCAACCCTGTTCCCCTCTTTTTCTATCTCCCCTTCAAGTTCGTCGAGATCCAGCCCTCTGGCGTTCTTCATAATCTCCTTGAGCATCTTCCTGACGTCAAAGCGCTTTATGACTATGGTGTCTCCATCTATCTCCGTTATCAGGAACTCCTCACCGGGCTTGATGCCCATCCTCTTCCGGATTTCCTTCGGGATTACTATCCTTCCCTTGGTGTCTATCCTCGTTAGTCCCACTTCTCCCACCAATCCCACTTATGTGCAGGTTGTATTTAAAGCTTACAGTTCGAAGGCAATTGCCTCTATAAGCTTTATCAGTGCCTCAAGGTCGGCCAGATGGAGGGTCTCGACCTCACTGTGGAGGTACCTCATCGGAACGCTCAAAGCGAGAACCTCACTCTTGCCCTGGAAGACTGACGCGTCCGTTCCGCCGCCGGTCACCCCAATCTGGAGGGGAATCCCGTTCCTCGACGCTATCTCGGCAACCTTTCTGGCGAGCTTCCTCGTGTAGATGGCCGAGTTGTCCACTGCCCTTATCACCGCTCCTCCGCCGAGGCGGACGTCACCCGTTAGCTCGCCACAGCAGGCAAAGGAATCGACGGCGAAGGCGTACTTCGGGGTGTAGTGCTCCGCCAAAAAGCGGGCGCCCTTGAGGCCAATCTCCTCCTGCACGGTGAAGGCGAAGATGAAGCGCCCGTCGAGGTCGTGGTCCACCAGATCCTTTATCGCCTCCACGAGGGCAACGACCCCAAAGCGGTCATCGAGGGAGCGGGTGGAGACGTAGCGGCCGTTGAGAACCGCGAAGTGCTTCTTGAAGACCGCGTAGTCGAGAACCTTAACGCCGAGCTCTTCAGCCTCCTCCCTGCTCTCCGCCCCGATGTCTATGGCGAGCTTGCTCCATGGGACTGTGTCGAACTTCCGCTCAAGATTGAGGTGTACCGGCAGGGCGCCGATGACGCCGTCGAACTTCCCGCTCTCGGTTATCACGTCGAGGTGCCTGCCGTAAAGCAGCCTGTCGTCTATGCCGCCGATTTTCCTGAAGGTCAGCTTTCCGTCAGGCCTTATACCCGTCACGAGAAGCCCTATCTCGTCCATGTGGGCCATGAAGATGGCCTTTAGCTCGCCCTCGCCGAGCTCGACGAGCAGGTTTCCAATGGTATCGACGGTGTAGTCGGCGTACGGCTCGACCCACTCCTCAATCTTCTCCCTGACATTTTCCTCGTAGCCGGAAATCCCCGGAACCCGGGTGATTTCCCTCAGCTCATCGACGAGCATACAACCACCTCAGAGCATCCTGACCTTCTCCGGCGGGCGGATTTTGAGTACTTCGCGGTTCACGAGTGTCTCTGGAACCTCACCGCGGAGAACAGCCAGGAGGTTCCTTACCGCCTGGAAGCCCATGTCCTCCATCGCCTCCTTCGAGAGGCCCGCGTAGTGGGGCGTTAAAACCGTCTCCCACTCGTGCCTGAAGAGCTCGTGCTCGGTAACCGGTTCCCTCTCGAAGACGTCCGTGGCGTAGCCTTTCAGTTTCCCTTCCTCGAGCGCCTTCACGATGGCATTCTCATCCACCAGGCTCCCGCGCCCGATGTTGACGAGGTATTTTCCTTCAAGGAGTTCCAGCCTTTCCTCGTTGATTATGTGGTAAGTTTCTCTCGTGGCCGGGAGGGCCAGGATAACGACCTCGCTCTCCCTCAGGACGCCGTCGAGGGGGAGGTACCTTGCACCGACCTCCTCCTCTATATCCCGCTTCCTTGAGCGCGACCAGTAGAGTATCTCCGTCCCCATCGCCTTCATTCTCTGGGCTATGGCCTTCCCTATCGCCCCCATGCCAAGTATCCCGACGGTTTTGCCGTAAACGGTCTCAATGTCCTTGAAGCCGCTCCATATTACTCTGTGAGACTCCCACTTTCCGGAGCGGATGAACCTGTCGGTGTAGGCTATCTTCCTGAGGAGGGCTATGGTCAGGCCGACTGCGAACTCGGCGACTGCCTCGCTTAGAACACCGCTCACCTTTGTGACGTATATTCCCCTCTCGGTGGCGGCCTTCACGTCGACGTGGTCGTAGCCCGCTGAATGACAGCTGATAACCGTTAGCTTTTCGGCCCTCTCGATGACCTCGCGGGGGAAAGGATTCAGCGGGGAGAGAATGACACCATCAAACTCATCTATCCTTTCTTCAATCTCATCGATGTTGGGATATAAAATGAACTCAACATCTGCGTATTTTTTAAGTTCCTCCACAGGCCTCCTCTTCATCTTGAACAGCACCGCAACTTTCGGTCTCATGGTATCACCTGATTAGATGTTTATCGAAACGAACTAATAAATCTTTTTAGCGTTAGCGAAAGATTAAAAACGTCTAAAGTTCTCTTTCCCTCAGGTGGTGTTAATGGTCGAGAGGAAAAGGTGGAGCGAAGAGTTCAGCGAGTGGTATAACGAGCTTATCGAGACAGCTGAGATTCAGGATAAAAGGTATCCGGTCAAAGGGATGAACATATGGCTACCCTATGGTCTGAGGATTATGCGCAACATAGAACGCTTTATTCATGAGGAAATGGAGCGAACTGGACATAATGAGGTTCTCTTCCCTGCCTTGATCCCAGAAACCGAATTCCAGAAGGAGGCTGAGCACATAGCCGGTTTCGAAGGTGAGGTTTTCTGGGTAACTCATGCAGGTCATGACCCGCTGGAAGTAAGGCTGATCATGAGGCCCACCAGTGAGACTGCTATGTATTCCATGTTCTCCCTCTGGATCCGCTCCCATGCAGACCTGCCATTCAAAATATATCAGATAGTCAACGTCTATCGCTACGAGACCAAGCACACAAGGCCTTTAATCAGAGTTAGGGAGATAAGCAGGTTCTTTGAGGCTCACACTGCTCACGATAGCTTTGAGGATGCCGAGAGACAGATAAAGGAGGATCTTGAAATATTCGGAAGACTCATGAAGAAACTGGCGATGCCATACATTGTATCAAAGAGGCCTGAGTGGGATAAGTTCCCAGGGGCTTTCTATTCCCTTGGTGCAGAAGTTGTGATGCCTGATGGGAGAACCCTTCAGATCGGAACGATGCATAATTACAAGCAGAACTTTGCAAAAGCATACAACATCCAGTATGAGACCGAAGGAGGTGAGCATGAATATGTGCATCAGACTACCTACGGAATGAGCGAACGTCTTTTAGCGGCTGTCATGGCAGTTCATGGGGATGATAGAGGACTCGTTTTACCTCCTGCCATAGCTCCAGTTCAGGTTGTTGTTGTGCCGATTCCAAAGAAGGACTCCCAATATGATGTGTATGCTTATGCAAGGGGAATTGCAGAGGAGCTTAAAAGGACAGGTTTCCGTGTTCACGTTGATGAACGCGACATAAGACCGGGGAGAAAGTTCTACGACTGGGAGCTTAAGGGTGTGCCACTACGTATTGAAGTGGGCCCACGGGATATTGAAAACGGGAAAGCAGTGCTTGCAAGAAGAGATACCCTTGAAAAATTCACAATTAACAGGAACGAGTTGATTGGTAAAGTCAGAGAAACTCTTGATGATATCCACAGGAGTCTTTATGACCGAGCAAAGAAGTTTCTTGAGAGCCACATCAAACGTGTAGATACTCTTGAGGAAGCAAAGGGAGTTTTTGAGGACAGGAGGGGAATTGTCGAACTTCCATGGTGTGGCGAAGAAAATTGTGGCCTTGAGATGGAAGAAATTCTCGATGCTAAAATGCTTGGTATTCCATATCCTGAGAAGGAAGCAGAGATTGAAGGAAAGAAATGCGCCCACTGCGGAAAAGAAGCTAAGTTTATAGCAAGGTTTGCAAGAACCTATTGATCTTTTTTATTACTCCTGAGAGGTCTGTTATTATTGGGATACCATTAAACATGATAGCAATATTCTTTCCTCCCCCAAGATTTAAAAAACAAAGATAGAATGCATCATCATGATTCTTGGAATCCACGACGGTCACGATGCGGGTGCAGTCCTCATAGATGATGACAGAATATTCGCCGTTAACGAGGAGCGACTTAACAGAGTTAAGAAATACCGAGGGTTCCCTTTCCTGAGCGTGAGAAAAGTTATGGAGATGGCAAAGGCCAGTCCAGAAGACGTTGAAACCATTGCTGTTGCGGGCATATTCAGGAAGCAAAAACGCCTCCTTAAGCTTGAAGAGAATCTTAAAGCAATATTTGGGCAGAAATTCAAGGAGAAGATTCTCTTCGTTGAGCACCACCTCGCTCACTCAGCTTCCGCCTACTACACCTCGGGCTGGCGCGATGCCCTTGCAATCAGCATCGATGCTGCAGGAGATGGGCTGAGCTCGTCAATATACGTTGCCAATGACGGTGAAATGGTTAGAATCGCGCAGAGTACATACCTCGACTCCCCCGGCGACTTCTATGCCTCGGTCACAGAACTTCTTGGCTTCAGGCCGATGCACCACGAGGGCAAGGTCATGAGCCTCGCCGCCTACGGGAGGCCGAGCTACGATTTGAGCGCGATAATTGAGCTGAACGGACTGGGCTTCGACAACCACCTCAAGGTTATCGGTGTGGAAGCAACAAAAAGACTCGCCGAATTCTTTGGCTACCCGCTATCAAGGGCGAAAGAGATAGCGAACCGGATGAAGTGTGGGGAACTCAATGGCAAGCTCCAGAGGAAAGCGATAGAGATAGCGGCCAGCGTGCAGGAGCATCTTGAGATGCTCATTGGGGAGCTGGGACTTAAATTGAAGGGTAGAGGCCATCTGCTCGCCTATGCCGGTGGGGTTGCCCAGAATGTCAAGGCAAACGCTGTACTGAGGCATGTATTTGGGGATGACAATCTCTGGGTCTTTCCGGCGATGGATGATGGGGGTTTAGCTTTTGGAGCGGCAATTTTTGTCAAGAGTCAACTGGAGAGGCTCGATGGAAGATGGAAGCCGTTTAAGTTAGAACATGTTTATCTCGGTCCGGAATATTCAACGAATGACGTTGAGACCATTCTAAGAAAAAATGGCATTGAATTTGAAGAGACCGATGTTTCCAGCTTTGTAGCGGATGCTCTTGCAGAAGGAAAGCTCGTTGGCTTCTTCCAGGGGGCGATGGAGTTCGGACCGAGAGCTTTGGGGAACCGCTCCATTTTAGCCGACCCAAGAACGGAGGGAATTAAAGAAAAACTCAACATTGCATTGAACCGCGATGTTTTTCAGCCTTTCGCACCATCTCTCCTGTGGGAAAGAGCCGAAGAATACCTCGAAGACCTCAACGGAAAGCCGAATGAGTTTATGACAATGGATTATGTAGCGAAAGAGGAGTTTAGAGAGCTTGCTCCTGCCGTGGTTCACGTTGACGGCACGACGAGGCCCCAAGCAGTGAAGAAGGAAATCAATCCTGATTATTACAGCGTTATTAAATTCTTCGAGCGGGAAACTGGCCTCGGAGCCGTTCTTAACACGAGCTTCAATATGCATGGTGAACCCATAGTTTGCTCATTAGAGGATGCATTGAGAACCTTCAGAAAGGCGAAACTCGATTTACTGGTAGCTGGGAAATTTGTGGTGTGGAAACGCTAATCTTCTCAGATACTTCGCTACATTTAATGTTATCTCCAAAGTTTTTCGAGTATATTTTTATTTCATCGAATATTTTACAGCGGCAAAATTATAAGCTCTCCCTGCGACCTCATTATGGTGATTCTCATGGCGCTGAGTGATGTATTAGAACGTGTAAATCCTTCTGAAATTAGGAAGCTTTTTGATTTAGCTCAGGGTATTGAGGGGGTAATCTCACTGGGTATCGGTGAGCCTGATTTTGATACTCCCGAGCACATCAAGGAATACGCAAAAAAAGCTCTTGATGAAGGTATGACACATTATAGCCCCAATGCAGGCATCATGGAGCTCAGAGAAGCAGTGGCCGAGAAGCTGAAGAGGGACAATGGAATCGATGTTAATCCAAAGACACAGGTTATGATAACTGTCGGAGCAAATCAGGCTTTGCTCATGGGTTTTGCAACATTTCTTAAGGATAATGATGAGGTTCTCATCCCCTCACCCATGTTCGTTAGTTATGCCCCCGCAGTAATTTTAGCTGGTGGAAAGCCTGTTGAAGTCCCCACTTACGAGGAAAACGAGTTTAGGCTGAGTGTTGATGAGTTAGAAAAGTACGTAACGAAAAAAACAAAAGCTTTGCTCATAAACAGCCCAAATAATCCAACAGGAGCGGTTTTAACAAAGAAAGACCTTGAAGAAATTGCAGATTTTGTATTTGAACACGACCTCATGGTTTTGAGTGATGAAGTCTATGAGTATTTCATCTATGATGCAAAACATTACAGCATAGCTTCCCTCGACGGCATGTTTGAGCGCACCCTCACAATCAACGGCTTCTCTAAGACATTTGCCATGACTGGTTGGCGTTTGGGTTTTGTTGCAGCCCCTGAGTGGATAATTGAGAGGATGACCCGGTTCCAGATGTATAATGCAACCTGTCCTGTTACATTTGTTCAATATGCAGCCGCCAAGGGTCTGAGGGATGAAAGAAGTTGGAAGGCTGTTGAGGAAATGCGCCGGGAATACAATCGAAGGAGAAACCTTGTATGGAAGCGTCTTAATGAGATGGGACTTCCAACGGTTAAACCAAAGGGAGCCTTCTACATCTTCCCGAGGATCCGGAGTACAGGTTTAAGCAGTAAGGAGTTCAGCGAACTCGTGATTAGAGAAGCAAAAGTGGTGGTGGTCCCAGGGAGCGCCTTTGGAAAATCTGGAGAAGGATACATAAGAATCAGCTATGCCACTGCATATGAAAAGCTTGAAGAAGCTATGGAGAGAATGGAGAAAGTGCTGAAAACAAAAGGTCTCGCTTAATCTTCTCCTCTCTTGTTTTTATTTCATTTTCTCAGCATCCCTTATCTGCCGCTCAGAAGTCTATCAAGCTTTGCAGAGATTCTCTCTCCTATCTCGACAACGGCGTAGTACCCCCTGAATAGAGGACCGGGATTTACGATGACGGTTTTTCCTATATTATCAACACTTCTCCCCTCATGAATATGTCCTGTTATAACGAGAGGAGGTTGCTTCTCTTCGATAAATGCTCTCAAGGCTCTGCTTCCAACATGCATGCCGAAATGAACTCTATCTGCTTTTGTTTTATACGGGGGAGCATGAGAGAGTATTATATCCCCATCCCGGTAGTTCCGCTCCAGCACTCTCCTTATTTCTTCCTCTTCGAACTCCCAGATTGTCCCAAAAGGTGTTCTATTGGAGCCTCCTAAACCGATGATACCCACGCCATTAAATTCGACTCTCCTGCCGTGGACAAGCACTCCTTTCTCCATTAGAAACTCTGGCACATCTCGTCCATCACAGTTTCCAAAAACTGAAAAAATAGGTCTTTGGAGTGAGAGGATAGGACCAAGCACTGCTTCGGCCTTTTCCCTTCCCTGAAAGTTTGTCAGATCTCCCGCTATTAAGATGAGGTCGAACTCCATTCTTCTCAATGCTTTTGCAAGCTTTTCTGCCTTCTCGCTCCTTCCATGGATATCTGTAATTGCAATTATTCTCATGTGCCTCCCTCAGAAGGCCATCCCCATGCTCTCAGCGATTTTTCTGAGTCTCTCAATCCTTTTCTCTGTTGGTGGGTGAGTTGAAAACAGATTCGCTATTCCTCCTGCGAAAGGGTTTATGATAAACATGTGGGCTGTTGCGGGATTTCCATCGCGGAGTGGTCTTAATCTAACTGTGTGATCTATCTTGGCCAGAGCACTTGCAAGTGCCCATGGTTTTCCACTTATCTTCGCCCCTGTTTCATCTGCCAGGTATTCCCTTGAGCGGCTTATGGCAGCTTGAATAAGTGCGGCTGCAAGAGGAGCAAGGATGGCTATGAGAAGGGCGGTTATAATGTTGTCATTATCTCTATCACCACCAAACCCACCAAATATTGCTATCCATCTTGCCCAGTAAGCGAGCTGTATAATTGCTCCCGCCATAACCGCAGCAAGTGTCCCAATCAGTATGTCTCTATTCTTTATATGGCTTATCTCATGTGATAGGACTCCCTCAAGTTCTTCCTTGTTGAGTATCCTTAGTAGGCCCCTTGTAACTGCAACCACAGCATGCTGTGGATTTCTTCCCGTGGCGAAAGCATTGGGGGTATCTGTGGGAATTATCGCAATTCTTGGCGTTGGTATTCCCGCTTCTTTGGCGAGTCCCTCAACTATACGATATAGCTCAGGGGCTTCCATTTCATCTAAGATTTGAGCATGATACCATCCCAGTACAAGTCTATCGCTGTACCAGTAGGAGAAGAAGTTCAGCACTAACGCAAACATGAACGCAAAGAACATCCAAGTTGGTCCTCCTATGATGTATCCAATAGCCATTAAGAGGCCGGTCATTATCCCCATGAGGAGACCTGTCCTAAGCCATAACTCAATCCCCATGTTATCACCTCCTTAAATAAGGCATGATCTTTTCATAGCTCTCACTCCAGTCAACTATTCCAACCCTCTTTTTAATACCTTTTTCCATGAGGTTGATTATTTCGTTAACGACTTCTTCAGGAGTCTTATCGGTTGTATCCACCTCAATAACATGTTTGTGTTCTTCAAGAGCTTCTATGAGACACACATCAACAAGCTCTGCCTCAAGGTTTTCGCTCAGTTTTTCCTTTTTATAACCCCTCTCTTGAAGTCTTTTCAGGAGAAGATATGGGCTGAGTCTGAGTATTACGACCAGATCAACCGGTAGGAGATGGCTTAAATGACTATCAAGTATTACATTCTTCCCCTTAAATTTCTTCCTTATGAACCCTTCCAGTTTTTCGATATCTATCTCTATTTCATCCCCTACTTTTTCCCCTGAACCTGTTTTCTCCGCCAGTTCCTTTATACTAACATATTCATAGCCAAGTTCCTGAGCTAAAAGCTTTGATACTGTAGTTTTGCCAACTCCGGGGGTTCCACTCACTGCTATTATCATTTCTCTCACTCCCATTATGATACACTGTTCAGATTGGTTTTTAAAATTATGGCTGGGAGTTCGTCTATTGCCGAATATAATTTAGTTATTAAGCGAAAAACTTTTAAGGTTGGGCTTCTTTAATTTAAAAGTGGTGAATATAATGGAGAGGCTGAGGCTTATTGAAAGAAAACTTCAAGTTGTAAAGAAGCAGAGGGAACTTCTCATGCTTGAGGAGGCCAAGCTTGTTAGGATGATGCATCAAAAGAAGGACGCCGCAAGGAGCCTTGCTGCTGTCAGGAAGGAGAGATTTCTTCTCATGACTCAGGAAGCCAAGCTTCTGAGGTTCTTAAAACAGAATAGACACACGATCACGATCTAATTTCTAAAATTTTGTATAAAGAAAGGAATTCAGAAAACATTCAATTTGTCTTCAATTATCATTTTCTGTATCTTTGTTATATCGGCAAGCCATGCATCTGCTATCTCGTAGGCTGGTTTTTGAATGAGTTCAATGCTGTAGCCCTTCTTCGGGATAACCTGAATGCTTGCAACAAGGGGCTCGTCAATGGGCTTACCTATCTGGCTTAGAATTCTGACATATACCTCCTCAACCCCCTCAACTTGCTCAGCTATATCGTTAGCTATCAGCATTGAAAGAAGATTGTATATCTTTCCGACGTGGCTTACCGGATTTTTTCCTGCCGCTGCTTCCATGCTCATGTGTCTGTTTGGAATGATAAGACCGTTAACCCTGTTTCCTCTCCCAACTGATCCATCATCTCCAGCTTCTGCTGAGGTTCCGGTTACTGTGATATAGTATATATCCTTATCTGGGTCATCAGCTGTGTTAACAAATATCTTAGTAGGCCTCTCTGTGTGTTCCTCAACAATACCTTTGGCAGCTTCATAAATAGCATCCTTCACAGCCAAGTACTCTGCAGGACTGCTAACTTCGCTGTCCACTATAGCAGCTGCTATGGTCAAGTCAATCTCCTCACCTTTCCTTAGTCCCATGACCTTGATGTCCTCACCAACTGCAGGCCACTCTTTTTTGAATTTCTCACTGTTAAGGAGCTTTTCTGTTTCGAGCACTATTCTCTCAGTCTCACTGAGCGGAGCATAGCCCACACCAAAGCTGGTGTCATTGGCGAGTGGAATTGGGGTTTCTTTGGCCTTGTTAAAAACTCCGACAAGATCGACGCTACCCTGACCTATTCTGGAGTCAATAACAACATGATTCTCAACATCCAGATGCCTGACAGCCTTTCTCAGATAATCCTTAGCAGCTTTTATTGCAACCTCATGAACCGGAAAGAATTCTCTGTCCACCATCTCCACAGCTCTTCCAGAGAGAAGGATGTAGATAGGTTTTATAACCTCACCACCACCGAATTTTGGATAAGCTCTGCCTCCCACGACTTCAACCTGGTCAGTATTGTGGTGCAGAATTATTCCGTATCTCCTGATGTACTCTCTGCTTAATGCCCTGCTAACAGCCTCAGCGATTCCATCTGCTATGCTATCAGGATGTCCTATTCCTTTCCTTTCCACGAGTTCGACTTTCTGCATCTCGACTGGGGTACGCATAAGCTCTTCCACAACTATATTCCTGATTTTTTCCACCATGATCATCACCTCTATGCGCACTTTAGTTCATTGCTTTATATATTTTTCGGCATAAATTAGGATTCCTAATATAACCGTTGGTTATCGACCCGAAAATAAAATTCTGCCGAAACACCTGCAGGCCACCACACTTTTTAAGCTCTTCTTCAAGAGAAGTTACGGTGGGAACATGTCACTTTCAGAAATCATGGAAGATATAAGAAAAGTTCTGGATGAAAAGGACCTCCTTAGGGAAGAGGCTCTGAAAATCACGAGAGAAATCGTGAGATTGAGTGGAGATAGCATAAAAGCACTCCACAGAGGAGAGATAAAACTTGCACAGGGTAGGATTGAAAAGGCGAAGGAGAAGATAAAGGGATTAAATGAAAAGTTGCAGGCTCATCCAGATCTGTATTTTACTGGCTATGTTCAGAATGCTCATCAGGAATTCGTTGAAGCTGTGCTGTTCTATTCCTACATTACTGACTCTGAATTTCCATCGCCGAAGGAGTTGGGAGTGCCTGAGGCAAATTACCTCTTAGGGATAGGTGATTTCATCGGGGAGCTCAGGAGGCATTTCCTCCTCCTTCTCATAGATGGCAGAATTGAGGAGGCTCAGGAGGTTTATGAGACTATGAACAGGATTTATGAAGAGCTGATGACACTTGAATACCCGAAAGGCCTTGTGAACATAAGACAGAAGCAGGATCAAGCAAGATACATCGTTGAGAGAACGCTTGAAGATTTAACACGGGCGAAGCTGACTAAAAGTCTGGAGGAGAAACTAAATAATGCACTAAAAGTATAATTAATGTTTTGTAGCCGGTGGAGGTCATGAATCTCAAGAGAATTGCTTGTGTGCAGAAGAAGCTGGCATGGAGAATAATTGAGCAACCGATTAAATTGGATGAAATTGAAACAGTTGCCGCGGTTGATGTCTCATACAGAGAAAATACAGCGAGAGCTGCATTCGTTTTATGTTCTTTTCCTCAATGCAGACTTCTTAAGAGCAAGGTAATTAAAACAGAGGTTAATTTTCCTTATATTCCCACTTTTTTCTTTCTGAGGGAAACAAAACCTGTACTGCTCGCTGTGAAGAATGAAGAGTTTGATATTCTGCTGGTTGAGGGACATGGAAAAGCCCATCCACGGGGATACGGTTTGGCCTCTCACATTGGGTTACTGCTCAGAAAGCCGGTCATAGGTGTTGCCAAAAAACCCCTGAGGAGTTATCCTGAGGACACCCTGGTAAGGGTGGGAAAAGCTTATGTTAGTGTTGGCAACCTAATTGATTTAAGAAGTGCAGGGGAAATAGTGAAGGTGCTGAATGATAGGGGATATCCAAAGCCTCTAAAGCTCGCTGACAGATTTTCAAGGGGGCTTGAGAATGAAGAAATTGAAACTCATGTTATTGCTGGCAAGGAGGGGAGCAATTGGTAAAGAGAAAAAAATAACCGTGAGAGGAGTTGCCGAAAAACTGGGAGTTTCCCCCCAGACTGTTCTCAGACTCCTTGATGAGCTTGAAGGAGATGGGCTGATAATAAAAAAGGTCAGTGGAAGGAAAACATACGTTGAAATCAGTGAAAAAGGTCTAAGATTCCTTGAGGAGCTTTGCGATGAAGTTTATGATGCCATATATCGGGGAATAATCATCGGAGAAGTAATATCTGGAATTGGGGAGGGAGCATATTATGTCAAGCATTACTCCCCCCTGATAGAGGAATATCTTGGGTTTGTCCCATATCCTGGCACGCTCAACGTGAAAGTCATATTTCCAAAAACGATATTCGACGCTTTGTGCGGAGCAAAGCCAATAACTATTCCCGGGTTCGTTAAAGAGGGCAGGACATTCGGCGACGTTAAAGCATACAGGGTTCAGATTAATGGCATAGAGGGAGCGATAGTCATTCCTTCGAGAACAATCCATCCTCCCAAAATCGCCGAAGTTGTGGCTCCACTATGCCTCAGAGAAGCCCTGAACCTCAACGATGGTTCGAAAATAACGTTGAAGGTGATAAAATGAAGGAATGGGTGTTATCTTCTCTGGCCTTTGCAGGCCTTGGAATAACCGTGAGCTTTCTGGTAATAGTGATGCTCTTTCACCCATCAACCAGCATGAGCACCTTAACCCCAATATATCTTATCGGGCTCTTTACTGGTGCTGTCTACGGCGGAATAAAGAAGGGCGGATATGCTTCGGGTGTCGCTTTTATTCTGGGCTTGACGATAACGGTGCTTCTGAACTATCTGTGGATGTATAAACCTCTTACACTTGCCTATTCCCTTGCATTTCTCGGAATAGTTATTGTGGGTATGTTTATGGTAGAGGGAAAAAGCAACTTGGACATTGGAATGATACCTTTCTCGTACTTTGGGGGATTTATACTGGGAATGCTTCTCTTCATGAATACGCATCTTGGAGAAATTGAAGGTGCTGCTATGAGTGTCATGCTCACGGGTGTTGCTGGAGCATTTGTGGCTTTCTTCATAAACCTGATTAGAGTTTTCTTTGGAATGTTCAGAGAAGGGATTAAAGGCAATATTTAAATATCATAGAGCTGAAGTATTTCAGGTGATTAAAATGGTGATAAGATTATCAAAGCTCTATGGGAAGCAAATATACAATACTAAAGGTTATTATGTTGGTTATGTTGATGAGGTCCTTATTGAACTTGACAGGGGGGAGGGAAAGGTTCTTGCTCTTGGGCTGCCAGGAAAAAAGGTAGGTATTCCCTATGATAGAGTTACGGCTATAGGGGACATAATACTTGTAAAAACGAGAGAAGATTAACCTTCTTTAATTTTCAGAGCCTCTAAGAACTTTTCTGTTATTGCTTCCTCTGCAAGTCTGAGTAGTGATGATTTGTCTTTGGCTAAGGTGAATATTCCGAGAGGGATTCTTGCACCACCCATCTGGGAATGTCCACCTCCGCTTCCGATATTGCCAAAAGCTTCCTTGAGTATCTTTCCGATATTCACCCGTACATCTCTTGTTCTGGCTGATATCTCTATTCTGTCATCAACTATACCAAATACTAAAACGGTGTTTATTCCCTCAAGCCTCAGGAGAAAATCAGCTGATTCAGCGATAGCATCTCTGCTCCTTATAAATCCCACATTTGAAATGAGGATGTTTTTGTATATCCTACGATTCATTATCGCTTTGGCAAGTATTTCGGCAATTTCAGTCGAGATATCAGGATGTTCAATTTTATCGAGCAGTTCATAATTAACATTTTGAGTTAAGAATTCTATAGCTTTTAATTCGGCATGTCCAATTTTTGAGAATTTTTTTGTATCAATGTAAATTCCATAAAACAAACCTGTTGCAAGAGTTTCTGACATGGATATCCCCAGCATTTTTAGATATTCTGCTAATATAGAGGCTGAAGCATTAACCTCCGGCCGTATATCAAGAAAAACATCCTCTGGGAGTAGATCTTTAAGATGCTGAAGAATCTGATGATGATCAATTATTATCTTTATTTTCTTGAAATCCTCCTCTTCAAGTATTGTTAAATTGCCATTAGGCTGACAGTCTACCAATGCTATAGAGGGGAATCTTTTTAGCTCGTATGAACCTTTTGAAATCCTTCGGACATCTATTCCAAGAATATTAACGAACGCTCGGTTCTCGTGATGGGTTATCTCTCCTCCATAAAATATTCTGGTTTTTAGTCCAGCATTTTGGGCTATAACACTTAAAGCCATGGCACTTGAAAGTGCGTCGGGATCGGGATTGTCATGAACAACTATGGCAAGTCCTTCTCCCTCTTTTTTCAATTCTTGGAGTTTTTTAGACAGCGTATTTGCATTTTTTCTTTCTCCAATATGGGATACAATATTCACTATGCTACTGACAATAGCTTTCTTGGGGTGAATTGCATAATCTATATGAACCTCGGTTTCAAATTCTTCTCGGATTTCTTTTTCAAGATTTTCTGCTTTTAACTCATCTGGAAGGACTGTAAGTATGGGAATATTTTTATTATTCGTCTTTATCACATGAACAGTGCGTTTTATTAAAGATACGTCTGCCACGGTTATTACAGCGAGTTCGGCTTTGTCAATTCCAGCTTTCAATAACGTTGCGGTATATGAGAAATCTCCATGCACAACTTTAAAGCCACTTTCGGAGAGGGTTTTGGCTTTAAGTTCATCCTTTTCTATAATGACGATGTCGAATTCACCTTTTAATGCCTCTGCAATTAACCGGCCAATTGAACCTCCTCCAAGTATCAATATCCTCATGAATCCTCACCTTTTGAGTACAATAATGTTTAAATATTTGCTCTGATATACTATGACGATGAATTTCCTTAGCGTTCTCTTAGAAGAAGGTGATATATATATCTAATGGTGATGGTCATGCAACTCCCCGCGGAACAGCCAGTTAGGGAAAATATAGTTATAACAGAGATTCAGGAGCTTAAATCGATTATAAATGAGGTTCTATCGAACTCAAATGGGATTTTTTTAAAGATTTTTGCAAAAGATTCCAGTGGAAAATATTACATCATGATGCTGATAGACAGATCAAAGCTCTTAGCAATGGAAGCAATGCTCGTAGATCAAAACCGATCTGTAATAGGCGATAAAGCATTTGAAATATTCCGATCTCTCTTAGGAAGGCCAATGGTGCTGGATGTCTATCAACTTGATGAAATAGGGCTTAAACTTTCATTGGCTGATAATATTGAGGCATATACTTCAACTCCTAAGGTCTCTATTTCGGAACTTCTTGAACGGGAGGAACCCGAAACCAGAACTAAAACTAAAGAAGAATTCAAAGCTCAACCCGCAACTCCAGTGGTCCATCCATCACAACCAAAGGAAGAGAAAGGAGAAGTTCCAGAAAAAAGAGAGGAAACTAAAAAGAAAACTGAACCGGAAATAAAGGAATCACTTATCCCGGAAACCCGAGTCTCAAGAGAAATATCTCCTGAATCTCCTGAGGTATTAATAACCCTAAAAGGGGGATCAATACCTGAAGAAGCATTTGAAAAATATGCAAAGGATCTCCTTAAAGAATCAAAGAGGATCAAAGGGCTCAAAATTACAAAAATTGTCTTTGAGGGCAATGTTGGTGAAGGTGTTGTTTATCTAAATGTGACATTATATGGTTTTTCAAATGCTCCCCCAATGCAGAAGGAGATAGCTGAAAAAAGAATGATGCATGCGATAAGCAAATATGCCCCGGTCATATTCAGGGAAACTGGAATAAAAGCCATAATTAAGGATATGAAAATTGTGATTGACGGGGAGGAGGTTAGACCACAAGAAATCGTGGATAGGGATAAACGAAAAACTGCTCCTGTTGGGAAGGAAGGCATAATAACGCTAACGGCATTGGAGGATTACTGGAGTTATTTTAGCGCTTTCTCAAAAACAATTTTAAAAGAAATCGAGGAGGCAGGAATCAAAGTCAAAAAAATGTACGTAGATATTGTTGGAAGACAAGAATTTGAGATTAACGTATCTCTTGCTGGCATTTCTACCGTGGAGATGGACAAAGTAAAAGCTGAAACCACTGTAGGTGCCATTGTCTCCAGACATGCCAGAGAAATTGGAAAAATTTTGAATAAATACACCACAGTCCATAAAGTAACTGTAGAGCTGGAGGAAGCTAAAGGCATTAGTGCTGTATCTTCATCCAAAGCTGAAGAGATACTTAAGAAAAAAGAGGAACTTGAAAAAGAGGTTGAGCTGCTGCTAAAACAAGCTGGAATAGATGAGCTTGCACCATTCACGGAGGAGAAGAAAAAAGAGACTGAGCAAACTCTTATCCAAAACCGGGTTAGACCTGCGATGGAAACTTTAAAATCAAGAATACATAGTGAACTCAAGCTTGTTCCAAGAGCCAGCTTCAAATGGCTCAAATTTAACTGGGACTTTGATGGGAAAGTTGCACAGGTTGATATTGAGGCAAGTTTTGTAAAGGAGGAAATTGGTGGGCTATTTGGAGCATTTTCCAGTGTTCCAGAAGATAGAATCAAGGAAGAGTCTATTACAATCATCAAGAGAGCCATTAAAGATGTGTCACATGATTACAGTGTAACAATCGTACCAAGGAAGGTTGAAATCATTGTGAGATAGTTCAGCACTCAAGATCGTCATCATCCTCTCGTCAGCCTGCCGAGTTCATCATGCTTTTTATCTCTTTAACAAATTAACGGGGATTATGTTCTGATGTTTTATATCATACCTATATACACTTGGTTCAAATTCGAATAGTGGAGATTTGAGGACATACATCTGTTCTGAGATTTCATGATCATTCCTTTCGCTCAAGAACTCGATTACATAATCATTGAATTCAATATTCCATGAGAGGAACTCCATAGAAACTCTGTCCCTATTCAGGAGATATATTGAGAATAAATGCCTTCCGTTTATGGTCTTATTTGACAACAGACGTTTAATAAGCTTGACCGTTCTATCTTCACCAATCTCAAAAGCCATGCCGTCAACTGAAAATACAAATTCCACAACACCAGTTTTACTTGTTTTTTTGAATATCTCTCTGTATATATGCTCCAGCTTTGGTATATATGTTTCAGGGTTAAATACTTCGATTCTGTAAATATAATCACCTGGATAATGAAAATCGTATTTTGAGCCAAATACATCGATTATTATCAAATTACCCTTTTTACCTTCTTCCTCAATATCCAACCCAACAGATTTTCCGCGCAGTATTAACTTGGGGAGAGGTAAGTTATAGTTTATTATAACCCCGAGATATCCCTTTGAAAGCTGATATTTTAGAATTTTAAACGGCATTGCCCATCCCAGTGAAAAAGAGTCATAAATAACTAACAAACTTGAACCTCTAACAATGCCCCCTCCAACAGCGTGGTCCATATCTTTTAATCCAGATGTTACTACTTGCATGTTAAACCACACAATAGACTTTCTGCATTTAGGGTATATAACCTTTTTGCTCTACAAAGACAAAATTGTCTTGTGGGAACAAAAATTGTTTATGAAGAAAAAGTTTATTAGGGGGGATAACATAAAACAGAAGGGAGGAGAGAGCATGAATTCCGAAAATGTGCTTAAAATGATTGTAACATCAAACGTGCGCTATAGAGTATTGCTGGCTCTTTCAGAGGGAGCTAAGAGTCTTGGTGAAATACAGATGCAGGTTGGATCAACCAAATCGACAATTTCCCATGCACTGAGTGACTTAGAAGATGAGAAACTAATAACACAGGATTCTGAGACCAAAAAGTACAAGCTCACGAATGTGGGTTGGTTGATATACCTCCAGATAAAACATGTTACCAGCTCACTGGAGAGCATAAAAAGATTTGAGGATTTCTGGCTTTCTCATGATTTAAGTGGAATTCCTGAGGAGTTATTAATCCGTATCGGGGATTTAAAGGACTCGGAGCTCCATGTAACTACCCCTGAACATCTGAAGCTACCCCATGAGATTTATATTGAACTCATAAAGACTTCTAAGTGGATCAAGGGGGTTTCTCCTATATTATTTTCAGACTATCCGCAGGAATTTCTTGGACTGGCATTTGGAAAGGAAGTTGATATTGAGATCATAACTACCAAGTCGGTATATGAGAGACTCATAAAACTCTCCCCACCGGAAGCGGTTGAAAAAGTTAAAAATATTCCCAACGTTAAATTATATGTTGTGGAAGAAAATCCAAAGGTAGCGTTCACAGTCACTAATAACTTTCTGTCCCTTGGTCTTTTCCTTCCGGATGGCACATACGACATGATGAGTGACTTGATAAGCAAAACTGAGAAAGCCAAAAAATGGGGAATTGATCTCTTTGAATATTACAAAGAGAGAGCTGAAAGAGTCATATAACCTCCAAGGCTTGGTAATAAGGTGTTTAAATTAAAATTAAGTTAAGAATGTGATGGTTATGGCAGCCTCTCATAATCATGTTAAATATCTGAAGAATAATGGTTTGTTTATAGCCTTTGGAACAGGGTTTAGGTTAGTCGAAGGGTTTTTGGCATTCATGATATCCACATCCTTGTTTTTAGCTTTCAGTGGAGTTTTTAAGCTGTATCTGTCGTTTGTACTTTATGGAATTGAGCCTCAGTGGAATCTCCTCCTGACAACATTCTTCCTCGTTTTCAGTGTTTATGGTCTTAATAAACTAACAGATTTGGGTGAAGATGAAATTAACAATCCCGAACGGGTTGGGTATATAAAAAGAATAGCCAAAGCTCTCAAATATGCTATAATACTCTCTTTAATTTTGGCTATAGTATTGAGTGCCTTAACCAGTCTATGGGCAATTTTGGTTGTTCTCTTTCCCATAGTTTCTGGAGCATTATACAGCATCCGTATATCCCCAAAATATCCAAGACTCAAAGATATTACAGGGGTTAAAAACTTGATAATTGCAACTACGTGGGCGAACGGTACGACCTTCCTTCCTTATTTAGTTGTGGGAGGGGTGTCTCTATCAAAAGTTGCTTTAATTTACTACTTCTTTTTCATGAAGAGCATGATAAATACAATCCTTTTTGACCTCAGAGATATAGAGGGCGATAGCGCTAACGGTATAAAAACCATACCTGTAAAACTCGGATTTAAAAAGAGTAAGGTTCTCTTAATTGCATTGAATTCAACGTTTATTCTATGGCTCTTTCTGACGTATTATTTTGGATACTTTAATAGGTACATCCCAGTATTAGTATTCTCAATTCTGAATGGATACGCATATATACTGCATTTTGCCAAAGAAGGCTACAGACCCGGGAAGTCTCTTGATGTATGGGTTGATGGAGAGTGGTTGTACACTCTTCCTCTGGCGTTGTTCCTTTGAAATGCCTTAATCGTCCACTGACAATCCAAAATCCGAGCACACATTATAATTTTTAATGCTCTTAATGGTATCCATTCGTCTTCCATCGAAACGCTAAGTTTTTAAGCTTAAGGAACATCTTCCAAACCATGAGTGTGAATGTGATGTTACTTGGTGTCACTGCATCTTTGATATCAGCATTTTCTTGGGCAGTGTCAACAATATTCATAAAAGCCGGGATGAAAAATAAGAGTCCGATATCGGTTAATATCTTCAGACTTTATGTGGTTTCTCTGATGTTTATCCTCGTATTTGTTGTAAATGGAACATTCTCTTCTCTTCATCTCCTTTCAATCAAAGAGCTGGTAATCGCATTTATCTCTGGTCAGTTCGGTTTTGTTATTGGAGATTACTTTTACTTAACTGCTCTGAAACTAATGGGTGTCTCCAGAACGGTCCCAATAACATCCACGTATCCGTTATGGGCCATATTATGGGCATTTTTGTTTCTTAACAGGGGTATAAATCTTCAAATAATCATGGGCGCCGTTCTTGTCGTTACTGCTATTGTTGTTGTTAAAAAGGCTGAGGAAGAGGAACGTATAAACCCAAGGGGATTTATTTTTGCCTTGCTTGCTCCTCTTTCATGGAGTTTAGCCATTTTAACTATGGACTGGCTTACGGTTCAAAGAGTTCCTGTATTAACCCTCGCAGGCATCAGACTGATGTTTGCGGCTGTTGGTGTTTCAATTTTCCTGCCTAAATACAGCTGGGAACTCAAAAGAATAACCAGAAAGGAGGTGCTTCTACTGATAGGTGCGGCTGCATCCGGGTTACTCATAGGACAGTATCTTTTTGTGTATTCAGTCAACCTCGTGGGATCACAGATAGCCGCCCCCGTCTCTGCCATAAACCCAATAATAGCATCATTTCTGGCTATATTTGTTCTTAAAGAACCACCTAACAAGAAAATATTTGAAGGTCTGATTCTTGCAGTTGTTGGTGTTATACTTATCTCAACAGCTTAAGCTAATCTTTTTAAGATATGCACCTTAACCTATAATGCCGACAGTGAGGGGACAACAGTCTCCTCTGGGCTTGGTTAAACCCGCGCCCCAGACATATCGGGCTGGGTGATGGGGCTGTGCTCACACCAAGCCCACAGGGCCGGTGCATCCACCCGCAGGAATGGTGACTGCGGGCCTCTGTTGCCGGCCCACATCCCTTTCCATAGCAATAACTGGTGGTTATTATGCCCATTCCAAGGCCAATTGATCCAAGAGAGATACGTCGAATTCGAAAAGAACTCGGTATAACACAGGAAGAACTCGCCAGAAAAGCGGGCGTTACTCAGGCGTATATTGCAAAACTTGAAGCTGGGAGGGTTGACCCGAGGCTTTCTACCTTTAATCGAATTCTTCAGGCTTTGCTGGAGTGCAAAAAGGCCAAACTGATTGCGAGACAACTCATGTCTTCTCCCGTTATATCAGTTAAGCCTTACGAGACTGTTGAGACTGTAATAAAACTCATGAATAAATACAATATCTCCCAGATTCCTGTGATAACAGGCAATAAGATTGTGGGCTCTGTGACGGAGAGAGTGCTTGTTAGAAAGAGTCTTGAATATGAAGATATCTACGACAGAAAGGTCATGGAGGTTATGGAAGAACCTTTCCCGATAGTCACGGAGGAAGAGGATATAGAAGTGGTTAAATACCTGCTGGAGGAACATCAGGCAGTGCTTGTTCAGAACAGAGAGGGTAAGATAATAGGAATAATAACACGATCTGATCTTTTCAAGATAAAGTAACTACCCACGAATTTTCTTCCATTTTTCGAGGCTCTTCTCAAGGGCATTTCTCACGGCTCTTCCAATTGAAATTCCGAGCTCTGTAGCTGTTCCTGCCCATTGAGTTGTGCCCCTGCAGGCAAATACTCCTATTCCATCACTCGTCGTTCCGGTTGCATTGTAGCCAAGCTTCATGAGAGTGTATGTTTTTGCTTCGGTTGCAGTCATTATGGCGTTTGCCATTGCCCCAACGGTGAGGCCTTCGTATATTATGAGGACAATGTTTATCGTTCCTGGCTTCCAGGGGGGAGGTATCTCACCTGCTATGGCTGGATTTGTTATGCCGGCAGTAACATATGCCTCAACGTTTCCGGCCTTTACATTGGTGAGAACTTTCTCAATATTGACTGCAGTCATGAAGCCCACATAATTTTTCAATCCATTCTGCCTCTCAAATTCACTGCAATCCTTCCTGTAATCCCCTCTATAGTTCTTATGCACATGCATAAAGAAGAAACCGTCAGCTATGGTTAAACCACCATTGTGAGGGGCGTTGCTTAGGCCCAGCATCCCGGTTTTGAAGGGATGGATATAGTGTTTGCCCTGCATGGACTTAGTGTGCTCTTGGTGTTTAAGAGCCTAACGGAGGGTAGTTGTGGATATAACCAGTGCTCTGTTACCTCTCTTTTCTACTTTTCCACGTATGACAACATTAAAAAACCTCCAAATTGGAGAAAAGTTTATATAGTGAAACTGCCAAAAATATTCATTGTGATGCTACATGGAATATGTGGTTTTTGTGAGTTATGAAAGCGATGCCGAGAGAAAACGAGTTGATTACCTTCTTGACAAATGGTCAGGTCGAGCTAAAATAAAGAAACCACGAGGCATGGTCTTCATTATAGACACTGAGGAGGCAAATGAATTCTTGGAGGAGCTTCTTTCAAAGCTTTCTGGTAATGCACCCGAGAAAGTAGAGATTTATAAAATCGAGGAGGCAGTAAAAAAGGTTAAAGCTAATGTACAAATGCTCCAGTATGCTATACCTGAGGATACAAGAGTCATAGGAAAATTCGTAGAATATCTACTCTCCAAGCTGAACGCTACTTACTCATATTCCGATGGCTCAGCAAAGGTATATGAAGTATATACTCGAAAGGGAAGAGCAGTTATCAAGACCATTATCCAAGGTGATGGAACTTCATCGGTTGTTTTTAGGATTGAAGGGTATGGAGACGCTGTAGATTTTCTGGCCGAAAGGATTGATGAAGAAATGAAGCTTTTTGCAGGTGGTTAAAATGGGGATATTCGAAGAAGGAAAAACTGAATGTGTTAAGGAACTTTTGAGACCAGCCGAGCGCATCATCCGACAGGGAATGGATATACACATCGAAAGCTTTAATAAAAGAGAGAAGCTTTGGATACAGGTTGAAGAGAACTATGACCGTTATTTGGATGGTAAGTGCGGTAATTTCCTTCCTGATTTAGACAGACATTTCAGGGCAAAGTTTGAGGGAGCAATGGCGATTTTAGCTTGGAGCTTCTGGTATAACGGTGAGCTTTATCCACCAGCTCAAAAAAGATATCAGAATAAGGAAATCCAGGCAATTGAACGGATTCTGCGCTACAATGTCTTCGAGATTATGAGCAAAGATGACATCATGAAGAAGCTCATTGCCAGAGATGAAAGGCTTCTTGGCCTTCTGAGGGACTATTACCTTGGAGTGGATAAATGGATTGAGGATTTGCTGAATGATCCGGAAATAAAGCTTGCACTTAGATATTTTCTGAAAAATAAGTGGGATTCATATAAGAGCAAGGTTAACGGGGCATTAAGTGAGGCTGTTATGCGTTTTGACTGGTTCAGATCACTGATGGCTGAATGGGAGAAGCAGAAGATGGAAGAAATTGAAGCAATAGAAAACATATATCAAAAGCAGATTTCTAAACTTAAAGAGAGGTTTGAAAGGGAAAAAGAGGAGCTTAGAAAAAAGCTTGAAACGGCGAGAGAGGAAGAGATATCCAGACTCATTCAGGAGAAGGAAGAGATGCGGAGACAGTTTGAAGAAGAGCGTCAGAGACTCATAGAAGAAATTTCAAAAATGAAAGATGAAGAAGCAAGGAAAATGCTTGAGGAAGAGCTTGACAGAATGCAGAGAGAAATGTTTGCCAGCATTAAAGCTATGGAAGATGAGATAAGGAGGAGAGAGCTTGAGCTGAAGCAGAGGGAGATGGAGCTCAGGAAAAAAGAGATAGAAGTATCTCAGAAGGAAAGCGAGGTCGAGAAAAGGATAAGGGAGATAATAGCTGCCAGAGGAAAGATAGAGAAGGGCTCACGCTTTGTCAGGAGAGATGAGGCAAGGATAATGGAGATGAACTTTATAGGGAGAATGAAAGGCAAGCTCAAGGGTGAGCTTAAGATACTCGGGAAGACATTCAAGGTTGAATCACTAACCGAAAAAGCCACCTTTGATACGGGAATCTTTGCAGGAAAGCTGAATGAGAGGGATCTGAAGAACATACCTGAGAATACTGCTCTGCTTGCACTTCTTAGGGAGAAGAAGCTCTTTGGAAAGAAAGAAACAATTCTTGTCAAAGCCATTTTCTACGGCAGACCCGAGAAGTATGCAGAGATAGGATTTGATGTTGATCCGGCTGAGCTTGCCGACATAAATGCACTCCTTATTGATGCAAGAAATGAAAACTCTGATAGGGTTATACTTCTCCTCGCATCTCCAACCGGCTTTGAGCACCGTGTAAAGGATTACATAAGCTCAGCAGACTTCCACAGGAACTTTGTCTCTGAAAAGGTTTCTCTGGTACTCCTTGATCTTGAAACTGGAGAGCTCACCATAAATCCAAACGATGAATATGCTAAGGCATTCGAACCTTTCCTTCGGCTTGAGAGAGATGATGAGCTGATGAGCAGAATTAAGAACATTACCACAGAGAAAATTACCAAAAAGGGTTACGTTAGACTTGAGGACATGCTCGAGTATGGCCCGGAAAATGTTGTGAAAAAAGCATTCTACGAACTTGCCAGAGAAAAGAGCTACGTGACCAAGTTTATTGATGGGGTTGGATTTGTTTTGATAAAAGAGATGTAAGTTTGAAGGGGGTGATCTTATGGGCATATTAGATAGATTTAGCAGGAAGAATGCAATCGATAAGCTCTCTCTGAGAGAGCTTCAGGCGGAGGAGATAAGACTGAAAAACAGGCTTGAAAGGCTGAAGAAGGATATAAACCAGATAGAGAAGAAAAAGAAGCAGCTCTTCCAGGAGGGAATTGGTGCGGACAAACTGAAGAAGAAGATGCTGGCACAGGAGATTAAAGGCCTTGACATGGAGCAGAAGCTTAAGCTCAAAGACTTCACAACAGCCCAAAAGCAGTACACCCTTGTTAAGAACCTTATAATAGTCAAGAAATACGAAAAGGAGCTAAGAAAAATCGGTATCTGGAACAAATTGGCCAATGTTGAACCTGAACATCTTGAAGCAGCGCTGATAAAGGTAAATCTCGATGGTAAAGAGTTCGATGAAATGGTGAGCAGCCTCAACAGAGTCTTTGAAATGGAAATAGCGGAGTTTGAGGCAGCAGAGGATGAGACCGAGAAGGAACTCATGAGAGCGTGGAGCCAGGTTGAGGCTGGTGAAGCCGATGTTGAGGAAGTAACTGAAAAGATAGCTTCCATTGATAAAGAGCTGGAGGAAGAGGAATGAGCTTTTTCTCCAGATTTTTTGGAAAGAAGAATCCGCTTGATATACCTCTCTCCAAGCTTAAAGAGAGCCAGATAAAGCTGGAGTATCAAATTGAAAAGGTTGAGAAGGATATCGCTGCAATAGATAGGGAAATCGCTCTGCTTTTCGAGCAGGCAAAAAAAGCCCGAAGCAAAAGCGAAGAGCTGACGATAGCGACGAAGATAAAAACTCTAAATCAACGTAAAAAGAACCTCCAAGCTACGCACGCTCAGCTGAACAAACAGCTCATGCTCATAAGCAACCTCACCATTATCAAGGAAAATGAAGCAATACTGAAAGGCACACCGACGTGGAATTTGCTCAATAACATGTCTCCGGAGGAGCTTGAAAGAAACTTAGCTGAGATGCAGCTCGATGCTCGAAACTTCAGCGAGAACCTCAATCAGATGCTCGGCATGACCGACCAGACGATCGGAGCGGGTGTTGACTTCGGGGAGGACGAGGAGCTGGCAGAGATAATGAGGACAATACATGCCGTAAAGGAGGGGGAGCTTGAGCCGGAAGTAGCTGCTGAGAAAGTGACTGGCGAGGAGAGAGAGAAAAAGAAGAAAGAGAAATGGTTGGAAGAGCTTTAATTTACATTATTTTTTTGATTGCAGGCCTCTTAATTAGACTTAGTAGTCATGCTCATCGGTGG
>CAZAPD010000018.1:0-3539 GCA_964487115.1 uncultured Thermococci archaeon | reverse complement strand
TAGTATCTACTTCTGACTATGAAATACAATACTTGGATTATGAATACAACAAAATTTATGGTGTGCCTGCATGGACATCGGATGATAGTGGTAATTCAAATATCCAATATCCAAATAATGTAGGCTCAGCACCAGATCCATGGAATGACTGGGATGGTTGCTCTCCAATAGCAGGTTCAATGGTAATTGGATACTACGAATCACTGCTTGATAAAGAGGAAATAATTGATATTTTACACCACACTATGAGTACATCCACCGATGGATGGACATATTTCTGGAATATTGATAATGGAATAGATGATTTTGACGACGAATACAATACACTTCTAAATTCTGGAATAGTTAGTCAACCAATTTCACATTGGTTTGATGGATCAAATGATTGGTATGTTTCAACTTTCGATATCACTAGGGAAATTGATAACAGTAGACCTTTCATACTGAGTATGACTGATGCTGGTAGTAGCACAGATGGAGTTGGACCTTATGGTGACCACAGTGTAACCGTTGTTGGATACTGGTATTGGCAAAGTGATGAGGATTATGAATTTTATCTAATTATCCATAACACATGGGACTCAGAGGAACATTATTTTACATATGGGAACTGGAATACAGCAGTTGCCACATATGTCTATGCCTATAGCTAAGGGGGAGATAATATGGCAAGAAAGACCATGACGTTCATCTTTTTAATTCTTTTTTCTTTATTTCTATCAATTCCCCTTCAGTATATCATGATCATCTTTTTTGATGTCCTTAAGATTGACCAGTTTCTTGGAGAATATGCACGAGTTTTGTTCATTATCTTACCAGCCTTCATAGTATCCTTAATTCCTTACTTTTACTCTCATGAGAACAAGAAACTTTCAACTGCCACAACACTGATAACCTTTTTTGTAGCTGGGATGATTTTAACGTCGACAATTCCAAAGGCTGAACCAAATGCTTATGCTGTCTCTTATTTAACAATTCCTCCAACCCTCCGTTCTTCAGAAACTGCCACTAAAACATTAGATTGGATAAATACATATTTCTATATTGTTCCGAAGGAGTATGATGCCTCTTGGATTGGAAGTGTTAATAGGACATACCATGTAGCAATCTTTATATGGAAAGACAAAACTATAGGATTTATAAAACCTCTTCTGATTCTAAGCAATAAGAAAAGATACTGCTCAGAAAAGTTTGACATAATTGAGGAGAGCTTGAAATCTCGAGAATTTAAGGAATTAAACATTACAATCCAACGAAAAGCCTATAAAAAAGTTTTGCTCTCGAACGGAACAGCCCTAATTTATCTTGAATGCTCAGAAAAACTTGGTTACAAAAGATTGATTTTTGTAGAAGGACATAGAACTAAAATGGAAGACTTCATCAAATTTATTAAGAGTCTCAGGTAGACATTATTGAGAGATTAATTGTAACTGCAGTTATTGGCATTAAAATCATTATCTGGCTTTATTTAATGTTCTACAATAGTTTCCAACTTTGAGGACTTTAAGCACTTCTAAACTCTTCAATTCCATGATTATCTTCATCTTAATCACCTCCCAACGGTTATTAAAAATCCCTCATATATATTCCCATGCGTCTTTGCCTTTCCAGCAGTAATGTCTTTAATGATTTTCAGTCCATTTTCTCGTGCAAACACTCTAACTTCCTCTCTAAGTTCGTTTATGTCAAAATCACCAACAATTATTCTTCCATCCTCCTCTAAAGCTTCGAGGGCTTTTTCTAAAAACGGCTTTGGCTCATAATCGTGGAGCGTATAGAGGAAGACAATGTAGTTAAATTTTTCCCTAAGCTCAATCTCTAGGAAATCCCCATGTAAAAACTCAGCTTTCTCAGTGATTTTATCTCGCAAACAATTGCAGAATTTTATGAGCTCGTCAAACTTGTCAATGCCCATGGCTTTTCTAACTTTATCTTTAAGTGCCATTCTAAACGTTAAAATCCCAAGACCACAGCCAGCGTCAAGAATTTTCCCATCAACCTCTTGAACTATCAAATCCATCAATTTTCTCCTAACTTTGAGCTCATCTCTGTGTGCTGGATATCTAACTAACATGCTGCTGATGAGCCAGTAAAACTCTTCCTTGCTTCCTCCAGCTTTATAAAACACTTTGAGGGCTTCATCATAGTAGAGTTTGAGGAAGTCCACTCAAATCCCCTCTTTTAACTAATCCAAAAGAGTTTTAAAACTTTTTAATGTGGTAATTTTTAGGTGAAATTATGTTCAGGAATTTTGGCTATACTGATGCACCCCTCTATGAAAAAACACGAGACGAATACGATATCGAGAGTGAGAGAGGCCAAAAGAGGTTCAGAGAACTTACAGAGCTGCTCTCCAAACACCTGCCCATTCAAGAGGGCAAGGCTCTGGACATCGGCTGCAACGCTGGACTGAGCAGTTTTGCATTGGAGGAGCTCGGCTTTGAAGTCACTGGAATAGACATCCAAGAAAAAACCGTTAATCGAGCCAAAGAATTAGCGAAAAAACGAGGCTCAAAGGCAGAATTTTATGTTATGGATGCTAGAAATCTGGATTTCAAAGAAAACACGTTTAACTTAGTTGCTCTGCTCGGCTATCCCCTAGCTCACTTCAGCATCTGGGATTTCGACAGGATTTTGCAGGAAGTTAGACGGGTTCTAAAACCTCAATGCTACATTGTGATTCAAGAAAGCGACTTCCTCTGGACGCTCATCAGGGGTTTCAACCAGCCGGGGCTTGAGGCGGAGGGATTGGTGAGAATAAACATAGATGTGAACGTGTACGAGGGTTACCTTGAGAGGTTGCTGATAGATCTTGAGAAGGGAGTCTTTTCGAGGGATAAATTCTACATTTGGTCTCCATGGATCCTGAGGTATGTCTTGGAGAAGAATGGATTCCAAGTTGAGTTTGGGGATAAGGACTTGATTCTTGCTCGAAGGAGGTGAAACTATGTTCAAAAACCTTGGTTGCACCTTTGAGCCAACATATATGGAAAAGTTCTGGATGTACGATCCAAGAACTGAAGTTGGAAAGAAAAGAATGGAGAAGCAGAAAGAATTGCTTGAAAAATTTCTCCCCATAAAAAGCGGTAAAGTTCTGGACATCGGCTGTGGCATGGGAATTTCAAGCTTTGCCCTCGAAAATCTGGGGTTTGAAGTTATTGGGATTGATGTTCAGGAGGAACTCGTGGAGAAGGCAAAGGAAATCGCAAAAGGGCTCAGATACAATGCAGAATTTAGAGTTATGGACGCCAAGAAGCTCGATTTCCCGGATGGAAGCCTTGACCTAGTCACGCTTTTAGGGAACCCTCTCCCCCACTTGAGCATCTATGATTTTGATGAGATTGCCCAAGAGGCTTTCAGGGTGTTAAAGCCCAACGGGGTTCTGTTCCTTGAATATGCAGACTGGGTTAGGCTTCTCCATGATGGTTATAAGCACGCACTCGTTGAAGATCCATTCCTTTCCTTCCACGTTTCCCTGAACACCATGAAAGGAGAGGTAGAGAGGCTTTTCATTAATCTTGAGAAGGGCTACTTCTTCA
>CAZAPD010000017.1:0-5771 GCA_964487115.1 uncultured Thermococci archaeon | reverse complement strand
TCTTGAGATTGTGCTCAAGCGGAATGTTGGCGATTCTGAAGAGCTTTTTGAGATAAGTGATGTGCTTGCGATACATTGAGGGTGAATACTGCTTCTGAAGCTCCTGAAGGTGTGAAATCAAGTCTTCGACCGTGAACGACCAGTAATCGTCATGTTGGGTTGTTTTGTCCAGGAATTTATGAACCACACGGTTCACAAACTTTAGATGGTGTTCCGCAACGTTGTTGGCCTTTAGTTCGAGTAAAAGAATGTCGAGGTGTCTTTTTGTTATTATGTACTGGTTGTCGTCCGCTTGTTTATGTACAAATGCCGGCATGGCGACGTTTTGCCCTTCAAATTTTTCCGCTGTCTCCGTCCTTCTTTTGGCGAATAAAGCCCTTTCAGGCTGTGGATCCCCTAGCCCGGGTTCAAATCCCGGCCCCGGCCCCAGAATGTTTATTATCATAAGGATTTACTTAAGGAAACTGAGTAAATGCGCGTTTTTCATTAATAATTTGTTTGAATTTGTTTGCTGGTTTTAAGAAAAGCCTCTGCACTTCTCTCGATGGAATTACATTTTACATTTTTAAGTTCAACAGTTAAAGACATTACAGGAGATTGTGAAATAACTTTGTATATTCATATTTAAAAATTAAAATTCATAGATATGCTATAGCTTCGATTTCAATTTCTACGTCTTTTGGCAGTCTTGCGACTTCAATAGCTGCTCTTGCGGGTTTTGTTTTGCCAAAGTATTCTGAATAAACCTCGTTCATTGCTCCAAAGTCGTTCATGTCTTTCAGATACACCGTGACTTTAACAACGTTTTCCAGGCTCCCTCCTGCTGCTTCGAGTATTGCCTTTATATTCTCAAGAACCTGTCTCGTTTGGGCTTTTATGTCTCCTTTAACGAGGTTTCCATCCTTATCAGCCGGAATCTGCCCTGCGATAAACAAGAAATTTCCCACCTTCACGGCTTGGCTGTAGGGCCCTATAGGCCTGGGGGCATTTTCACTAAACACAATCTCTTTCATGAGATCACCCCTCTATAGTTTGTTCTCCTCCTTTAACACTTTTTCTTGGACTTTTTCGAGCACTCCTTTTTTCATCCAACATCCTTAAAACCCCTTGGTAATTATATCCATCTCGGTGAATCCACATGTCTTGGAAGGAGAAACTTGGTTTAGTTCACATCTATACTGGCAACGGGAAGGGAAAAACCACAGCAGCTCTTGGTTTGGCTGTTAGAATGCTCGGCTCAGGAGGGAGGGTCATCATCCTCCAGTTCATGAAAGCACCTGACGTCTACGGTGAGCAGAGAAAGATAGCGGAGTGCGGAGCGGTGATAGAATCCTTTGGTCTGCCGAAGTTTGTCCATGGAAAACCTGAGCCTGAGGACATAGAAGCTGCTAAGAAAGCCCTTCAACGTGCTAAAGAAGTAGTTTCAAGTGGCGAATGGGATTTGGTAATTCTTGATGAGCTTTGTGTTGCTTTGGGCTTTGACATGCTGGATATCAGAGAAGTTAAGGAACTTATTAAAAGCAAAGCTCCCAATACGGAACTCGTTCTAACCGGCCGGTACTGTCCTAAGGAGCTTTTTGAGCTCGCTGATTACGTGACTGAGATGTGTGAGATCCGGCATCCATATCAACGGGGTATAACTGCCAGAAGAGGTGTTGAATTCTGACCGAAAAGCTTTTTAGCTAGGAGAATTTAAAATAACACGGAAGGATTTTAGTAACAATTCTTTAGTAAAGGGGGTGATAAAATGTCCAGCACGGAAGAGCGGATTGCTCAGATTGTTCAGGTTCTTAAGGAACAAGTTGTTCAGGACACTGTTGTTCCGAGGAATATTAGACGCGCTGCCGAGCAGGCCATTGAGGCTCTTCTCGACAAAAATAAGGAGCCAGCTGTTAGAGCCGCTGATGCAATTGTAATCCTCGAAGAGATTAGCGAAGATCCAAACATGCCGATGCACACCAGAACGATCATTTGGGAAGTTCTCGGAGCTTTGGAGCAGGTTCAGTGAGCTTTTCTTTTTACTTCCTGCCCAGATACCACAGCTTTGCACTCTCTTCAATCAGTTCCGCCTTATAGAATGACTCTCTTAGGCTTCTGCCAACAGTTACTATGCCATGCTTCTCCATTATAACTCCGTCATAATCCCGGACATATTTAGCAACTAAGTCCGCTAATTCCTGGGTACCTGCAGGCTTGAAAGGAGCTATTGGGATTCTTTTGAGGTAGATTCCAGCCTCTGGAGTTATTGTTGGGAGTTCCCCCTCAATAAGTACAGAGGATGCTATAGCATAAGGCGGATGAAGATGAGCTATGGCTCTGATATCTTTTCTCTCTCTGTAAATTGCGATATGAAGTCTGTACTCTGAAGAGGGGCTTATGGCTGACAGCTGGTTCCCATTCATGCCAATAACAGCCACCTGCTCCTCGCTTAAATCATCCATTACAGCTCCTGTGGCTTTTATGAAAATCTTATCACCAAATCTGATGCTTAGATTTCCCCCGAATGCTGCTGTTAATCCCCTCTCGTGGGCTAATCGGGAATATTTAACAAGTTGGGCTTTGATGAGTTTGCTCATGGTTTCACCACCTTTACTCCATATCCACAGCCATTGCAGTAGGCTTTATTCTCTCCCCATACAAGTTTACCCCCGCAGATTGGACATATAGATGTATCTCCCTCGGATTTCCATTTTTTATATGTTTTTCCGTCTATTATCAGAAAGATACCATCTTCCTGCTCCTCAAAATGCCCCAGAACTGGATTGCTCTTTAGTTCAAAAGTTCTGTCATCAATTATAACTGGCTCCAGACCTATGTTTTCTTCAAACTCCAGCTCATTAGCAGGTAGAATCTCAACAATATATGCTTCAAGCTTTCTATCATGGTATGCTATCACCTCAAGGGCATCACTCAGCTCTCCTGTTGATGAGAGGATATCTATTATCAGGTGCTCTTTTCCTGAAAATGCCAGGGTTACTATGAATCTTCCTCTGTGAATAACCGGAGCACTTTCGGGGCAAGTCTCCTCAAGTTCAAATCTCTTTAGCTCCTCTTTGATCTCTTCTTTATTAGGAAGCCTCTTATTGATTATTATGAGCTCAGTAAGCCTCTCAGCTAAAGGCATCGCTAACATAATGGGTTCATATAGCTCCATGTTCTCACCAGAAGGTGTTGGGAGAAAAATTTATAAACCTACCCTAAACATTAACTACCGAGGTCCCGCGGTAGCCTAGCCTGGGAGCGGCGGCGGACTGTAGATCCGCAGGTCCCCGGTTCAAATCCGGGCCGCGGGACCACCAGAATTCTATGAGCATTTTACCCACCTCTTCTCCAAAGAGGAGCGTTCTAAGCACTTTGTTAATGAATTTCGACTTATTAAGTGCCAACTCATCCATAACTGCGGACACTTCTTTATCAAGCGTGATATGAATGCGTGTCTTTCGCTTCTTTTTGCCCAAATCTCCCGAATGAGAGCCGTTATTTTTAGTGGCCACTTTGGACACTTTGACCCACCAAATCTAAAGTTCAATCCCAAAGAGATAAACACTGCGGTCATGGGCGTCACCTCAAATCCTTGAGAATTTCCTCAGCCTTCTGCTGCTGAGTATAGTAAAGAATGTAATCCAGGGTCTTATGACCGGTAATTTTGGCAATCAATTGAGGAGCAACACCTTTTTGAGAAAGGTATGATATCAAGGCATATCTTAAGGCATGAGTATTGAACCCATAGGTCCTGCGGCAATATGTTGAGACCTTCCACTTATTTGCCTCTTTGATGACGTAACTCACGCGCAATAATTCCCTCTTATCAATCTCCTCTGGAAGAACCATTAACCTCTCGTGTCCATCTTTTCTTTTCTCGACTTTGATGTAGGCTTGGCGCTTGAGTGGTTTGGTGTCGATTATCTGGTTCAGGAACCTGATGGCTTCAGTCAGCCTGGAACCGTTGCGGAGTTGGGTGAGTAGTATGATATCATATGCTTTAGTCGTGTCCCTGGTAGCCTGGCGGTAGTGGGTAAGTATTTTCTTGTAGGTTTTTTCATAGTCGAGGCCTTTATCCCACGCGAAGGGTTTCACCACGTTTTTCACCTCATTTTTTAACTTTCGTCTTTAGTTTGCTGTGAATGTTAAAAATAAGTGCGGTAAAGGGCTTAACTTTCATACGAAAGTTAACGTTCATGGCCGACCCTCCCGGTAGGAATTGCAATATGCGGACCCGGAATCTTCTGCAACGAAAACAACACCCTCCCTGTAGAATTCAGCCTCAAGGAACTTCTCGACAGTCACGTCCCTCATTTCCACGTCGCCCCACTTCTTCCAGTACTTCTCAAGGAACCTCCTCACATACTTCTCTGCCGCCCGCTTATCCTCCGCAATAACCAGAAAGAAAGACAAATACTGAATAATGCCTTGCACGCGGACCTCAGTCCACACCCCATACAACCCCACAGCCTCACCCATGAGCCCCACCCCTCTTCTCAACGCGTTCAATCCAGTAATCCAGTTCGTGAACGAGGGCGTGGAGATTGTACGCTATGTCCTCACCCTCCGGACTGTAATCGTCCGCCCGCACACTTGCTTCATAGAGTATCGCCCGAGCCTGAACCAAAAGACACTTCACAAGCCCCCAATCACTCACGGCCATCACGCTCCTTCTCTGTGTGGATGTAGCGCCACCACCAAGTGTAATACTCCTCAGTAATCCCCATCCCCTCCATTCAGACCACCTCAAAGAGGCTTTTCTGAGCAGAATGAAACTCCAACACAGCGAGAACCTTTTGCTTGTACTTCTCAAAGTTCCTGAGTTTGTCAGCATCGTTCTTTGGCAAAATGCCAACCGGCTTCCAATCAGGCTCCCAATGAGCCCGATTATTCCACTTCCACGCAGCAGTATCAGTTGAATAGAGTGAGTGAAAGATGACAGGATCTCTGAGAAAGCGAAGGTCAACACCAAAGCCATGAAGCTTGACACGGTTCGGAAGATTCTTCCTCACGAGCGTTATGACCTCCCTAGCCGCTTTGATACTCTTCCTAACACAGAGAGAGCCAATGGCCATGTGGGGGGTGATGAGTCCCTGTTCTTTGATTCTGTCAATCGCATACAGGTACTCCTCAGGCTTGTAGCCCTGAACCACCATGACCCAATTAATATCATCTGCTAGATCCATGAGTTTTATCGCGTTCTTGATGGTCCTGTCAATTCTTTCGTAATTGGTTCGCAACTTCGAGCGGTTGACATCGGGCTCACAGGGGTAGTCCATGACTGCAACATAATCAGCATTGATTCTTCTCGCAAGGCGAATGAACTGAGCAGGGTAAAACTCATAGTCTCCTGAGCGATAGAAGAAGCTAAAACCACCACTGTCGAGGAAGACTTCTCGCACATTCTCATGTGGCCTAAAAGGCTTGAAGCGCTTTCCAGTCCAGAGCGTGGCTGCAGAGATTAGGACATATGGCCAATCAATCTTTTTGTCCATTCCCGAGCCATCAAGGGCAAAAAAGACCTTCTCAACCACGGCCACCATGCCTCCTGTGTAAGTCCCAAAGGGTAACTTTCCCCTCTTGTTCCAAGAGGTATATCCATGTTTGACCCTTTTTTGTCGTTTTGAGGTACTTAATCCACTCCTCCATGGCTTTTCTGAGTGCTGTTTCAAAATCCTCTGCTTCCACTCGGATTTCCGGATATTCTTGCTCAACAACCCATTTCCCTTTCTCATGCTTCAGTACAAACTCACACGAAACCACGTAATTAACCACGCCCCGTCACCTCC
>CAZAPD010000016.1:0-51668 GCA_964487115.1 uncultured Thermococci archaeon | reverse complement strand
CCGATTTCTATTAGTGGTTGTCCGGTGTCGACGGTGTCGCCTTCTTTTACGAGGATTTTTTTCACTATTCCGTCTTTTGGTGCTGGTATTTCATTCTCCATTTTCATGGCTTCCAAAGTTAGTAATGCCTGCCCCGTCTTTACCTCATCACCCTCCCTCACCAAAATCCTCAAAATCTTCCCAGGCATCGGCGAACTCACAACACCCCCACCAACCACCACAGAAGACGAAACCGAAACAGACACTGGGGCTGGAGCTGGGGCTGGAATCGACACTGATTCCGAAGAAGTGGGGGCTGCACTCATTGGGACTCCAAAGTCCTGTGCTTTTACCTCATAGCTCTCTCCCTCAAATGAGACCTTGAATTTACCCGCACCTAATTCCTCAACCTCAACCTCATAACTAATACCATCAACGATGACCTTAACCTTTGCCATTTTACCACTCTCCTATCTCATAGTTGAAGTTCTCAACCTCCTCCATCTGACTGTGGAGACCATACAACCGCCACGCATCTGAGGGTTTTTTTCTGAATGGTAAAGGCCTGAGTTGTGATGCCTTCTCTGCCGTATATGCCAGAATGGCAGCTGTTATTACAGCGACCTTTCTGGGCTCCAATCTTGGCTTCTCTTCAACTTCAGTCTTTTTCTCAACAGGAGCTGGAACCAATTTCTTCTCCCTTTCTACGAGGCTAATTTCCAGCTTCCCAATTGCATACATGGCTATTGAAAGTATTATCAGAACTCCAAAAACCACTGTGACGCCTAAAATGGTGATGTAAAGGCCCTCCATGAAGGCTGCCATTGAAATCATTTTTCACACCTCACAAAGGTATGTTGCCATGCTTTTTCGGTGGGAGTTTAACACGCTTGCTTTCCATGGCTTCAAGGGCAAGAATTACTTTCGCTCTCGTTTCTACTGGATCAATAACATCGTCAATGTAACCCCTGCTTGCGGCAACATACGGATTGGCAAATCTATCTCTATACTCCTGAATCTTTTGTTTCCTGACCTCTTCTGGATTTTCAGCCTTCGCTATCTCCTTCCTGAAGATAATGTTTGCTGCTCCCTCCGGCCCCATGACCGCTATTTCAGCTGTAGGCCATGCAAAGACAAAATCCGCACCGAGGTGCTTCGAACCCATAGCTAAATAAGCCCCACCATACGCTTTTCTGAGAATAACAGTGACAAGAGGAACAGTTGCCTCCGCATAGGCATAGAGAACTTTTGCACCGTGTCTTATGATTCCGCCGTATTCCTGCTGGGTTCCCGGCAAGTAGCCAGGGACATCCACAAATGTAACTATGGGGACATTAAAGGCATCGCATGTGCGTACAAACCTCGCTATCTTATCCGAGCTGTCAATGTCGAGAACACCGGCAAAATAGTTTGGATTGTTTGCCACAATTCCCACGGTCTGTCCATTCATCCTGGCAAAACCAACGACAGCATTTGGTGCATAGTAAGGTAGGATCTCAAGGAAATCTGGATTTCCATTTGCATCTCTGTCCACTATCTCATATATGACCTGTCTAATGTCATAGCCCTTGTTCGGATCGTCCGGAACGATACTATAGAGGCTTTCTGTCTTCCTGAAGGGCAGATCGTTTGTCTTAATTCTCGGAGGCTTTTCCATATTGTTGGAAGGGAGATAGCTGATAAGCTTTCTTATAAGGGTCAAAACCTCTTCATCACTCTTTCCAACAAGATGGGCTTGACCGCTCTTTTGGGCATGAATCATTGCACCACCTAACTGACCCGGAGATACCTCTACACCGGTAACTGCTTTGACAACCTGTGGACCTGTAATGAACATGAATGTCGCAGGATTATCAACCATGAGAATGAAATCGCCTATCGCTGGGCTGTAGACAGCTCCTCCTGCACAGGGGCCCATTATAGCTGTGATCTGGGGAACAACCCCACTAAGAATTGTGTTCATCTTGAATATCTCACCATATCCCTTCAGGGAATCCACACCTTCCTGAATCCTTGCCCCCCCAGAGTCGTTTATTCCTATTATAGGAGCTCCTGCTTCCAGAGCCAACTCCATAACACGCTTTATCTTTGCGGCATGCATTTCACCCAGCGAACCTCCCATAACTGTGAAATCCTGAGAATAAACAAAGACAAGCCTCCCATCAATAGTACCATAGCCAGTTATTACACCATCTGCCGGCAATTCCATCTTATCGAGACCAAATTCTGTATTCCTGTGTTTAACAAACATGCCTATTTCCACAAAACTTCCGGGGTCGAGAAGCTTTTCTAGTCTTTCCCGAGCTGTTAATTTGCCCTTTTCATGCTGTTTTTGGACTCTAGCCTCCCCCCCCATCTGAAGAATCTTTTCTTTCTTTTCATAGAGTTCGTTAACCTTCTCCTCCATGCCCATAAGAACTCCTCCTTTTACATGACATGAACCTGAAAGTTTGTCGTTTGTAAAGTTTAAAAGGGTTTCCATGATTTTAATAGTTCAGATGGAATATAAAAGAACATTAGAGAAGATTTTTAAAGATGGGCTATTGGAGTCTCAGCGCCGCAGGCCTCACATTTAAGAAAGTGAAAGCGGCCTTTTTTGACTATCTTTGTATCCGGCGAACCGCACACAGGACAGATGACGTATTCCTTGAGGTATTTTTTCATCTTATTAGCTATGAGATAGGGCGTAAAGCGACCTTGAAGCACTACCCTCCTCCCTTCAAGCGTTCCTGCAGTTGCAACTTCTCTCAGAATAAACTTGAGTAAATGACTGGGATCCCTGTTCAGAGCCTCAGCTATGTCCTTGAAGTTTTCGATTATTGTCTTGTTACCTTCAATATTGACTATAGCAGCAGGTACCTCAAATCTGGATGTGTGGTGCTTCACATTCTCCGGTAATTCGTCATACGCTTTATCAAGTAAGGTCTCGTAATCATAAAAGTCAACTTTTTTCTCATCCATCTTAACACCTCCTTAGTCCCCATATGCATTGGCATTTATAATCTTTGGTGTTAACCAAGGAGCAGTCATTCTCAGTTTATAAAGTCTCCGTAGTACCTGTAGTGTTAACCGACTATCTTGTAGTAGCCGTTTCTCGGCTCATATATTCTTGAGTTTGCAACGAGTTCTTCTATTAGTTTTCTTGCTTCCTGTTTGCTGATGCCTGCTTTACTGGCCTCCTGAAGGATATCCTCAGCGGGTGCTCCATAATCCGTCGAATCCTGAAGCTTCTCTATAATTTCAAGCAATCTATCAATCTTGTTTATCTTCCGTGAGGACTTTCCAACCTCAAGGATTGAAATATCCATGATGCCCTCCTCATCGATGGCTATCTTCTTTAGAGTCTCTTCCATTATCTTTATGGCCTCTCTGGCGTCATGTCTCGTTACTATCTCGCTCAGCCTCATCCTCGCATGCGCCTCACTCAGACGGATTAAAGCCTCAAGCTGTCTCGCTGTTATGGGAATTGGTTTTACACCCTCTGTATCGCTTCCTCCTCCAATTCTTCTCCTCATCTTTACATAGTATCTCTCAAGTTCCTCCATGGCCTCCTTTGTGAGGACAGGATGTATGTTTTTCCTTGCATAGGCGATATACTTTTTGAGTAGGTCATAAGGCACCTTAGGAGTTACAACTTCACTTTCTCCTTTCCTGACCTTGAGAATATGCTGGGCGATTTCACTATCTATCTTTTCATCAGGCTCGTCGAGGAGAAGGAATATCAGGTCAAATCTGCTGAGCAGCGTTGGTGGCAAATCCAGCTGTTCTGGTAGGGGTTTATGCCTGTTAAAGCGACCATACTTTGGATTTGCAGCAGCTATGACTGTTGTTCTCGCATTTAAAGTGGCTGTAATTCCTGCCTTCGCTATGCTTATTGAGTTATGGAGAACGAGACCGTGAGACACGAAAAGGTGATAGGGTTCAACAGTCACATCATAAACCCACTTCCAGCCATCATTCGGCATTTTTTCAACTTTTTTGACCATTAAGAAGTTCACATTACTGTTCCAGAACTCCATGAAGTTCATGAGATGCCATCTTGCTTCAGTTATTCTCTTTACTATGGCACTCTGGATGATGCCCATTCCGAATTCATCTCCACTCTCAACCAAGCGTTTTAGTCCTCCATAAGTTATACCGTACTCGCGGTATATCCAAGCTTTTGGAAGCAGCTTAAGAGCGTCCTGGGGCCTTTCCTTTGCAAGCTTCTCAAGTGTGGATATCCTATCTTTGACTTTCTCTAAAAATTCCAGAAGATGTCTCTCTTTTACAATTCTCCTGTAGAATCTTGAGCGTTCCGTCCCTCTTAATCTGACACCAACAGCCCTTCCAGCTTTGAGTAGCTCTCCAATGAGTTCCTTAGGAAAGAATCTTTCGACAGGCTCTACTACATAATACAGATTAATCCTTTTTATCCTCGCCACAATACCACAGGAGTAGAGATAGTCATGATAAGTCTCTGCTTCACGCCTGTCCTTGAAGGCTTTCTTCTGCATTGCATTTATTTTCACGGGATAGTTCCTGACTCCAAATACAATATCTTTAGGCTCAATTTTTTCGGCTGGTTTCTCGCGGATTACTCCATCCTCCCAAACCATAATTGGGTGTTCTGGTGTCACGACTATCTCCCTACCATTGGAGAATCTTATGCGTATGAATTCCTCTGGAGCTTTATGTCTGCTCACGCTACTGGCTTTAACCTTGATGATTTCCTTCTTCTCAAGGTCGTAGGCGAGCAAATACAGGTCATCAACAGGCAGGATTTCAGTGTCTCTCCCAGTTATAACTTTTTCATAGTTCCCTTCGATGAGTGAATCAACAAGCTCACCTATTTTCACCTTTCTGCCGTCTGCTAAGAGAAGCTCAAAGTCGTGATGGTAGCTCTGCTGTTCCAGAGCCTCATGTATTGCACTCCTGTCACGCTCGCTCATCTTATCAAACTCGTCTATAAGGGCGATTCCACCATCTGCCAGCACAAGAACACCTGCCTCCAGAACCCATGAGCCTGTAAACTCATCGCGCACTGCCGCAGCAGTAAGTCCGGCGGCACTTGAGCTCTTACCGCTTGTGTAAATCGCCCTCGGTGCCAAGTTAGCAACATAGCGAAGAATTTGACTCTTAGCCACTCCCGGATCTCCCACCAGTAAAACGTGACTTTCCCCTCTCAGTTTAGTTCCATCAGGCAGAATCTTCTGCACTCCTCCAAACAGTGCCAGAGCAATGCCTTTCTTAACCTCTCTGTGACCCCAGATTGCAGGGGCTATAGAATCCACTATCACATCAACAACATCCTTTCTTTTGGCTAACTCTCTAATTCTTTGCTCGTCTTCAGGAGTTATCTCAAGCTCTTCGATTTCTTTGCTTAAAGGCTCTATGTGGTTGACCTCAAGAATCTTCTTGAAAATCGGCCGCTTATCCCTCTGCTCAAGAATAACCCTAAGGATTCCAGTTACAATAACCCGATCTCCAGGCAGTGCTGTATCTACGAGGTCATCCAGCAGGATAGCATCCACAAAACGAGGCATCTGCCCACCTTTAAGGCTCTCAGGCCTGTCCTGAATGCGAAAGCTCTGGAAGTTTACAAACCTGCTTTTATCCACATCGAGTTCAATGTTTCTTGAGCCACAGGCGTCACACTTTGTTGGCTTTATAATGTTCTGATACGGCTTCTGAAGACGTACCATCTCGTTTCCACAGTCCTTACAAACGAAGACTGCTTTAGCGACATAGGGCTTTACCTCACTCACACGGGTGATTATGCCTTCGACTTGGATGAGTCTGTTTATATGCTCACTCGCCAGCTCCTTGACCAGAAGGGTATTGGGAAGATTGAAAAATCTTGCATGAATCTTGAATTCCTCTTTTTTTAATATGGGTGGTTCTCTGAGAACTATCTGGATGGCATCTTCAGCAGCACCGACACTCTCTTCGGGGTTTTCTATAAGCTCATTTGCAAGTTCGGGATCATAGGAGTTTAGATGCATCCAGTCTATTGGGAGGGATCGCTTCGGTGTAATGGTGAGCAAATCTCTGAGCTTATTTATATACACCTCTTTTCCTTCATCGTCCACATATTCCCTGAAGAAGCGAGCATATCTTTCTATCATTTCTTCCCTATCCATCAGCTCTCACCCAGCCATTCGTCCCTTATGCTGGAAAGCTCCAGATAAGCCCTCCTCTCCTCTGGTGAGAGGCGAGAGAGTATTTCAAGGCTGTTAGGCCTCTGCATTACAGATTCAAGAATCTTTCTAAATCTTATAATCTTCAAATCTCTCAGCTTTTTCTTGAGATTGGCCAGCTTTGTTAACTTAACGTTTATAGTTTCAATACTTTCTCCCGCGTTCATTCTGACATAGTTCTCCAGATAATACATATAAAACTCAGCCCTTTCATAAAGACCAGCCGGCAGGGGCATTAGAGGCTCATTCTGCAGTTCCTCCCTTATCGCCCTCTCAATCTCCCCAAGAATCTTGTCAGTTTCATCGAGAACCTCCACTACTCCAGCTTCCCACAGCTCTTTTGCTTTCCAATCCTCAATTATTATTCTATCCCCAGTTTTCCAGTCTCTGAAGGGTTTCAATATCTTGACCGCTATGAGTGCTCTTCCCATAAACATGCCCATCATCTCTATGGATGTATCTCATTCATCTCTTAAACTTTCTCACTTTTAGTTAAGCCTATAAACTTAAACGTAGAAATATCCTTTAGGTGGTGCAATGCTAATTGGGATCATGAGTGACACCCATGACAATTTACAGGCAATAAGAAAGGCTGTTGAAGTGTTTAATGAAAGCAGGGTTGACCTTGTTGTCCATGCAGGAGACTATATTGCTCCATTTACAGCCAAGGAATTCTCAAAACTCAAGGCGCCATTGAAAGGGGTTTTTGGAAACAATGATGGTGAGCGAGCTGGTTTAAAGAATGTCCTTGGAATAGAGGATGAAATCTTAGAGCTCAATGTTGATGGCATGAAAATAGTAGTTATCCACGGAACTGATGAGAGGGTAATCAATGCCCTTGCACGGAGTCATCTCTATGACATCTTAATAAGGGGCCACACGCATAGATATGAAATAAGGGAGTGCGGTAGGACAATTCTCATAAATCCGGGAGAAGTTTGCGGTTATGTTAGTGGAGTAAAAAGTGTTGCCCTGCTCGATACCAAGAAAAGAGAGGTTAAAATAATAGATATCGATAATAATAATCTGCTTGGGGCTATGAGTCTCTGAGGGAGATGATAATGGAAGATGTTGAAATTCCAAAGGAAAGGTATGACTCATTAGTATTTGTTGGAATTAGACGGGATGGCACAGTCGAATTCATTAAGGTTTATGGAGAGAATAAAGAGAAGGCTATGGAAGTGCTTGAAGAGTTCTTCTTCAGAAGAGGCCTGCATCCAGCAGATTTTGTTGTTATTGATCAGGGAGAGGAAAATGTAAGCGGAAAAGCCATGATAGGTACAAGAACAGAAAAAGAACTTTCTGCAAACTTGGCCAGATTGGGTCTAAAGCTTATTTCAAACGGTGTGCTATATACTTCCGGTCGAGATGTCCTGTACCAAATCACAGCTGTTAGCAAAACGATACTCCCGGAGATAAGTACTATAGGGCAGGAAGTCGATTTAGGAGAGGGCTCAATAAGAATTGACTTAAGCGAAGTCCAGAGTTATCCATACATCGAAAAGCTTAAGCTCTTTGAACTTCGAGAGGATGTTTTAGTAGAAAACAAAGCCAGTGTTGATCTTGAGGAATTCTTGAATATCATCATCAAAGGAAATGTAAAAATACCCACATACATGGATTTTGACCACCATCGTATCCTGATTTATGATGGTATATTTCATGAAAGAGTATCAAACTTAGGGGATCACGTTATCGTTAAGGTTCCGGTGATATACTGGGATGCATATTCCGATGATCTCTCTGATTTTGAATTGAGAGAGATTGGAAGAAATATGTACTCCGCTCCGCTCTTCCTAAAAGCAAACAAGGGATACTTAATACTTAATGAACCTCCAATTGGTCTCGTACAAAAACTTTTGAGTATTAAACGAAGGGGATATTTCAGGTTCAAACTTGAAGGTAAACGCTACGAGGTTCCGGTGGATTTCATTCTGATTGTTGAAACTCGGGATTCATCCAAGTATGCAGAGATGAACTTCCCGATACTTGTATTACTCCCAGAACTGCATGCCAGTGAAATTGAAAGGTTAATACACACTAAACTTGGAGTAAAACCTTCCATACCCACCGTTGGGAGCATACCTAAAGAGCTTAGAACACTTCCTGCAGTTAATAACATCGTCAGACTTGTTAAAAAGTTAAAAGCAAAAAGCCCCAATAAAGACATAGATGAATTAATCGATGATGCTATTGCCATGATGACAGGGGGCATTTAGAAAGATAATCCCCAGAGCTATCACTGAAAACTTCTTCATGAGTTCCTTTTGAGATTTATGAGAAGGGGAAATGGTAAAGCTTAAAAGATTGCCGAATTAAGATTAGCCTGATGTCGAAATGAGCTTGATGTAATCCCTATGGGCGAGATGAGTTCCAGCAGATACACAGTGGAGGTAGTAAAGTTTTTAGAGAAAAAGGGTGTTAAGTATCAATTGATTCCAATAGCCACTAAAAAGGACCTAAATTACAACGGCAGCCTATGAATCTATGTCTAAAATAAAGCAAAACAAACCTCCACTATAATAAGGATTGATAACAGGCGGGATAAAATGCTCAGTAATCAATCTTTAAAAAGCCCCGGGAGGGTTAAAAATTAAAGTATTGATTTTGGCCATTGACAGGGATGATGATTTTGGAGTTAAAGCTGGCATAAGCGCACCTGTCATCGGGAAAGATGCATGCATAGACGCTGCTCTCAAGCTCAGCTTAGCTGATCCTGAAGATAGTGATGCAAATGTTGTTTATGCTGCCGTTAAGCTTTACGGAGAGCTTAAAGAAAGCGGAGAATTTGATGATGTGGAAGTTGCACTCATCACTGGCCATCACGATGTCGGGGTTAAGAGCGACCTTGAACTTACAAGACAACTTGATATAGTTCTGGAGAAATTCCCGGCCGAGGGAGTCATTCCCGTTACGGATGGTGCTGAAGATGAACAGATTTTCCCTATAATAACCTCTCGCATTCCTATAATAAGCTCACGTCGTGTTGTGGTTAAGCAGAGCGAGGGAATAGAGACCACGTACTACATCATTTACCGCTACATCAAGGAGATACTCAGTGATCCTGAGGCAGCGAAAGTATTTCTTGGGATACCCGGACTTATACTCCTTCTCTATGGAATCGCCCGGTTAATTTCAATAAAATATCCTCAGAGTGTCAATGTCATTTCAGCAACCGTAACCGGGACAATCTTATTTTTAGTCGGAGGGTACTTCTTTACTAAAGGCTTCAGGTTCAAATTTTCCGTCAGAGAAACAGTCACCAAACAGTTCATTCCTCTCGTCTCATTTATTGCAGGATTCTTAATCATGGTCGCAGGTGCTATAAATGTTTACCTCTATCTTGAATCAATAGCGGAGAAAGTACTGGGTTTTCTACCCGGTACAGATTTACTTCAGGTGTTACTGTATATAAATGCCATAAACACCCCATTCGTCATCGGAATAGGGGTCATGATACTTGGAAAGGTAATTCAGGCATACATGAAGAGAGATCACCACCTATGGTATTATGTTTCGGGTATCCTAATTCTACCTGCATTCTGGGTTACGATAGACTTAACAACTCGTTATGCAATGTCAATAATAGCTCTTTCAGAATTTGAAGTGTTTAAAAAAGCTCTCATAGGAATTATCGATCTAATTATAAGTGTCCTCATAGGAATGTATCTCAAGGAAAAAGTTAAAGGTTGGGAGGAAGTTGAGACTGGAACAAGCACTGAGGGAGTATGAAAAGAAAGTTGAAAAATTAAAAAAAGAACGTGCTAAAATTAAAGAAAAATACAATAAGAAACTGAATAAGGACAAAAAGGAAATATTGAAAAAAATAGATAATCTGGAGCAAAAGGAAATTCCCCTGGATGTTGATGATAGGATTAAAAAGATTGTGAGCGCTGAGAAAAGAATGTATGCTTCAACTCTGAAGCGGATGCTGGAGAAAGTTGAAACCATCGAAGATTTTGGAAAACTTCTCCCCGAGCTTTCCAAGTTACACGTTTCTCATGGCAAATACCTCCTCATACTCTTTGAAAAAGATATCTACGCCATAAACAAGATACTGAAGAGAATGTCCGAAGAATACCAAGAATATTTGGAGAAAATCAACAAAACTCAGATGCCAGTGATAAAGCTTGAGGATATGGACAAGGAGAGAGAAGAGATATCCAAGGAAATCGAGCTCCTAACTGAAGAGAAAAAAGAGATTGAAATTGACATAAAGAGAAGAAAAGATGAACTGGAGAGATTCTATAAAGAGGCTGATCTTGAAGGGTTAGAGAAGGAAATCAACAGGATTGGGAGAGAAGTAAAAAAGAAGGAGCTTGAACTGAGATCAAAAATTTCCAAACTTCAAAAACCGATAAAAAGAATGCGCACTGGAGAGGAGATTGCTAACAGGGTTATAGAAAACAGCTATTATGGAATCGAGCATCCTGATGAGTTTCTGTCCTTCCTCATGAGGATTTATCCACGGCTTGAAGGTAAGTATAAGAAAACAGCGGAATGGCTTCTGGATAACCTAAAAGAGAAAGCAGAAGAAATCATAGAAAAGAGGAAACAATTAAGCAAGAGAAGAGAAGAGAGAGAAGAAATAATCTCAGATGGCAAAGAGCTTGAAGAGGAAATTGAAATGCTAAAGAGAAAGCTTCAAGAGAAAGAGGAGCAGATTATAAAGCTCAGAGAAAGACTTGAAAAACTTGAGGCAGAGTATGAAGAGAGCATTAAAAAGCTTGAGGAGATTTTAGGAACAAAGATTGAGAGGAGATAGGTTTTTAATTAGGAAAGCCTAATTTTATCATGGTGATTGGAATGAAGGTTAAACCAGACAGGCTTCGCTTTGGAACAGCAGGTATTCCCCTCTCCACCCCCAAACGCTCTACAATAGACGGTATAATTCATGTGAAAAATCTGGGACTTGATGCGATGGAGCTTGAATTCGTCAGAGGAGTTAATTTAAGGCCCGAATTAGCTAAAAAGATAAAATATATCGCTCAGAAAAATGATATTCTCCTTACTGCTCATGCACCCTATTACATAAACCTCAATGCGAGCGAAAAAGCAAAGGTGGAAGCCAGTAAAAAAAGAATCATCCAAAGTGCTGAAAGGCTCTACGATGCCGGTGGATGGAGTGTTGTTTTCCATGCAGGCTACTATCTAAAACAACCCTCTGAGAGCGTTTATGCAAAGATAAAAAATGAAATAGCAGATATTGTCAGACATCTCCAGAACAGGGGGATAGAAATCTGGATAAGACCCGAACTCACAGGAAAAGCGACACAGTTTGGAGATCTGAAAGAGCTCGTAAAGCTCAGTCAAGAAATAGAAATGGTTCTGCCCGCCATAGACTTTGCCCATGCTCATGCCAGGAACAGGGGTAAGTGCAACACCAGTGAAGAGTGGCGCGAGATGCTCAGCTATATAGAAGAACAGCTGGGAAGGGATGCACTGGACAACATGCACATACACATAAGCGGGATAAACTATGGAGAAAAGGGAGAGAGAAACCATCTCAACCTGCAGGAGAGTGATATGAGATGGGAAGATCTGCTACGAGTTTTAAAAGAGTTCCGCATTAAGGGAGTCGTCATAAGCGAGAGTCCCAATATAGAGGAGGACGCTCTGCTCATGAAGAAGAGATACTTAGAAATAAAAACATGATCACCAGACCGGGTTCAATAACTCTCCACCATGGAACAACCACAACATTAATGCAGTCGCCATAGGAACTGTGAACTCATCCCACGCTGAATATATAGGGAAGCTCTCAATCAGAGCCGCGATTAAAGCTACCACACCTAAAAATTCAACGTCATAATCCATTCCAACTGCAAGATGAGAAAGAATCAGCATTAAAAATGCCAGAATAAACATTGTTAAACTGCCAATTACAGTTTTTCCTTTGTTCCATGGGATTCTCGGTCCACCTATAAGCTGACCAACTATGGCATTAAAACAATCTCCTACAGTGGAAACCCACAGAGCTGAGAGAGCTACAAGTTTGGGAAAAATTGTGCAGATTAATGCCATGGTTATCCAAAACAGAAAACTGCCCAAGTAGTGATTGCCTTCCAATTCATCTTTTCTTGCCATCTGTTTATAGCTAATCTCGGCAATTGGGACCCTTATTCTCCATCCCCTTCTCAATTTAAAATGTTGAAGTGCATATATTAACGCCAAGATCCAAACAACCATCAAAGTAATCCACTTTGGCGTGAATAATATTATAGGAGCACCCAAAACGCCCGGAGTGATGTGCCAGAGTTTCCTAATGACTTCCCTGCGTGTTAGTGGCATAAAAGAGCTATAAAATCCAGTAAATTTAACATTTTCGCTTATGCTGGAATTACATTAAGAGATTCACACTGAAGCCAGAAACACCAACACTCTCCAAGAACAAAGACACGCAAAATACTACTTAGCCTATCACTTCGTTTGGATACCGGAGGGATATTCTCATCGGAGAAGTCGCCGAAAGGCTTAAACAAATGCTCAAAGAATACGCGGGAGAAATTGGCTGTGAAGTTATTGCCCTCGAAGTGACGCCCGACCACGTGCACGTTTTCCTCAGGACAAAGCCAAACCTCTCGCCCGCCAAAATAATCAACCACTTGAAGGGCAAAACCGCCAGAAAACTCCTCCAAGAATTCCCTGAATTGATGGAATTATGGTCACGCTCCTATTTCGTGGCAACTGTCGGCCACGTGACGGATGGGATAGTTGAACACTACACTGAAATCCAATGAGAGCGTGAATTAAAAGGAAGAGAAGCGTAACCCTAAAACTTCTCAGACCTGTTCCGTTTACGGGAAGCCTCATAATAGAGCTCGCTTCATTCGTGGTTTGTTTAAGTGTCCCGCAACGAGGTTTATCTTTAACACCCGACCTTGTTGGCGCCTTTAACATTTTAAAAAAGCGATAAAAACGATAACCCCGAATTTGGGCGGTCTTTACGCTCAGAGGAGAGATAACTGGCCGAAAACCCGGCCAGAGGGGTTCGAAAAACCCCTCCAAGGGTTGTTCTGATGAGAATATCTCAAACCTCCCTGTCACTGGCGAGGGGTTAATCCGCTGGAGCCCTCCAAAAGGAAGGTCAAAACGTAGCATATTTTGGACGAGAAGTGTACGAGAAAAAATACGACAACAAATCACTATCTCTGGCTGAGATAAAAGCTCGTTAGAAGACTCGGAATAAAGTTAGTAGGATAGGGGAACGGCATTCGCCAAGCCCGCCTCACGAGAATTCCGGGCCGTCATCATTTTTCCGCACCTGGACCTCACTCGGCAGGCAGCCCCCTTCATAAGGCAATAAACCATCAAGATATAAAACCTATTCTATCTAATGCTTAACCTTCTCCCCGTCGTTGGCAAGGTGTTGAGCCGAATCTCGCCCTTTAAGGTGGGAAGGAAGCCAACTGATCAAATAGCTGATCAAATGATAGATTAATGAGTCAAGTTGATGAGTCAAGACTTATAAAAACATAAAACCAAGTTTTCAGCATGAAGTTGAAGTGGAGAAAGCTAATAATCCTAATTCCTCTCACGTTTCTTATCCTGTTCTTCTACATCCCTATACTCAGCATAATCCATGAAGGCTTTTGGGACAGGGATAATGGGTTTACACTCAAATATATCTTCTCAATCCTGTTAAACAGCTATCACAGACACATAATAATCTTCACCATAGAACAAGCTCTCGCCTCAACTCTCCTGACGCTTTTCCTCGGACTTCCCGGAGCCTATATCTTTGCTAAATACGAGTTTCCGGGAAAGAAGATTATCAGAGCCTTTTTAACCGTGCCCTTTGTGATGCCAAGCATAATGGTAGCTCTGGGATTTCTCCTGCTCTTTGGAAAGGAGGGATTTTTCACCAAGCTCTTTGGAGACTGGGGAATTCTTTACAGCTGGAAGGCAATACTCATTGCCCATGCATTCTATAACTTTCCGATTGTAATAAGGATGGTCTCGGCACTATGGCAGCGCATAAATCCCCATTATGAGGAGATGGCAATGAGTTTAGGAGCAAGAGGTTTCACGCTCTTCAGAAAGGTCACGCTACCGATGCTTATGCCTGCGATATTTGCCTCTGCCATGCTAACATTTGTTTTTTGTTTTCTGAGCTTTTCAATACCCCTTATACTGGGAGGATACCACTATGCAACCATAGAGGTCGACATCTTCATGCTGATAATGACTCTCCTTGACTTTAAGACCGGCTCTGCATTGGCCGTGATCCAAATAGCCCTCAGCTTTATTTTCATGTATCTCTACATCAAAAGTCTCGATGAATATTCAAAGGCTGAGGAGCAGAAGATTTTCAGAAAAACCAAGAAATTGACAGTTAGGGAGCTTGCAGGAATAAAAGGCCTGCTAATCGGCTTTTATTCCCTAATAGTCTTCATGTTTGTCATTTCACCATTACTGGCTGTCATATATGACTCTCTGATGTACAACGGGCATTTCAGCGTTGAATGGTATCGCAGGGTATTTTCGCCGCACTACAATCCGATTTTCGGCGCAACGACACTCACAGCAATCAGAAACTCCATACTCTTTGGTTTTGGGACTATACTTCTCTCAACGACTATAGCACTGATAGTTGCGTATTCTCTCCATCGCTGGAACTTCAGGGGAAAGAACATCTTCGATGCCCTTGTGATGCTGCCCCTCGGATCCTCAGCAGTCACTCTTGGTCTGGGGTATATAAAGGCCTTCCACACAACTCCTCTTTACAGGACGTGGCTCATAATAGTGCTGGCCCATACCGTAATAGCATATCCCTTCGTCCTCAGGGCTATCTCGGCAGTTCTCAGAAAGATTAAACCAAATCTGAGTGAAGCAGCTGTGAGTCTGGGAGCTAACGAGTGGAAAGCTTTTCTGAAGGTGGAGCTCCCTCTGGCCTTGGGCGGAATAATCGTGGGAGCAATTTTTGCATTTGCAATGAGCATAGCCGAGCTTGGAGCTACATACATGCTCTATTCCCCAGAATACACGACAATAACCATAGCAGTGTACCGATTCCTCGGTTCAAGACAGTTCGGTTCTGCCTCAGCCCTTTCGGTAATCCTGATGGTCATCTCCGGAATCAGCTTTATGATAATCGAGAGGATAGGTGAGGAGGTATGGTAGAGGTTGAGTTATGGGAAATAATGAAGGAGTGGGAAGATTTCAAGCTCAGCATAAAATACCTGAGAGTTAAAGACAGAGAATTCCTCACGCTCCTTGGCCCAAGCGGATGCGGCAAGACAACAACCCTGAGAATAATAGCCGGCTTTGAAAAACCTGAGAGCGGGAAGATAATTTTCAACGGCAAGGTCGTTAATGATGTCCCCCCGTATAGGAGGAATATAGGAATAGTTTTTCAGGATTATGCTTTATTTCCGCACATGACCGTTTTCAAGAACGTTGCATTTGGGCTGGAGATGAGAAAAACACCAAAAGATGAAGTTGAGAGGAGGGTCAACCAGGTGTTGGAACTCGTGGGACTGAAAGGCCTTGAAAACCGCTATCCAGAACAGCTTAGTGGAGGTCAGCAACAACGTGTTGCACTGGCAAGAGCACTTGTTATTGAACCAGAGCTTCTCCTTCTCGATGAGCCCCTAAGCAATCTCGACGCCAAAATCAGAGAGAGGCTGAGGGGGGAAATAAGGAGAATCCAACGTGAGCTCGGAATAACAACGATTTACGTCACCCATGATCAGGAGGAAGCAATGGCCATAAGCGATAGAATAGCGGTTATGAACGTTGGAACTATTGAACAGGTGGGGAAACCACTTGAACTTTACTACAACCCCAGAACAGAATTCGTTGCAAGATTTTTAGGCTTATCCAACATTCTGGAACTCCAATCAGATGGAGAAAAAGCATGTCTTGGCAGTCTATGTTTTAAAACAGAAAAAGCTGGGAAGGTACGGATATTCTTTAGACCTGAGAGTGTGCACCTGAAAGAGGGGAGCGATGCTAAGATAATGGGTTACGAACTTCTTCCCGGAAGGATAAGGCTTAGACTTGAGGTTGAAGGACACGTTATAATAGCTGAGAGATTTCTAAACGAACTCCCATTTACCCCAGAAAAAATACCTAAGAAAACTGGCATTGAAGTTAAGAGCTTTGTTCTCCTGTGAATCTATATTTTGTTAGACATACAAATGTTTAAAAAATTTTAAAAGAACTTGTAATTTTATCATTTTTAAATCAATCAGGAGGTGCGATCATGGGATGGCTTGAGAGCTATTTCGAGTTTGATAAGTATCGTACCGATATGAAAACAGAAATTTTAGCGGGCATTACAACATTTATGACAATGGCATACATTCTCTTTGTTAACCCGGCAATTCTAAGCAATGCTATGGGGAAAGAGGCCTTTGACTCCCTCGTTGCCGTTACAGCACTTGCTGCGGGAATAACGACTATAATAATGGGCCTCTATGCTAAAAAACCCTTCGCTTTAGCCCCCGGAATGGGACTCAATGCATACTTCACCTACAGCGTTGTCCTCGGAATGGGATATAATTGGAGAGTGGCCTTAGCCGCAGTTTTTGTTGAAGGTATAATCTTCATCATACTGAGCATCACACGGGTAAGAAGTGCTATCATTCATGCCATTCCTTTGAGCCAAAAATATGCTGTCGGAGCAGGAATTGGACTGTTCTTAACCTTCATTGGACTCAATGATGTTGGATTGCTCTCAGCTGTTGTTCAGAAGGGGGTGTTACAGTTTACAGGCCTGAATGCCCCCGTACTTGCTACAAAGCAAGCAATTCTCTTTTTCTTCGGACTTTTATTTGCCGCAGCTCTCATCTCAAGAGGGATTAAAGGAGCCCTTCTAATTTCGATTCTAACAACGAGCATTCTCGGATGGATCACGGGTGCAGCTCCATGGCCGAGCCAGCTCTTCTCCACCCCGAATATAAGTTACACATTCATGAAGATGGATCTTAGAGGACTCCTTAATGTCGGAGCTGTTGGGGTTGTCTTTGCTTTCTTCATGGTCGATTTCTTTGACACCCTTGGAACTGTGACAGGTCTCAGTGCAAAAGCAGGTTTCCTGACAAAAGAAGGTAAAATTCCGGATGCAGAGAAAATACTTCTCACAGATGCCATCGGAACAACCTTCGGCGCTGTTCTCGGAACATCAACGGTAACAACATACATCGAGAGTGCCGCCGGAATTGAAGAGGGTGGAAGAACAGGAATGACCGCTTTGGTCACAGGGCTCCTTTTCCTTGCTATAGGTCTCTTCATTGCCCCTCTCGCAGGAGCTATCCCCTCATTTGCAACAGCTCCAGCACTTGTCATAGTCGGTTACTACATGATAAGTGCCATCAGAGAAGTAGATTTTACCGATGCCACTGAAGCAATCCCAGCATTCCTCGTTCTAATAACGATACCCTACACATATTCAATTGCTGATGGAATAGGCATGGGGTTCATAAGCTATACGATAATCAAAGCCGCCAGTGGTCGCTGGGAAGAAATACATCCACTCATGTATATTCTTGCATTAGTGTTTGTAGCATACTTTGCTTACCTTGGAGGAGTAATTTAAATAGCTCATCCTCATTAGCATTTGGTTTTCCTTTTTCCTCTTTTTTCCTCTGAAAGTTTTTCTTTAAGGAACTGCTTCAGAACGTATGGGCATTGCTCCTGAATGAACCTGGCAAACTCCTTTATCCTCTCAGCAGTTATTTCATGGACATAATGTTCAAACTGACAGGCGTCCTGCTCCGCAATTTCGGGCGGAATTCCGAGTATTTCAATGAAGAACTCAGTCAGGAGAATATGCTTGGAGTATGTTGTCTCTGCAATCTTCTTTCCCTTCTCAGTTAGGAGAATTCTGTCATATTTCTCATAATGAACGAGTCCCTTTTCATTAAGCTTTTTAAGTGCATCTACTACACTTGGGGGCTTGACCTTCATCAGCTTGGCAATGTCTTTCACCCTGATAATTCCCCTATTCTTGTGTAGCATATACATCGTTTCGAGATATTCCTCCTCCCTCTTTGTTATCTCCAAGGTGCTCACCGAGTTAGGTTAGCCAAAAATATTTAAGTAGTTTTCCCTCATTATGCTGGTTTATCCGGGGACTTGGAAGGGAATATGGCATATTACTTCCTGCATTTTCAATGCTCCTGTTTTTGCCGATCTTTGGAATTGTAGATGTCTTTCCGCTCGTAGCAGGGATACACTTGGAGAATACTATCCTTCATCCACTAATGGTGGGGCCGCCGAGATTCGAACTCGGGTCCCCGGCTCCCGAAGCCGGAAGGATAGGCCAAGCTACCCCACGGCCCCCCGGTGTTAAAGGCATTTGTAAGGCTTATAAAGATTACGGGGAATTTTAAATCAATTGGAGGCATGGAATCATGAGGGTATCAATCATAATACCAACATACAATGAACGGGAGAATTTAGAAGAGCTTTTTGATAGAATTAGAAGAGCACTAAAGGATTATGACTTTGAAATTATAATCATCGATGACAATTCTCCTGACCGGACATGGGAAAAAGCCTTGGAGTTAAGCGAGGAATATCCCATCAAAGTCATCAGGAGAATTGAGGAAAAAGGGCTTTCCTCAGCGGTTATAAGGGGTTTCAAAGAAGCCAGAGGAGATGTTTTTGTCGTTATGGATGCCGACCTGCAGCATCCACCGGAGATCATTCCTAAGCTTTTAGAGGCTATTGAGAGCGGAGCACACATAGCTATAGCCTCCCGCTACGTTAAAGGCGGAAAAGTCAAGAACTGGTACTGGTACAGAAAGCTTATCTCCAGAGGAGCCATTATGATCGGTCGCGTCGCACTGCCGAAAATTAGGGGTATAAAAGATCCTGTGAGTGGCTTTTTTGCCCTCAGGAGAGAGGTTATCGAAAATATATCTCTCAATCCGATTGGATTTAAAATTCTCATGGAAATTCTTGTGAAAGGGAAATACCAAAAGGTTAAGGAGATCCCCTTCACATTCGGCCTCAGACATGCAGGCGAAAGTAAGCTGGGCAAAAAAACAATGTTCAATTATCTGAAACACGTTTACAGGCTTATGAGATGGGAGGGAGAACTTGACAGACTCGTCAAATTCATGGTAGTAGGATTCTCAGGCATTATAGTCAATGAAGCTTTTCTCTGGCTCTTTGTTAATCTCGGGATGAATAAGATAAGCGCCAATATACCGGCCACCGAACTCGCCATACTCAACAACTTCACTTGGAATGACATATGGACGTTCAGAGACCTTAAAACTAAACCGCTATACAAACGTCTCCTGAACTTCCATGTTGCAGCCCTAACGGGTGCTCTGGTTCAGTGGGTTATCTATATCCTACTCGTGCATCTGGAAGTGTATTACCTGGTGGCAAACCTGATTGGTATAGGATTCTCATTCGTCGTGCGCTTCCTTGTTAACAGACACGTAACTTGGGGCTGAGCTTAAATTTGTCATCTATGCCAAATCTCATTAGCGTAGGATCATGCATTAGGGACTAAGCTTAAATTCTTCTCTTCCTACTCTTAACGGTGATGTTATGAAGCGCTTTCTGAAGGAAGCTGAGGCTTTTAGTTCTCAGGATGTTCTTGGATACATAGGAGAAATTTCTAAGTTCCACAGGATTCAGGGCTCAAAAGAACTTCCCGAAGCAGCTGAGTACATAAAAGAGGAACTCAGAATATGGGGAATAAACGCGGAGGTTCTGGAGGAAGTTTATGACGGGGAGAGGTATTACATCACGTTGAAATCCCCGATAGCATGGGACTTAATTCACGGTGAGGTTGAGATAGAGGGCAAAAAGACAACTACTGCCGTGAGTCCCCTTCTCGTAATGGCGCATTCTCCAAGGGGAGAAGCAGAGGCTGAGATTATATACGTGGGCTCAGAGAAGGATTGGGAGAGAGTTGATGGAAAAATCGCCTTGGTTGACAGAGAATGGAAAGAGGCATACGAGAAAGCAAACAAAAGTGGTGCTGTAGGCTTTATAGCATTCAGAGAAGGAACTGGAAAAGCTCTTCCATACATCGGTCTTTTCCTGACAAAGAGGGACTTAAGATGGGCTAAAATTCCCGCGGTTACAATAAGCGAAGAGACAGCTAAAAAGGTAATAAGGAAGCTGAGAGATGGGGAAAGTGTTAAAGCCAAGATAAAGGTTGAAGCAGAGATCAGAGACAGGCAAATTTTGCCGATTCTCTACGCAGAAGTTGGAAAGCCTCCTTTCATTCTATTCAGCGCCCATCTCTGCCATCCTAAACCCGGGGCAAATGATAACGCTTCAGGCAGTGCAATGCTCATAGAACTCGCAAAAATCCTGAACCGGCTTTACGATGAGTCTTTCCGCTTTGGTTTTGCGTTCCTCTGGATTCCAGAGCATTTCGGAACGCAGGCCTTCATAGAGAAGTATGCAGATCTGAGCAAATACTACACTGTGATAAACCTTGATATGGTTGGAGGGAGTGAGGATAGAGGAGGTTCAACCATTATGATTGTCAGAACTCCCCTATCACACTTCTCAACTGTTTCGGGGCTCATTGAATATTACATCAAAGAAGCTAATTCCAGAGAAAAAGGCTTCGGTATGGAACCTCTTCCGCTACTCAAGGTTAAGAGCTATCCATACCTAATGGGGAGTGATCACGATATCTTCAACTTCTTTGGAATCCCCGCTGTAATGCCCATAACATGGCCCGACAGATTCTACCATTCAAGCGAGGATAGCATAGAAAAAATAAGCAAAGTAAGTCTGGAGATAATCGGAAAAGCTGTTTTAGCAACTGCCTTAGCTTTGGCAAAAGCAGAAAAAAAGGAGCTCCAGCGTTTTGCCAGAGGCTACGCCATGAAATATCTTGGAGAAGTTAGCATTGAAAGAGAAACAGAAACTACAGAAAAGCTCGTGATGATGGGACTTGCAAGGGATTCAGAGTTCCTCGGAATTGAGTTGGGATATAGTTTTAGAGCCAATCCATGGCTGGAATGGAGGAAGCGGGGGATTATATCACTTCACTTTATCAGGGAACTTGATGAGGAGGCATATAAAAAGTTCAAAAAGATTGCAAAGGACAGGGACTTCCTGATACTTGTCCATGAGCTAATAATGCTTGGAGAAATCCTACCTGAAGAAGAGTCCTTTATAGCACTTCAGGAAGAATACGGCAAAATAAATAAAGAAAAACTGGAAGAAGCTATAAAAATTCTAAATGCTTTAGGGATTATCTCTATCCTTTAATTCCCTCTCAATTTCATTTATCTTTGTAACGATCCTATGCTTCAGTTTTTCTAAAAACTCAGCGGGAGCAGTCGCTGTATATACATAACCAAGCCAGCCTTGCTGGATAAGTTCTCTTTTTAGAAGTCCTTTCCTGTAGAGGCTCAGCACATGCTCCCTGACACTTCTCTCGCTTATACCCAACTCCTCCTTGATCTCCGTTATTCTCATCGGCTTATTCTTATCAAGGAGCAGTCTATAAATCTTCAGCTCTGTCTTTTTCAATCCCAAGGAGCGGAGCAAGTTCTCAAGTTTTTCATATATCTCGCTCATGATATCACCCATAAATATCTTCACACCTATGCATGTATATCTTCATATATATTAATAAGCCTTACGCAAGTTATATGAAGGAAATCTCACCTAAATAGATTCCATCCGGAAGGTATGCATCGCCTCTCCTTGCATTCTTCAGGAATGGTATCATCTTCACTCCTGTTTTAATGTCAAAACCGGAGATATAGGGATTTATTGTGGGTAGGATCAAAAATCTATCAACCCTCAGAAAACATTTTGTCTTTCTAAGTGTGCTTCCAAACTTTATACTTACCGCAGGATGTATATGGCCAAGATAAGCATTCCTAAATTCAACTTCGGGAAGGTTCTGATGACCATGGATGAAGAGGCTATCATCCACAAGAAAATAATCAGAAATCTCAATGTTCTCGAACTTCTGAGTAACCTCCTCTATTCTACCGTCGTGGTTTCCCTTGGCTATTAAAACTCTAACATCGCTAAGCCCAGAGAAAAAGCCCATTAATAGACGTTTTGTAAGAAATCCCATTCCAAGAGGCTCTTTCACATCGCCCAGAATTACAAACACATCTGGATCCTCCGAGTTTACAAAATCAAGAAGTTGCTCCTCAAGCCGGGTTCTAATCCGGAGTCCGCGAGAGACTTCAAAGGCAATATGAGGATCCGCCATGAGAAGGGTTTTCCCGAGAGAAGTTTTTATCATGAGAGAGAGCTTCTTAAAAATCTCAAATTCCAAATCCACCACCTTTGAGAGGAGAATGGAAGGGCCATAAGGCCCGTACAGAGAATCAGATAAGTCCTCTCTCCTTTCTTCTCTGCCTTTTGAGCCTCCTAATCCTCTTCTTAATCCATTTCCACCTCATTCTGCCTTTCTTTTTCCATTTCCTTGGCCTTCTCTTCATGATGATCACCTCGGTAATCGTTCCAAGTTGGCTTTCATGCCGCCCTTTTTAAACCTTTCTCCTCAGGTTTTTCCACATCCCAAACTTAAAAAGGGCTAAGCTAAGCCCTTATTCAAAAAATTCAACATTTCTCAGCTTGGTTCCATAGGGAAATATTTGCGGAGTTTCTATGTATGTTTATTGTTATACGCAGGTTTTACATGCTATAAATCATCATTGCGATTTGGATGATATCGCAGCATAAAGGAGAAAGATTATAATCTGAAAATGGACCAAAAAAACCGTTGAAATATCTGCCTCCATTCAATATCCATACATAACACAATAGCACAAAAGAAAATAAATAAAGCATACGTAGAAAAACTGGTGAGTGCCATGAAAGTTGCGTATGTCCAGATGGAGCCAAAGTTTCTGGAAGTGAACAGAAACCTGAGCAGAGCGGGGGGGTTTATCAGAGAAGCAGCGGAAAAAGGTGCTAAACTGATTGTTTTACCCGAGCTCTTTGATACAGGCTATAATTTTGAGAGTAAGGATGAGATTGAGAGTGTTGCAATGCAAATTCCCGATGGTGAGACAACTGAATTCCTTATGGAACAGGCGAAAGAACATGAAGTTTTCATCGTGGCTGGAACTGCTGAAAAAGATGAAAAGGGAAGGCTCTACAATTCAGCGGTAGTAGTCGGGCCTATTGGATGGGGTTACATCGGTAAATACCGCAAGATTCACCTATTCTACAGAGAAAAGCTATTCTTTGAGCCCGGTAATTTGGGCTTCCATGTTTTCAACATTGGCGTCGCTAAGATTGGTGTCATGATATGCTTTGACTGGTTCTTCCCAGAGGCCATGAGAACGCTGGCACTGAAGGGAGCGGATATAATAGCTCATCCATCCAACCTCGTCATGCCCTACGCACCGAAAGCAATGCCAATAAGGGCTCTGGAAAACCGTGTTTTTTCAATCACAGCAAACAGGATAGGTGAGGAAAGAGGTCTGAGGTTCATCGGGAAGAGCACGATAGCATCTCCAAAAGCAGAGGTTTTGACGATGGGGAGTGAGGATAAGGAGGAAGTTGGTGTGGTCGAGATAAACCTCGAAGATGCGAGAAATAAAAAGATAAACGAGTTAAATGATATCTTCAAGGACAGACAGCCGAAATTTTACTTCCTCTGAGGACTTCCTCCGCAATATTTTTTCTTGGTTTTCTGAAACAAAGCACATAAGAGACTGTGGCAATTCCATGCTCTGCTGGAGTTATCAGCCTCCATTCTCCGAAGAAAATGCTTCCTATAGCCAGCTGCGATGCGAGATCCCAGAGTCTGTGCTCCTCCTCTGTAATCTTTTCAAAGCCCGGTAGTTTGTAGTAGGCTCTCTTAAAGGTACCTCTCTTTAAGTTATATCCCCCATGGACTGAGATTAGGGTATATTCTTCCGTTTTTGACTCGACGAGAAAATCTTTATAGCCTATCTTATAGAAAATTCCATAGACTCTGTCTGTTTCTTCTATGACGAAAGCCCCCTCTCTGCTCAGGCTTAGAGCTATGTTGGCAAATATCTTGACGGCATCAAATGGATCAAAGTGAGGCATCGTGAGTCCCCATAGGATGGCAATATCATGCTCCCCGACGAGTTTTGAAGCTTCCCTTACATCCCCCACAACAGTCCTCAGCTCGGGATTTATGCCCGCTATCTCCAGCCATCTTTTAGCTTTTTCAAGGTCCTCTTTTCGGGCATCCAGAACTGTTAAAAGCTCTGCATTTGTTGCCTTTGCAGCTGCAACTCCAGCTATCCCGGTTCCAGCACAGAGATCAAGGATTTTTCCGTTTTCCGGCACACCTTCCAGAGATTTAAAAAGCTCTGAAATTCGCTGAAACCTCAGTTGTGCTCTCTCATCCTCCGGCTCCATTCGCCATCTCAGATAACGGTAGAGATCCTCCAGAGACACAGTATTACCTCCACAGTTACTTAAGATTATCAGGAGTTTTTAAATATTAACATCGATTTGATTCTACACAACTCAGGAGGGTATGTTGCAAATACAAAGATAGAAATGTAAGTAAAAATCGCTTACTTTCACTATATTCCAAAAACGGAGATTAAAACACCCTTTGAAGATTCCGAATTTTATTATTAACTGCTTAAACATGCAACAAAGCCCAGAATGGCAAAAAATTTAAGTAGAAGTAAAAAATAAAACCTTCAGAGAATGAAGGCATGAAAATATTATCAAATGTCATAGGATTTCAGAAGTTGATGGGGGTAAGTGCATGAAAAAAATTGGAATTTTGCTTGTTGGAATACTCCTGATAAGCATAACCGCTGGATGCATCGGAGGCAAGACTTCAACCTCGACGCCCACTTCAACTTCAATGACACAACCCACATCCACAACAAGCACCATAAGTTCTACAACAACCAGCACTTCGAGTTCCAGCAGCACGACTACAACCAGCCCTCCACCAAAAAAATACACACAGAAAGAACTCCTCCAACGGACAAGGACCATTAAATACTTCACATTCACTGACAACACTACAATGAGCATTCAACTCAAACTCGAAGTCAACAACACGGTAGTGCAGAGGCAGAACATAACATTTGAGATCAAACGAAAAGCCTATGTCGATCTCGAAAACAAGATAGCTGAAGTAAATGGCACAACACATGTTTATCCAAACGGAGGAAGTTCCATAAGTCATCAGGTGGTTGTAGGAGATACAATATACATTGCAACAAATGGCATAACTCGGGAGATAGATAATGCAACCATAGCCAACCTTACGTGGAACTATAATCCCGTGAGCTTTGCTGTACTTTATTTGACAGAAAAGCCTAACAGAACTGAATTCATTAATGGCACCCAGTTCCTGTATTATCCCATAAGCACTGAGGATCTCAAAAACATGATGGCAATGTTCTCACCACTGAAAGGCACTAATGTAAGTGTTTGGAATGGAATTCTTGAGCTTAGATTCAAAAATGGAAGGCTAATAAGCGAGAGAACAATGTACGAGTTTAAGCTCACCATGATGCTGAATGGGAATAAGGTCATTGAGGTCGGAAAAGTCTACGATGAAATACACATATTTGACTTCAACATTAAAAAGAACGTAAAAGTCCCAGAGAAAAACGTAAAAGCCTGATTGTTCTTTATTTTTCTCCTTTCTCCTCCATCTTTTTCCTCTAACCTTCCAACTCAACCTTCACTCATATACTTCCTCCCCAGCCTTCAGCAGGAAGCGGAACATTTCAATGAACATAAGGGGAATTGATATCAGGGCAAAGAGAACCCCAACCCCTGTTCCGGCTCCAAAAAAGGTTAGCACTCCAGACATAAAGCAGAGGAACGTCAGAAATGTCATGAACTCAGCGCTGGCCTTGGCCAGCTTATCTGTGAAACGCGGTGAAATCTGGAGGATGAGCGGTTTTCCTGAGAAAAACGTCATGAAGAGCATGAATAACATTATCAGGAGCAGTTCCCGGGAAGCTTTACCAAGAAGGGGGAGATAAGCTGTTATCATGATTATCTGGGCGTAAAGGTACTTTCTTATATCGGGCGGTTCTATAACCTTTTCAGGCTTTTCTGAGGCGTCTTTGCTGAGCTCTTCCTTCTCGTAGGCTTCCTTCGCGAGCAGATAGGCAACTCCCAAGATTACCGCGATTCCAAGGAGAAGAACGACTATCAGCCAGGTAGTGCTTAGAAACGGGCTTAGGACTATTATCACGACCCCAAGAAGGGTTAGGGCTATCCCGCCGAAGGCGTTGGCCTTCCTCCAGGCTTCCTGCGAGAGGAAGGTGTAGCCGATGCGGAAGCCGATGACATAGTTTGGTTCGTTTCTGTGGTGATATGTGAGCAGGCCTGCAAAAACGAGCAGGCCGCCAAGGAAGAGGCCGTAGAGGAACCTAAAGAGCTGATAGGGCTCCATCGTATCACCTCACCGAGAGCAACCGATATATCCCAAAGAAGATTACAGCGAGGAATATAAAAACACCGTAAGTTATCCAGCTGCTTGGAATCAGATCTGCATTGTAGATGAGTACCATTGATGTTATAGTCGCTATTCCTACCCCAAGGAGTGTCATCAGCTCTGCAAAAGCTCTCCACCCCCTCCTGCTGAACTTAAGCTGCGGTGCAAAGTCTGGCTGCCTGAGGAGAAATGTCATCATGAGTGGAAGGGTTTGCGCCGTTAGTGGGAAGATAACTATACCCACACCTTTAGATGCAAAATTATCAGGTTCTCCGCTCGCGTTGAAGTGTATGGCTATCCTCCCGGGCAGCCTGTCCCAGAAAAGAACCGCTAATGCAAGATAGAAAACAACTGCTGAGAGCTGAGCGAGTATGTATGGTTTGATATTGACATTTATGAGCTCAGTTGGTCTTTCAGGAGCATTCTTCGAAAGGTCTTCAATCTCATATGATTTCTCTGCAATTAAAGTGCCAAGGAAAAGGAGCAGGAGAACACCGAATATCATAACAGAGATGAACATGCTCAAAGAGACTCCCAAAATCCCCAGAACAAGGAGACAGAGCGACAACACCATCATGAATATCCCAGCAAAGGTATTTGCCTTCCTCCATGCATCCTCGGACTGATAAGTATAGCCTGTTCTGAAGCCTATGAAGTACTGCCTTTTGTTTCTGAAGGCAAAGGTCAAGAGACCGGCTGTAAAGAATGTTACAATGATAAACAGCTCTACCTCTTCCATCCGAATCCCTCCATCTTTTCAAGGGTGAACCTAATTTCCTTTATTTCATTTCTTAATTCAAGCAGAACTTCCTTTCCAAGATCCGTAAGTCTGTAATACTTCCTTGGCCTTCCGCCGACCTCGGCCCAGAAGTCCTCAACGAGCCCGTACTTCTTCAGGCTCTTGAGGAGGTCGTAGAGTGTTCCCTCACTTGGAACAAGTCTCCCATTACTGAGAATTTCAAGCTCCTTCCTTATCACATATCCGTGCATCTCTCCTTTTTGCTCTAAAAGAGAAAGAACCAGATAGGAATAGAGGCCCGAACGCAAATCCTTGATGAGCTTTTTTAAAGCCCTTTTCTTGGTATCACCAAACAACCTTCGCTTCCTCCACCTCATTCTTAGCTTTCTTTGCGAGTGTAAGCAGTATAACTGCTGAAGTCAAAGCGGTTATTATGTAAATTGTGGCCAAAAGGCCTATGGAGGGGTGAATGTTCCAATACGCTGTAAGGCTGTCCATTATCCAGTGTATCAAGGTTATTACCCCAAAGGCTCTTATTCCCCATCCTTCTCTGTATGAATATGCAAAAAGCAGAGTCGTCGATGCATGGAAAAAGAGCACAATGAATCTCTCAAGAAAGGCTATTGGGGATGCTGAACCACCAAAAACCGCTATTATTCCAACAGCCAGCAATCCTTCAACAAACCCAAATCCCGCTCCAATATAAAGAGCACCTTTCAAGCTTCTATTCCGGGAAATATAGTACTTAAAGGATTCTTGCACAACAGCGGCTATTAATCCAGTCCACAATACAATAAACGCCAGGTTTCCCGCCCCTATAATCCGCGGAATATTCTGAAGTGGGGTTTGGACACCTATGGCCACGATGAATATAAAAATGCCCAAAAGTATCTCAGCAACTTTTATTTTTCTGAAATACGCTCCCAAGAGAATAAGGGCCAGCAACACACCGAAAAATGGGTAGAGTGCCTGAAATGAGAGAGCAAAAGAAAGATTCATGTGGAAGCCTTCTATCATGCCATCCTTGACTGTAACAGTTACCGTGATATCCCTCTTCTTGCAGAGTAGTTTATAGTAGTAAACATCGCCAACTTTCTTTTCAAAAGAGTATCCTTGAATTTCTCCGTTGTACCGTATTATCATGTTTCGAGTTTTTTCAAAGAGTGCCTGCGTAAACACCCTTCTCATGAGAGGACTGAAGTACTCCTCAGCAATAGAATAATTACCCGTAACAATAGCCTCCATCATGGCCTCCTGAGGTGTTAAACCGGACTCTTCATGAGCCCGAGAGACTTTTACAATCCACAAACCAGCTATTTTCTGATTTTCAATTACAAGTTTAAAAATTATTGAAGCTCTTTCAAAATCCACCTTAACATATTCAACATTACCCTCAGAACCAGAATAGCTGGCATTGATGAACTTACCGTACTTTTCAATCAAAGACTTTCTGAGCTCGATAAATTTGGATTCTGGAAACGCGGATTGCATTTGAGGAGTCAGATATGACCGAAGATATGAATATTCCCCACTTTCCATTGATTTTATAAAAGCACTGGAGGTAGGAGTCTGAGCAGATATAAGATGAACAAATGGGAGGGTAATGAATAGCAGAAGTGTAAATAAAAACAGGAGATGTTTCATAAGTTGTACCCCCGAGATGAATGCTTAGCTTATCTAAAATTCACTCAGGTTCCACAACGACAGCGGTTCCAAATGCATAAACTTCCGCCATTCTCTGCCCAACATTGGATGTCATAAATCTCATTCCGATAACAGCATTTGCACCAAGTTCTCTCGCATGCTGTATCATCCTCTGCAGGGCAATCTCTCTCGCTTCAGCCATCATTTGAGTGTATTCCTTGACTTCTCCTCCTACGAGATTTCTAAAGCCTGCTATAATATCCCTGCCCAAGTGAGTTGCCCTAACAACACCACCTCTCGCAATTCCCTTAACTTCCACAACTTTATATCCCGGTATGTTTTCAGTTGTAACAACCAGTATATCCTCCATCCTCAACACCCCCAATACATCGGACTTCGAGGTATCATTAATATCCAAAGTATTTAAAGTTTTCTGATGATGCATGGATATAACAGAAGCAAACAATCTCCCAAACATTCACCCGATGAACATTTAAACGCTTCCCACCTACACACTGTGGTGATTCCATGCACAGCATGCATGAGATCCCAATGAGCGGGATACTGAGGGAACTGCAAGAGCTCAAGGCTGAGAGAGTACTCATCCAAACTCCAGAAGGTTTAAAGAGAGAAGCGCAGGAGCTGGCAGATTTTCTTGAGAGGAACGGCATTGAAGTCATAATAAGTGGCGATATAAACTACGGTGCCTGTGATCCGGCAGATAGAGAAGCTAAAATGCTCGGATGTGATGCATTGATTCATTTAGGACACTCTTACATGGAACTACATCTTGAGGTCCCAACCATTTTTGTACCTGCTTTTGCAAGGGTTGATGTGATACCTGCTATTGAGAGGAATCTCGATGAAATCAAAAAGCTGGGACGGAGAATCGGCCTCGTAACAACCGTTCAGCACATACCCCAGCTTGAGCGCGCGAAAAAATTCCTTCAAAAGCAGGGATTTACAGTGCTAATTGGAGAAGGGGATGGAAGGACATCCTTCAGTGGGCAGATCCTTGGATGTAACTTCACATCAGCAAATGTAGATGCAGAGGGCATTCTTTTCATTGGTGCAGGCTATTTCCATCCCATTGGCGTTGCATTAGCAACGAAAAAGCCCACCCTCGCAGTAAATCCCTACAGTGGAGATGCTACATGGATGAATCAAGAGGTAGAACGGCTCATAAGGAAACGCTGGGCACAAATAGCTAAAGCCTATGATGCCAGAAAGTTTGGGGTTATAGTAAGCACAAAGAAAGGGCAACTTAGACTTGCAGAGGCCAGAAGGATTGTGAGGCTCTTAATGGAGCACGAGCGTGAAGCCACACTTATCGCAATGAACTACATCAGCTACCCCTCTCTGGAGGGCTTCGATTTCGATGCATATGTCGTAGTTGCATGCCCACGAGTCCCCATAGATGATTATGAGAACTGGAGAAAACCCGTACTAACACCGCCAGAGGTCCAACTCCTATTGGGACTAAAAGATGATTACGAATTTGACGAGATTTATGGAAGAAAAAGAGAAAAGGAAGAACCTCTGGGGATAAGCCTCAAGAAATAATTTTAATAAGAGAATACTATTTGGAAAGCACCCCTCAGTTCGCCCAATAGCATGCCTCAAGCTTCCTAAAAGTTTATAGCTTCCTTATATAACCTCCGACCATGAATTATATGGAGATCTCAGCATGGATACTCATAATTGCAGCATACTATACCTTCCTCAAAACAGGTATAGAGGTTTTCACCTACAGGCATGCCAGTAGAATTCTTCTCCTTGCAATTTCGTCAATAAACACTGTAATCTCACTAAAAGTGAGCATGCTTCTGGGCTTCATTCTTCTTATAGCTATGCTTCTTATATTAAAACTCCAGCCTGGCGAGCTTATAACAGTCGCATTAACAGCCGAAATGGGCTTTCTGGTTGGATTGATAGTCGTCATGTTTGTTTTTACAACTGTCGGAACGATGTATCATATTAAAGGCTTTGAGTTCAACATGACCCTTAAGGAGATACTTAAACAGGCGAGGGCAGGGAAATGAAAAAGAAGCATCTGGCCATAACCCTTTCGAAACTTAGGGGTTTTAAGTATCCAAAGATAGAGCTTGAACAATACAAAACGCCTGGAAATGTTGCGGCAGAGCTACTATGGTTAGCTCATTCTTTCGGCGATATCAAGGGACAGATTGTGGCCGATTTCGGTGCAGGAACCGGAGTTCTGGCCATTGGTGCGTGCCTTTTGGGAGCAAGAAAGGTCTATGCAGTTGAGATAGACAGAGATGCCATAGAAGTCGCCAAGGAGAACATCAAAACACTTAAGCTTGAAGGATGCATCGAGCTCATAAACTCCAGCATTTTGAAGTTTGACAGAGAGGTAGATACAGTCGTCATGAATCCCCCCTTTGGCTCTCAAAATCCCCATGCCGATAGACCTTTCCTCGTTAAGGCCTTTGAAATCAGTGGCGTTGTGTATTCACTTCATTTGGCAAAACCAGAAGTTAGAGGATTTATAGAAGCATTTTCCAGAGACCAAGGTTTCAAAATCACTCACAGGATTCCGATAGAATTTGAGATTCCCGCTCAGTTTTTCTTTCATAGGAAGAGGCTTGAGAGGATTTCTGTGGATATATACCGCTTTGAAAGGATTTAACAATGCCAAGAAACGAAAGGAATATATGTTCGAATTTCGATAGAATATTGGCAATGGCAATGATGTTTGATGATAAAGAATACACAAAAGATGATATTAAAGAAATGATATCCTCCTGGGAAATTATGCATGTTGTTAAGCTCGCCTTAGAAAATAGCAATGTACTCTTAATTCTATTGAATCTCCTAAGAGATGAGAATAAAGTCACAAAAATCAGATCGCTCCTCGCAATAAATGAGATTTTAAAACGAGCAGATGAAAAAACTAAATTCGTTATAATGAAACACGGCTTAGAGGAAATAATAAATACCCTCCAGAATAGAGATGAAGATGTTTCATTAAAAGCTGCTCAGGCATTAACTCAGTTAATAAAGACATTCCCACTGAGAGAAAAAGAACTATCAAAAATCTTAGATGCTATCGTGCCATTAATAAAAAAATCTCACCATGAGCTCACACTCTTAGAAATAGCGGAGCTAATAGAGAATGTGAAAATACTCCACCCCTCTCCAAATCTTCGCTCACGAATTGTGGGGTTCATATACTCAAAAAATCCAAGAGTGAAGGCTATGGGGTTGAGGCTTCTCTTCAATCTATTCGTATATGCCGGGGATACTAAGTCTCTAAAATTCCTTTTAAGTGAAATATCAGATCTGATTTTAAGTGATGACATCCCCTTAGTGGAATTCTGTCTAAATACAATACAGGATGCTCTTAAACTCCCTATAAACGAGGAAATCATAGGAGAAATGTCAATTGTACTTACCAAAGTTAAAAACCTATCGATGCAAAGTGAGGATTTCACAATACGCATAAAAGCCCGAGAAACCCTCGAAATAATTGAGAACGCAATATACAATTATTACAGATCGAATCCAGAAGCTGCAAAGAAGAAGATATCCAAACTACTTCTGGATGGTCTGGTATATGAAGCTATAGACCTCGCTATTGCCATAAAAGATAAGTATATCATCGAATGGCTTCACGAAAGCTTAAGTACGAGTTCGAAAATTGGAACAGAGTTCAGTTCCAGGTTTATTTCGGGAGCTCCGCTTTTACCCTTCCCAAAAAAACAGGAAAAGGTTATGTTGCCTGCTCTTAATGAGCTGAGATCTCCCAAAAAGACCCCAGAGACAACGGTTGAGTTTAAAGTCAATGTGCCCCTTTCCAAAATCATCGAAGATGAAGACACCCAAGCATTATTAAATCTTCTCAAATCAAATCCTGAAGTAATTAATGAGATCTCCCAGATGTTAAAAAGCGAAAAGCTTGAGGAAAGAATGGATGTTTTGTGGGCTTTATATGAAGTTTCGTCCCATCTGAACTGCTCCGAACTCAAAATAATACTCCCACTGATACCCGATTTATTCACCATCCTGATTTCTGATAATCAATGGGCAAAAAGTAGGGCAGCGAAAATTCTTGCAACACTTGCATCGAGGGCTCACTATGAAGATATAATAGCGAGAAGCTTGGAACTACTAAGTTCAAATCCTCTACCAGCACTCGAATTCTTTAGTTATTATTTCACATACGTTTGGGATGAGAAGAGAGCAATACCCGTATTGAATTTTCTAAAGAAATCTTTCGAAAAGAAAGATCTCCAATTTGATGCACTGTTAACCTTAGAAGCTATTGTTTCAAAGATGCCTCCAGAAAAGATAGAACTACTAATACCATTTATTCCGAGATTAAAACAAATTGAAAAGTATGGAACGAAAGAAAGCCAGAAAATCGCAACACGTATATTAGAGAAAATTCTCAAGTAATCACTGAAGGTGAATGCATGGGGAAACTCAAACTCACGGACAGACAGCTTTACGCTTTGATTGAGGCCGTTAAGCTGGGTGAGAAGGTTAAGCCGAGCCAGCAGGCCAAGAGAAAAGCCTTCAACAAGTATAAGATAGAAGGGTGGGAAAATTCAAAGCTCACGGGAATATTCTACTCCATTCAGCGCAGACTTGGATTGATAGACGAAATCATCGAGGAGCTCGTTGGCGCCTCTCCCTATATCATTGATCCATGGCTGAGAGCAACCCTCAGGGTAGTCATTGAAGCCTCAATTTTTCGTAATTCAAGCGAGAAGACAAGACAGCACTTGAGAGGGTTGGCTAAATTTCTCTCCAGCAGGACACACCCCTATGTAGGCTATTACTATTATGAGCTCCTGCCCAAAATACTTGAATATATACCCCGGCTTGACAGTGAAGAGAAAAGATTGAAATGGGAGTACCTGTTTCCGGAATGGTTTATCAGGAGAATGAGAAATCTGCTGGGCGAGGAAGCAGAAAATCTGCTGGAATCCCTTAATGAAACCCCTCCAACGAGCATAAGAGTAAACCTGCTGAAAACTGAGGTTAAAGATGTCGAAAAATATCTGTGGAAGAAGAACGTAAGATTTGAGAGGAGCAAAAGAGTCGAAACCATTATACGTATTCTTGATCCGTTCAATCCAGAGTGGCTCTTTAATAAAGGGTGGGCAATCCCACAGGAAGAAGCTTCTGCACTCGCTTCTCTTCTCCTCTCTCCGAAACCAGGTGAAGTCATTGTGGACATGGCTGCAGCTCCGGGTGGAAAGACAGCCCACATGGCAGAGCTGATGAAAAACAGAGGAAAGATATATGCCTTTGATGTGGATAAAAGAAGAGTCACAAGAATGCAAGAGATACTCAGGCGTACGGGAGTGAGGATTGCAGAAGTCATAACTGGAGATGCCCGAAGAGCTCCCGAATTTGGAATTAAAGCCAACAAAGTCCTCCTCGATGCCCCGTGCACGAGCGATGGAACCATGGCCAAAAATCCAGAGCTGAGATGGCGACTGAAAGAGAAGAACATTTCCAAAGTTGTCCAGCTTCAGAAGGAACTTATGGAAAGTGCATGGAAGGTTCTAAAGCCTGAAGGCAAACTGTTATACTCCACATGTTCGATGTTGCCCGAGGAAAATGAGGAAGTAGTGAGCTGGTTCCTTAAGGAGCATCACGATGCAGAGCTTATTCCTCTGAGAGGTCCCTATGATGAAGGTCTTCTCCCAGGAACTATGAGAGCATGGCCTCATAGACACAAAACCCTTGGCTTCTTCTATGCTCTCATAGGAAAGAGACCAATTTAGTCTTCATTTTTCTTGGACCCTTCCACCTTTACCCTCAGCTCGTTGGCAAACCAGTTGACCCTCTGGGGGAAGGGTATCTCTATTCCAGCTTCGTCGAGGGCTTTTTTCACTTTATGCAAAAGCTCGGTTTTTACAGAGAACCATTTTTCACTCGGTGCCCATGCTTTAATTGAGATAATAATTGCACTGTCACCCAAATCTTCAACAAATACCAGCGGTTCAGGCTCAGCCAGCACAAGAGGCATGTTATCGAGGGTTTTCCTGATAACCCCTATAGCCCTCTCCATATCCGAATCGTATGCTATCCCTATCTTAACATCAAGCCTTCTGGCGGGATAGCGCTGGAGGTTTATGATGTTGCTATTAAAGAGCTTTTCATTTGGAATTCTGATAAGTGTACCGTCCCAGGAGCGAATTCTCGTTGATAATATCCGCATATCCTCAACTATGCCTTCAAGATTATCTATCCTAACTGGATCCCCGATGTTCAGTGGCTTGTCAAAATACATGAAAAGCCCAGAGATGAAGTTTGAAACCACCGTCTGTGCAGAGAAACCGAGCACAATACCTGTTATGCCTGCTGCAGCAAGAATCGCTCCAAGATATGTACCAATTCCGGCGAGATTAAGGGCCAAAAAGAATGAGACAGTCAGTATTGTATAGTAGAAGACCTTTGCCTGTACCTGGAGTTCAGACGACGGCTTCCTCCCCGCACCCATAAGGAGATAATCCTTGGATTTTTTAGCTATGAGATACATGAAGTAAAAGAAACCCACCGCAAATGCAATGTTACCAACTGTAGTTCCCGCAATCCTATATGCCATCAATCCAATTTTATATAAAGATCCTATAATACCCCCAAGAACAAACATTCTAAAGATTATATCCCCCGTGTCCTGATTTATTATCCATGGGAGGCGTGTTGTTTTTGATGCTCTAATTACAACTTTCCTCAGAACCCTGCCGATGAATACAGAAACAAACAGAATTAGAACTGCTTCGATGAGTGTTCCAAGGGTTATACTGAACCATGAAAATTTGAGCTCTGTTCCAAGAATGGTGTTATTCAGCGCCATCCTCACCACCTCATCTTAAAGTTCGGCAAAGGTTCTGCCGTGTGCGTTGCTTTCAATCTACCATCTGGGGGATTCCCCGTATTATTCACCTCATAGATACTTTTAGTTGTGAGAATTACAAGTGGATAGTATGCTTTTTCCTTTGAATAGAACATCATGCTGCCACCTATTGGTACCACAACCCTCCCCACTATCCTCCACTCATCAGAGGGATTTTCAACAATAATCCTCATAACTCCCAGTTTATCAGGCTCCCTTTCATTGAATTCACTGACATGATACCGAGCTATTACTCCCATATTGTCCTGTCCGTAAAGGGCATATTTCTCTCTGCCAATTATAAAACGGTCTATTGTCAGATTTCCGGCTTTCACTTCAATATCTATTGGAGCTGATAAGAAGCCGCTTAAGGTGGCCTTTGGAGGAACTGCTATCTTTTGAGAGAGCTTTATCATTAGAAATTTTACACCATAACCCGAAGCAGGTGCAGGTAGTATTCTGAGACCATCTTCACTCTTTTTGAGAAAAACCTCAACATTATCTCGTCTATAAAGAACGGTATCTTTAGATTTTTCAACAAGGTGTATTTTTTTATCATAGATTTTAATGAATTTTGTTTTCAGTTCATGTTTCCCAAACATAAGAAAAAATCGGGAGAGAAAAATTTAAAGTTTATCCCTCAGCTGACGCGATTTGGAGCTTCAAGTCCACGAGCTTTGCATGCACATATGCAGCATTTCCGGGCATAGCCAGAGACGCAGTTACCTCCACAGGGAAAGGAAGCTCAGGAACAACGATAGTTTCTCCATTTGCCTGAACACCCGAGTTCTGAACAATTCCGTTCCAAGTTATTTTATATGCTTTAAAGTTCATACCAGCGAGGGATACATCACCATCGGCTTTAACCGTGTAACCTTGTCCATTGTTTGTTAGGGTGTATGCGTGCACAACATCCCCATAGATTCCTCCGTAGAAGCCACCACTCATGGCCCATATCATGTTGTAGTCCTGGAAGCCCTTGTCTATCATTCCACAATTCATATCTCCTTCTATGTTTCCTTCCTCGTCAATAGAGTAGTGGCAGTTTGGCCCTGTAATCTCCACTTTAAGCCATGTAGGTCCGTTTATTAACTCAAACACACTGGGTATCCAGAGAATATTCGGAGTGTACTCTTCCAGATCTTCCGGTGAGACATAAACTGTATAGTTGTATACGTCTTTGTTAATATTTACCATAGCATAGAGAGCATAGACATCTCTCCCCTCAAGCTTCGTTTTGTAGTAGCCTTTTTTAATTGTCATTTGAGCCTGAGCACCGTTTGAGAAGTGATAATCTGCTTCAAAAGTTACTTCCCTAACCATGTAGCTCTTTCCGTTTATTGTTATAGGCCGGGAAGCATCCCAACCAAGCTTCCAGTTATCGGAAATACTTCCACTTGGTGTTTCAGTATGAGTTGGGGTTCCAGTCTCAGTTTGAGTTCCCTCACCCGGTGAGGTTGTTTGCTTTATCTTTACATTTATACCCTCAAACTCCTTTGAGAATTTCATGTCCTCTACCACTATTTTCGAGTAATAGCTTTCACCTCCCATCTGGCTGAAGGTTCCTTCTGTTTCTATGGGAATTGGCAATAACGGTGAAATTTTAGCCTTTCCCTGACCTTTGAGATTTCCCAGAATCCAGCTCCACTCAACATTGCTCACTTTAAAGCTCTTACCGTCAAAACTCACGCTTCCATCAGGCTGAATCTTATAGCTGTATCCAATGCCCATGAACGAAAAGCTGTATTTATCTGGCTTCATGAGATCATGGTTCTCCAGTCCATTCCACACGGAAGAACCTATCATGGCCATCCATCCCTGAACAGCCGATACAGATATGCCCTCAGAGAATGTGTTGAAGTCACCTTCAGAGTAAGGCAGCTCAGAATACTTCCCTACTGCCGCTGGATTGCTCCAGTAAAAGTAGTTCCCTCCATAACTGGCTTCAATTACTGCAGTTGTTCCAGCCATCATGGCACTGAAATCCGGAAAAGGCGTCAGAAAGTCTGTGTCACTGTCTTTTGTTCTTTCTTTGACAAGTATGAGATACTCCAGTGGACCCGTCATATCAGGAGCATTTAACGGTGTTATCTTTCCATAATAGGCAAAGAGAGTGTACTCCCCCAAATCCTTTTTGCCATTATCGTCAGTATAGATGTGCGTCTTGATATAGCCTCTCTGCTTTATTACCTCGTATGAACGCTCTCCCTCTGAAGTTTTAACTGTAAAAGTGTACTTTATGTAGGTGATATAATGGGGCTGGCCATTAATCTGAAAAGGACTATATGCATTCCATGGAGTTTGCCATGTTGCTACCTGTGTCTCCTCGCTCCCTCCACTGGATGAAGTACTTGTGCTCCCTTCTCCCTCACTTCCGCTTTCTTGATATGTTTCGCTTGATGATGTTGTCTTTTCTTCTCCACCTCCACCACCTAAACAGCCACTAGCCACAACACCAAACAAAAGCACAAACATTAAAAACACAGCCAAACTTGTCTTTTTCATAATACCAACCTCCCATTCCAGATATCATTAAATCTCGTATCTGTAAGGTCAAAGCTTCCATTTTTTCCCGACAGGAGCATTACTTCTTCATTCCTGCCAGGCTTTACACAGCCCATACCCCTGTCAGGGACTTTTAAATTAGCAAAGCACAGCGAGCTCATCGGTTCAGGTGATCGAATACCCATTGAGGATGTACAGGTTGAGGATATTTTCGGGATAAAATCTAAACCCGAACCCCTCCTCGTATTAACTGTGACAGTTTTCTTCTTGGAGAAATTGATGCAGGCAGCTGAAATGGGAAAAGAAAGAAGAACAAAGAGAGAAGTAAAAACAAAACGCTTCATCAACTCACCTTCTCAAGCTTAAGGTCTTCAAGCTTCAGATAGGCATAGATGACCAAGCTTTCTCCAGTTTTTGGATCTTTGTAGCCATAATGTCCTTCACCTTCAACCAAAAGGGGCAGATATGGGGAAACCTTACCCTTACCGCCCATCGAAATTCCCTCTGCTGTTCCCCGATATTTCCACGTAAAGTCAGCGAGCTTGAATGTAACCCCTGAATAATCAACAGTTCCATCTGGCTCAGTGCTCCACTCCCAGCTGTGGCCGAGATTATCGCTCCACGTTCCGCTCTGATGAACTAACAGATTGTAGTTTTCCCAGCTATACCATATTCCAAAGTTGAGGGTAGCTGCCCATCCCATATAGAGGTAGTTTAAGTCTTCTGCAATATCACTGAAAGCCTGCTGATTGCCCTCGAAATATGGAAAAAGCCCACTCTGGAAAGGAACCGGATTTGTGAAGAGAAATTCCTCACCCTTGTATTCAAATTTCATTCCAACAAATTCTTTGTCCTGACTGTAGGGAGATAGGTAACTTAGCCATAAAACATCCCATGGATACAGAAATGCCCGACTCTTGTTGGATACATACCAGACTGTAAAGGTTAGCGTGTCATCCAGAGAAGCCGTTTTAACCGGTGTTACAATTGTTCTGTATGCGTAGACCTCCTTTTCACCAAGATCAACTTTGTTCCCACTCATGTCCTGACCATAAACATGAATTTTCGTTTTTTCTACACTTTTTTCGACTGTATACTCGTAGGTAGGAGCACTTTGATTAGGCTGAATCTTATAGTCATACTTGTAGTATGTTATCCAGTACTCTTCGCTCCCGATTTTTACAGGAGCATATTCCCATGGATGAACCCAATAGGCTTTTTCTGTAGGGGTTGAAGTCGTAGTTGTAGTCGTCATGGTCATTGTCTGTGTTGAGGTTTCACTCTGTGTAGACGTGGGTGTAGTCTGGGTAGAAGTGTGCGTTGTGGTGGTGGGTACTGTTGTAGACGATTGCTGGGAAGTTTCCATCGAGCTGGAAGTTCCTCCTTGGGTGGATGTAGTTTCTGAGGATGAAGTTGTAAGAGTCGAAGTTGTTTGAGAAGTTGTACCACCGATGCATCCACTCACAAAAACCAAACCAACAAACAATAACGCCAGCGCCAAAGATGCGGTTTTTTTCATATTTATATCCCTCCCACTGAAAGCAGGGCAGTTGCAGTATTCTAATAAATTATTTCACAAAACTATTAAAAATTTACTAAAGTTTCAAGACAACTTGGAGCTATTCGATTGATATTTTAATGTTAAAATTTATCTAAAGAAACCCCGATGAAAATCTCCCGGAAGTCTAAAGGCTTCAAACCCATAGATTTCCCTAAAGCTCCAGGAAGGTCAAAGACATAGCTTGCCTTGGATATAATCCCAATATCGGATGTGCATACAACCTCAAAATCCCTCAATCTGTAGTCAGGAGATTTTGCAGTTAGAGCTGTTCCTCTCACCCTGTATTTTTTAATTAGCTCCATGGTAAGCCTTGCAATTTCACCACTCCGGCTCACCGCCATATCATAAAGAAAAATAACTTCTCTCAACTCAAGAGTTGACAGAAATGACACAATAGTTTCAATCAAGCTTCCTGTCTTTTCTGACATTCTGTAGCCCCTTTGATACTTCAAATCTCTAAGAAGACCATCTTCACAAAGTATAGCCTTTCCTTCAATCAGAGATTCAAATGTTATCAGGACATTAAATCCATCTACTCCCAGAGTCCTGTTTTTCAAAAACGAGCTTTCGACAAGTTTTTTCTTCCTCTCAGCAACCTCAAAATCAGAAAAAACACACCTGGCAAGAAGATGCCTCTGCTTGAGGGTTAGCTTATAGTGATTGGCAACAAAATTCAGAGCCACCTTTTTCCGATAGCCTCTGTTGAGGAGATATTTAAAGTCCCTGTATGCCTCAAGAAGGTCAGACGACCTTTTCAAGGAGCTCCTCCCCCACATGAATCAGTATCTTCACCTTCCCTTCCAGAAGGGAACTCTGTACTTTTTTCGTCAATATTTCATCAACCTGAAAGATACCCGCTGGATGCTTCATCCATATATCCACAACTATCGGGGTTTTTTCGTCTCCTTCTTGGATCTCAACCCTCTCAATAGCCAGAGCCGAAACAGCGTGGATATCGACCTTGTCCCTCTTATGGACGAGCCTACTCCTTCCAGCCTCCATGTCGCAGCCGTCTGCTATTGTCACAACACTACCTTCAACTGTCGTGCATTGGATTGCCTCATCATGTGTGAAGATGGCGTTAAGAGTGAGGGCTTTAAGGAGAAGCCAGTCCTGTTTTTCAAATTCTCTGACGAGTTTATGCACTATTGGTTCCGCTAAAAGAACGCTGAACTGGTAGTGTCTGTCCCTGTGAATTATATTGCCGATATCGTGAAAGAGCGCGCCAAATGCCACTATAAATTTGCTCCACCTGAAGGGCTTTCCAAGTCTTTGGGCGGTGGTCTCGATCCCAAATCTCTCAATGATTCCGAGGATTTCAAGGGCTCTCCTTGTAGTGAGGAGAACATGAATTGGACCATGGTCATTGAAACGATAAATGTTGAGAACGATGTAGTTTGTTGTTTCAAAGTAGTACCTGTATTCATTAAACGCGGCCTCATACATCCTGTAGAGTTCGTCATCTTCAAGAAGAGTCTGTATCTCCTTGAGCAGAGAATTCTCACTGTACATTCTTCTCACCGAGATAAGAGAAGACAAGGATGATTTAAACCTTACCCAAGCATGCCTTCCAGCTCAAGAATCTTCTTTGAACGGAGATAGATGACAGGGACACCTTTCGCACGGAGCTTTTTCTTCAGCTCCCTATCGTTGGTGCATACTATCGTTCGGGAAGTTTTGACAGCAAACTCATAGATAAGCTCATCCGTCGGTTTATATCCAAAATTACCTATGTCTATCTGGTCAAATCTCTCAACAAGCTTTTTAGCCATTTTCACTGCCATCAAATCTTTTCCTCTGGCTTTCCTTTCTATAACTTCAAGTTCCTTTAAAACAGCCGAAGGAACTGCTATTTTAAATCTAACATCAAGAACTCTATCCAGCTCTCTTAGTATATCAACACCAAACTGCCCTGGAATGAGAAGAAAATTTGTATCCGGAAGCACAAGCCATTCTTTCATGAAAATCACCAAAAGGAAAGGAGTCACTCCTTAATGAAACCATACCCGATCAAACGCCATCTTGAGCCAACCTGTCTGCTTATGGCAACCCTGTCCCCGGGTTCGGCGCATATTGGAAGCTGAAGCTTTAACTCTATCTCATCCTTTCCAAGTCCAGTTACAAGCCCCATTGTCCTCGCCGTTCCAACATTGAGCAGGAGAACTTCCCTCCTTTTTATCGGCTCAACCTTGAGCTCCTCTTCAGTTCCAACGACTCTCTCAAGGAGGTGGACTTCAAGGCGAAGATCACCCCAGACAGGGGGTAGGTGCCCGGGTCTGCCGACTACATTTCCTGCCATTAAATCCCCCTTTGTGAGGAATGGGTCAAGCTTTGTTCCAACGCCAACTAATCCGCCGGGATACGCTTCATTAACGAATCTCCCCCCTGCCTGAAGGGAAACGATTTCAGTTGTAATCGGCTCATATTTTATCCTGCCGTGCTCTTCATAAGGCACGCCGGGTCTTATTTCTATCTCCTCTCCAACAGTGAGTTTGCCTTGGATGATCGAACCCCCAATAACACCCCCAACGAGCTTCTCAGGAGAGGTCCCTGGCTTGTTAACATCAAAACTTCTCAGAACAAGCATTTTTGGAGCTTTTCTTGCATCCCTCTTTGGAGTCGGAATGAACTCCTCAATTGCGGCCAGAAGAATATCAACATTAGAGCCGTGAAGGGCTGAAATCGGAATTATCGGGGCATTCTCAGCCACGGTTCCCTTGACAAACTCCTTAATTTCATGATACCTCTGAATGGCTTTTTCTTTGCTCACGAGCTCAATTTTGTTGAGGGTTATGATGATGTTTCTATTCCCCACAATTTGAAGTGCCATAAGATGTTCTCTCGTTTGAGGCATTACTCCTTCATTAGCAGCTATAACCAGAATCGCACCGTCCATGAGAGCAGCCCCTGCTAACATAGTCGTCATTAAAGCTTCATGTCCCGGAGCATCTATAAAAGAGACTCTCCTCTCAAACCTTGTCTCTGTTCCACAGTAGGGACAAACCGGAGAATTGGAGTACTTGCCGCACTGCGGACATTTTCTTATCTCCGCATCGGCAAACCCTATCTTGATTGTGATACCCCTCCTAAGCTCCTCACTGTGGGTATCAGTCCAGATACCTGTTAGGGCTCTCGTCAGTGTGGTTTTACCGTGATCAACGTGACCAACCATACCTATATTAACCTCAGCCTGTCCGAGTTTTTTCTTTGTCATGACTCTCACCTCTCTAAGATTAGAGAGATGGAGCATTTATTAAGCTTTACCCTGAGGCAGAAAGTACGGAAGAATTCGCCTTCGAAAAGCCAGAAACGATATTCATGGATCAACATTATTGAAAGAGGGCAAAGCCCTCAGAGAACTATTTTAAGATTTATCTGGGTTATATCTGGACTGATAGTATTTCCACGGACGGTTTTCTTCCTCCTCTCACCCTTCTCTTTTGGCCTGAATCCAGGCCCTCTTGAGACGAGAATTTTAACCCTTCTTGGCCCGTGAACATCTGGCCTCATAGGAAAGCCGTCTTTATCAGTCCCACCGGTTATTCTGAGCTTTGCATCAGCCGGAAGTTCTTCTCCAAATATCTCGGAGAGATTCAAGCCAAGCTCCTTAGCCGGAACTTCTTCACCGATTCTCTTTCCTATGAGCTTCTCAGCCTCTTCACCGCTTATCTCAATCTGTCTTGCAACTCCGCTCTTTGGATTGGAGATCACAAGCTTAAACGTAGCCATTTCCTCCCACCTCCTCTGTCATTAGCGGGATTCATTGGGGTAACCCCTTTCCCGACTCTGATAAGGATGAGGATTTAAAAGTTTTTGCATTAAGTGTTCTTTTTAATCCTAATAGCATGGTATATCCAAAACTTTTATAACTCCCAAACAAAAGCTAAAATTAGGTGATAACATGGCAAGGGAAAAGACGACGCTTCCACCAACAGGCGCTGGTTTAATGAGATTTTTTGATGAAGACACGAGAGCTATAAAGATAAGCCCCAAAGGGGCGATAGCACTGGTGCTGATTTTCGTTGCAATTGAAATACTCCTAAATGTATTTGGAGCTTCGATATTCGGTTAAAGGAAAGTCTTCTTCAGTCCTCTCGCATTTAGTTCCTCGTTTATGATAGCTCTCACTACCTCTTCAAGATATCCTTTAGTGAGGTTTTCAACATCCTCCTTTATGACATCGATATCATGTCTCAACCCTTCAAGGAGCTTGATGTATTCTCTGGCCATTTCAAGTTGCCCTTCCTGTTTTATAAGCTGCTCCTTTAGGTGTTCGAAGTCCTCTTTCATCACTTGAAGCTTTCTAAGTTCCCTGCTTAGCTCATCAATCTGTCTGGTGAGCCTGTAGTTTTCATCTTTCAGGTCTTTAATCATCTTCTCCTTGGCTTCAATCTCCCTGACAAGGGTGTTGTATTCCTCCGCTATGGCATGAAGCCTCTCAATTTCCTTCAGAGGTGGAACCTTTCCCTCTCCAAGAATTATTACATCTGGACCCACATTCACTATATCACTTGGCTTTATCCTCAGCTTCCTCTCATTTGAGAACATGCCCTGATGGAATTCGCCTCCTTTGCTGAGATTTTCCAAAATGCGCATCTTCAGTATAAAGTAGAATTGATCCTCCTCAACCTCAACATTGATGTCCGTCACATAACCAAGAATTCTTCCATCAGTCAGGGAGATAACAAACTTATTTATGAGTTGATTCGCCCTTGCCTTCTGAGCAGTCTCATCCATAAACACCACCAAAAATAATAGGCATCCCAATACTTAAGTCTTTTTGGTCTTAGGTCTTTATTTTTATTATCCCTGACTCTTAAACCTTATAAAGAGAAAAATTTCTGAAGTTGTGGGGAAAGAAATGATAATTTTTGTAGGGAGATCAAACGTTGGCAAGAGCACCATTATATACCAGCTCACCGGAAAAGAGGTGAAGATAGGAAAAAGACCGGGAGTTACAAGAAAACCGATTGAGATCAAGTGGAGAAACAAAAGAATAATCGACATGCCAGGGTTTGGATTCATGAGTGGAGTTCCAAAAAAAGTCCAAGAAAGGATAAAAACAGAAACAATCCAGTTTATAGAAAAGAATGCAAACGATATAGAGCTTGCAATTCTCGTAATTGACGGGAAGAGTGTCCTTGAAATAATAGAAAGATGGGAGAAAAGAGGAGAGATCCCCATTGATGTGGAATTTTTCCAGTTTCTCCAAGAATTAGAGATACCCACAATCGTGGCAGTCAACAAGCTGGATAAAATGAAGAACGTTGAGATCACAATAAACAAACTCATAGAAAAGTTTGGCCTGAATGGGAGCTGGAGCGACCATAGAGATATTTTTATCCCCATATCAGCAAAGTTCGGAACAAACATTGATGAACTCAAAAAGGTTATAGAGAAGAGGCTCAGAGAACCTCGAGGACAACATGGGTGATAGTTTCTCTAACTCCCTCAAGTGAGGCTATTTCCTCGAGAATCTCATCGAGCCTCGTCTTATCAGCCTCGACTATGAGGTCGATATCACCTGTGACTCTATAAACCCTTTTAACCTTCAATTTCTTTATTGCCTCATAAACATGCTTCCTTTTTGTAGGTTCAATCCTGACAAATACAAAAACATCCCCTTTCTTTTCACCAAGAAGTTCGAGAGCTTTATCCGTTAAATCAATAAAACCCCTACCAGTCCTAATATAGCCAAACTCCTTAAGGACTTTAAGATGGTTGCTTAGAGCCTGCCTGGTTATTCCAAGTTCATCGGCAAGCTCATCTTGAGTTTTTTCAACGGTGTGGACCTCAATAGTCTTTCCTTCTTTGTAGAGCTTTCTCAGGAGTTCTATCTGTCTATTTGTAAGTGATGTTCTTCCGTTCATATTTCAACCCCCTCCTCTGTTATTCAAAAACTCATTTGACACAGTTCAATATGGATTCTGAATTTTTTAAAGGAAATTGGAACATCAAAATGTAGCAATTCTTTTAGTTTTATAAACCTTTCCCAAGTTAATTTTTTAATTTCTTGGGAATAATACAATCTGATGAACAAAGCAAAATACACTGAGGATGTACCAGAGGACAGAGAAAGGGTTATTGAAGTTGTAGAAAAATTAAACAGACCAGCAAAGATAATGGTTATTGGAGGAACTGACAGCGGAAAAACCACCCTTGTGACATTTTTAGCTAACAAACTTATCTCTAAGGGCTTCAGAGTGGCATTGTTGGATAGTGACATAGGTCAGAAGAGTATTCTTCCTCCCGCAACGGTAAGTCTGGCTTTAGCCAATGCTCCTTTTCACTCGCCCAGTGAGCTTAGAGCATTAAAACACTACTTCATAGGTAGTATTACACCCAACTCACATTTTGGTGAAGTCGTTACAGGAGTCAGAAGACTTGCTGAACTCGGCGAAAGGCTGGCGGATTTTATAATAATAGACACTACAGGCTATGTCGAAAATGCAGGGAGAGATTTGAAAAGACTAAAGGTTGAACTCGTAAAGCCAGATTTAATAATTTCTCTTCAGAGAGAAAATGAGTTAGCGGAGCTTATAAAAAGTCTTAGAAGATTTTCGAAAATCATAAGTCTGAAAGTGAGTGAAAAAGCTCTTGAACACAGCAGGAGTGAGAGGAGGAGCATAAGAAAAGAAAAATGGAAAACGTATTTCCAGAATGCACGGAGTTATACAATTAACCTCTCTGAATACGAGATTAGCGGAACTGAGATGTTTCATGGAAAAGAAATAACCTCCGAAGAGAAGGAACTCCTTGAAAGACTCCACGGATGGCTCATATTTGCAGGGTGGAAAAACAGAAGATACACTGTTGTTAAGGCTGGAAGTGGCTTCGGAAGAATGGATCAGGTTCACTGCATAGACTTCGAATGGCTCAGCAACCTGCTTGTTGGCTTCATGGACAGAGAAGGTTTCTGCCTTGGTCTCGGAATACTGAAGCTTATAAACTTCAAAGAGAAAAAAGTGGAGATCTTAACCCCTCTAAGACAGGAAGAGCTTAAAAAAGCCGTTGAGGTAAGATTCGGGAGAATCAGGGTTAGAGAGGATGGAGAGGAACTGGGACTCCTGAATCGGGAAGCACTTTAGGAAAGTTTTTTAACTTCCTGTCCTAATGGGGTTAGGTGTTCCTAATGGAGCTAAAGGCCTTCATTGAGATAACAAGACCACATAATTGTATTTTGGCTGGAATAGTGGGTGTGTTGGGTTCAGTTGTTGCATTAGGCCATATTCCCGAAGTAAAAACAGCCTTGCTCATATTTATGGTAGTTACCCTCGGCTGTGCCGGAGGGAATACTATAAATGATTATTTTGACTATGAGATAGATAAAATAAACAGACCCGAAAGACCTCTTCCCAGAGGAGCCATGAGCAGAAAAACAGCTTTTTTATACTCTGTATCCCTTCTAACATTTGGGCTCATTCTCGCATACATGATAAATATGTGGGCGTTTATTCTGGCTATAATTGCCTATATAACTATGCTTATCTATGCCTGGAAGCTCAAACCGATGCCTTTTGTGGGAAACCTCACAGTTGCAGCATTAACCGGTGCAACCCCACTCTATGGAGCCGCAGGAGTTGGAAAACTTGGTCTTGCCGGTTATCTAGCGATATGTGCATTTCTCGTAAATGTTTCAAGGGAGATTATGAAGGATATTGAGGATATAGAGGGTGATAGGATCAAAGGTGCGAAAACCCTGCCAATAATCTGGGGTCTCAAGAGAGCAGCCTATCTGGCGGTTATTTTTGCAGTACTCACAGTTTTAGCATCTTTCCTGCCAGTGAGAGCAGGGATAGGAGCAGGATATGCTCCCATGGTAATTGTAGATGGTTTAATCCTATGGGCTGGATATTTGATCATAAGAAACCCATCGCCTAAAACAGCCGCTAAAACTCAAAAAATGCTTAAAATTTCCATATTCCTTGCTGTATTTACTTTCCTGATAGCATCGCTGTGGAGGTGAAAAAATGAACTTTGAGAATGATATTGTTGAAAACCTTGAAACCGAAGAACTTTGGACCGTAATAACTTTCAAAACTCCATATGGGCCCGGTGTAACCCTTGACATGCTCGTCAGAGTAATCGAAAACGCTGGATGGAAAGTAACTTTCAAAGCCAACTGGTGGACAGCAGATATACCCTACGGGCTTGTGAGGGTAGATGCCGAGAAAGACGGGAGAGAAAAGATAATCCTCGGAAAATGGATACTTGGAAGGGAATGTAAGCTGATAGGAATTGAGAATCTTGATCTCACAAAGGGTAAAGAAGAATTCTTCAAAATGGTGGATAGTATAACCTCGACCCTAATCCACGATCCGGTAATAAGAACAATGCGGGAACAGTATTGAGTTTTGGATTAATCTTAACCGAAAAAGAGGACAGATAAACAAAAACAAAATAATCACTCAAGAACTCTGTAAAATCCAATTTCAGGCTCATAGATCTCTCCTTCAGCCAGCAACTCCTTTATAGCTTCATCAATGATCTCAGGATTGAACTTTTCCTTCAGCTTCCTTTCGATGAATTTCCCTGATATAGGTTTGTCCTTAGCCCTTAATATTTCAAGAACAGCCTTTTTAGCCTCTATGAGTTCAGGAGGAGCCTCTTTTTCCTCTTCTATGAATGTCTCTTCAGGGGCTTCCTCAATGAACTCCTGACTCCTCTGTTCAAGCAGTATAGTATATAGCTCATCAATCGTCTGGAGCATGTCCTCGCTGATGCCCTTGTTTTTGGCAATAACTTTAGCCTTAGCGGTAATGCCATAGGTATCATAAATTTCAAAGGCTATTCTGACCTTTTTTACATGCTCAACCTTCTCCTTAAGCGTCTCGAAGCGGTGGAGTATCCACATGTTCGGATGCACCTTTGTGACCCCTTCAACAAGTATCTGCTTGTCATCGCGCCATTCAGCAACTTTCCCTATAATCTGGACCAGATCTCCCTTTCTGACGAGACGTATGAACCTCGTATCATCCCTGAATCCCAGAACCCATATAGTTCCTGTCCCATCATCAATTTGAAACTTGCCATAGGTTTCATCTTCGCTTATTACCGGCTCCCTTACGATTGTCGCAACGACCTTGACACGGTAAATTTTACGAGCATCTTTTGTGATGAGATAGTTGGGCTCAAAATCCCCTTCACTTCTAACGTAATACCCTTCAATGATGTCCTTAAGATAAACACGGGTAGCAGGCAATCGTTTCTTCATTCTGACCACCACACAAGAGCGTTTTCAAGTTTGGGAAGAACTTTTTTCTCAAGTTCCTGAATCTCCCCCAGAGCCTCCAAGTCAGCATCACTGAAGTCTTGAATGGCTTCTGCATAGATGTGCATTTCTTCATTTCTGATTATCCTCCCAACTACCCTGACCACCTGACCAATCTCAGGGAGAACATTTTCCTCACTCTCGATTATTGCGACTCCTGTTCCATCGTCAAGCCAGAAGAGATAATCCAGCTTATCCACCTTGATAACTTTGCCTATGAGAGCAACTCTCGTATCTCCCTCACCAATCTCCTCAATTTTCCTTTCTAAAGCCGGCTTTCTACGCCTGAACCTAACCTCTTCCATTTTACTCTACCCCCTTAAGAACCGCCTGAAGCTCCTTTTTTACTCTGGAAAGCTCTCTTCTGTAATCAATTTCATCCCATGAAGATGCCTTAAGTATCAGGCCGAGGAACTTATCATCAACAACATTTCCCCTCACCACAACTTCTCTGCCGAGAAGATGATAGAACTCCTCATCGGCTAACTTCCTACCGGCCTCTTTAATCGTAAGCCCCTCCTCAACAAACTCCTTCAACTTTTCGGAGATTTCTTCTGGATCTCGTCCGATAAACTCAGCAGCATCATCCCCAAAGAGGGTAACCCTTATGTATCCACTTGAGTCATCTATTCCAAAATCGACTATCGTAATCTTTATCGGGTCGACAGTCCCATGCTCCACACAAATCCATGAATCAGTTGCGACATCATAATCAACTTTCTTTCTGCACTGCGGGCAGGCATCATAAACTGTAACGCGATATAATTTTGCTATGGTGCCTCTAACCTCAACAAAACGTTCTCCACCCATCAGATCAGCTATCCTAATCCTCTGATAGTTATATGTGCGCACCGAGTCAATTGGAGGGATTTCCTCAACTCTTGGATCTTCAGGATTCACTATTATCCTGCTCCTAAAATTAACATGAAGTTCCGGCAGTTCGGTGCGACCTTCCCTTACAGTCGCATCTATAACCTTAATCACATCTCCAACCTTGAGCTCACCATAGTATTTGGTGGCCTGAGCATCCCAGAGAACAATTCTGGCTTTTCCCGTGCTGTCATATATAAGAAGACTTGCCACCTGTCCCCTGCTACCATCCCTTTTCTGGTACTCTCTGAGAGGATACTTGCGGAGGATTCTTCCAACTATGTTAATGCCTCTCATCCCCGGAATCAGATCAGAGATATGCATAAGCGAGGGAGCTTCCTCAAGGCTAACCCCAAGTTCATCAGCCAACATTGCCGCTGCAGCGTGATCAGAAATCCCATGTCTTTTACTGAGCTCTTTTATTCTCTCTTCAATTTCAGTCAAACTCATACTTGTTTCCTTTCTTATTCTTTCGACTATTCGCTCTTTAGTAAGCACAGCCATATACACTCACCTAAATAGTAATTCATTTCGAGGTTTTTAAACTTTTCTTTAATGCCTGATATCAAAGAGAATAGGGAGGAACATCTTTCATCCTACGAAATAAGGTTACTGGAGGGGACACCGATTACTATTCGGTCTCTGAGACCGTTCCACCTTTCTCAAGTTTTTCAATTAAATCGGCATACTCCGCATGAACCACCTTCTTAAAGGCTTCCTTTATTATGAACGGGTCGTTTTCAGGGAATCCATAGAGTTCGGCAAATTTTGGAGTTGTTCCTAAGAGTTTAGTCCTTTCATAGGGCTCCGCATAGATGAGCCCCATATCAAGAAGCTTTCTCACATGTTCGTATGTCTGGCTTCCCCTGAGTTTTACGAGCTTGCTCTGTTCTATCGGCTGGAGATAAGCAATCAATGCAAGAGTTTTCAGCTCACCTGTTCTTAAATCCGGCCGGGGCATCAGATGTATAACCCTCTGAGAATACTCCTGCCTGACTTGCATAACATATTTATCTCCAAGAACTCTAACAACCTCAATCGCACTTTTTCTTTCAGCATATTCTGCAGCTATTAATTCTATCAGTTTCTCCAGATAATCTTGAGATTTTATTCCCAAGGCTCTTGATAGTTCTTTAACACTCAAGGGTCTCCCTGAAACAAAAAGAGCTGCCTCAACCAGAGCTTTGTCCTCAATTAACCCCATGATTATCACCTCTTATTAAGAAAATTAGAGATAGAAAGCTATAACCTTTTTGTTCTGAACCGTAATCTTTATAAACTAAGTCCAATAGGTCAATAGCGGTACGGCGGTCATAGCGGCGGGGTCACACCCGGTCTCGTTTCGACCCCGGAAGTTAAGCCCGCCAGCGATCCCGGGTGTACTGCCCTCCGAGAGGGGGCGGGAAACCGGGGACGCCGCCGGCCACCCAAATGCCCGGGTGGTGTAGCCAGGCCCATCATGCGGGACTGTCACTCCCGCGACTCGGGTTCAAATCCCGACCCGGGCGCCAGCTATTTTCTACTATGGACTTTTCCAAAAGTCTTCTCCTCGATTGAACAGTAAAGCTTATAAAACCATCCCCGCTTAGGGATAAGCGAGGGCCGGTAGCTCAGCCTGGTTAGAGCACCGGGCTTTTAACCCGGTGGTCGCGGGTTCGAATCCCGTCCGGCCCGCCAAACAACA